>CAYLWH010000017.1:33753-49971 GCA_964387245.1 uncultured Mycobacterium sp.
GCCGTAGCCGTGGTATCCGGGGTCCTGCCCGGAACCCGCGTCGGGGGGAGGATCGTCCGCGAAACGGCTCGCGGTTCCCCGCCCGGGGCCACTCCAGTACGGCTTGCTCATAGCCTCACCCACCGATGCTCTGTCGTCACTCTGATCACATGAGTAACTTGCTTAACAGCGATGGTATCCGCGCGACGGCCGCTGTGCAGGCAGCGCCGGGGTGTGTCGGGGGGATATCCGGCTGCGTCACGGCTGGTCTTCGCTGGTTTTCCGGCCCCTTCGCTGACCGCGAAACGACTGACGCCAATCCGGCCCCAGCCTTCCACTAACCTTCAGCTAGGACTTCCCGGGGAATGCCGGGAGCGTGCAGCAGATCGAGAAAGGGTTCAAGCGTGGAGGTCAAGATCGGTGTCACGGACAGCCCGCGCGAGCTCGTCTTCAACAGCGTGCAGAGTCCCGAGGAGCTGGAAAGGCTGGTGACCGCCGCGCTGGGCAAAGGCTCGGAGGTGCTGAGCCTGACCGACGAGAAGGGGCGTCGTTTCCTGGTGCAGGCCGCCCGGGTCGCCTACGTCGAGTTGGGGCCCGCGGACAGTCGTCGGGTCGGCTTCGGCATCGGCGAAGGCCCGGTCACCCCGCCGATTACGAGCGGGTGAGCGGCACGTGTGACAAACCGCCCCAGATGAACGCGACGGTGCCCTCGACGGCGTCGTCCTTGCCGATCGGGCGGTCGTTGTCGAGCCAGTAGCGGGCCGAGTCCACACTGATGCTCACCAGACCGGCGGCGATCATCCGGGCTCGGTGTGGATCGAGTCCGGAGTCGTGGCTGATCAGGTCGAACACCGCGTCGGTGCACGACTCGGTGGCCACTTTCACCTGAGCGGACACCGTCGGTTCGGTGACGTAGTCGTTCTCGAAGATGAGCCGGTACCCCTGGCCGTCGTGCTCGATGAAGTCGAAGAAGGCCGCCACCGCGGCGCGCACCCGCTGCCGGTTGTCGGTGGTGGTGCGCAATGCCTGGCGCACACCCGACACCAGATTGTCGACGTGTCGTGCGAGCACCGCGAGGTAGAGTTCCAGCTTGGATGAGAAGTGTTGGTAGAGAACCGGTTTGCTGACACCGGCGCGGTCGGCGATTTCGTCCATGCCGGCGGCGTGATAACCGCGGTCGACGAAGACCTCACTGGCAGCCGCCAAGAGCTGGCCCCGGCGTTCGTTCCGGGGCAGCCGGTTGCCGCGCTTGTAGGTGCCACCCTGGCCGGCCGGCGTTCGATCGCCATTGGCCCGCTTGGCGCTCCGCCTGCCGGCTGCTGGGTTGGCGAGCTCGCTCATCAAGTCCTCTGTCCACATCCGACGCCGACTCGAACATCCGTCAGCGAATCGTCGGGATGACACTACTACCAACTCGGTGCCCACCCGGGCACCAGCAGGTCAGACCCGGGGAATCCGGGCGTGCCGAACCGGGTGCGGCGGCCGGACTGTGCCATCCTTGGTCGGTGACCTACGACCCGGGGCGTCGCGGGGACAGTCGCGCTCCGGTGCTGCACAGCGAGTGGCGCGAACCGTTGCGCGCCCAGCGTGACCCGTTGGCCGAAGATGCCGGGCGGGTCCGCGTCAACCGCGATGCGCGAGGCCGCTGGCGCAAGCAGAGCGCGCCCGGCCGGTTCGTCGCGACCTATGGCTGGCGAGCCTACGCACTGCCGATTCTGGCGGTCATCACGGGTGTGGTGCTCTACCAGACCGTCACCGTGATGCCCGCCGGGCCCCCCGCGACCGCCGTCGACGTGCAGGCTCCGCCGACGATCGGCTCACAGGGCACCGAGATCATCGGCGCACCGCCGCGTGGTCTGACTCAGTTCGACATCAACCTGCCCACCGGCGTGCTGCCGCAAGGCGGCCCGTACACCGAAGCGGGGAACAAGACATGGCACACCGTGCCGGGAGCCGATCCGCAGGCGGGTGAGGGCACTACGAAGGTCTTCCACTACACCGTCGAGGTCGAAGACGGCATCGATACCACGGGCTACGGCGGTGACGACGGTTTCACCCGGATGGTCAGCCAGACGCTGAGCAACCCGAAGAGCTGGATCCACAACCCGCAGTTCGGGTTCGTCCGGGTGGACGACTCATCCGAGGTTCCGCCCGACTTCCGGATTTCGCTGACCTCGCCGATGACCGTGCGAGAGGGCTGTGGCTACGAGATCGCGATCGAGGCGTCGTGCTACAACCCGGCGCACTTCCCGGTCAACGGCGGCGAGCTTGAGCAACGGGTGTTCCTCAACGAGGCGCGCTGGGTCCGCGGCGCCGTGCCGTTCCAGGGCGACGTCGGTTCCTATCGGCAGTACCTGATCAACCACGAGGTCGGGCATGCGATCGGCTACCAGCATCACGAACCGTGCGACGAGAACGGCGCACTGGCGCCGATCATGATGCAGCAGACGTTCTCGACCGCCAACAACGACCTGGCGAAGTTCGACCCGCTATGGGTGCGGCCCGACGGTAAGGCGTGCCGGTTCAACCCCTGGCCGTACCCCATCGCCTAACGGTCGCTCGTTGCCGTTGATCGCAATCACCTGATCTGATGGTGATGAGCCGTACCCGCAACAGAGGAGACACCGCAGTGTCGTCGTTGCCGCCGCTGGTAGCCCCAGCAGCCGAACTGACCCGCGACGAAGTCGCGCGCTACAGCAGGCACCTGATCATCCCCGACCTGGGCCTGGACGGGCAGAAGCGGCTGAAGAACGCCCGCGTGCTGGTCATCGGTGCCGGTGGGTTGGGTTCGCCGGCGCTGCTCTATCTGGCGGCCGCCGGGGTGGGCACCATCGGCATCGTCGACTTCGACGTCGTCGACGAGTCGAACCTGCAGCGCCAGATCATCCACGGGCAGTCCGACATCGGCCGGCCGAAGGTCGACAGCGCCGCCGACGCCATCCGCGAGATCAATCCGCTGGTGCGGGTGCGGCGCCACGAGCTGCGGTTGGCGCCCGACAACGCCGTCGGCCTGTTCGCCGAGTACGACCTGATCCTGGACGGCACCGACAACTTCGCCACTCGCTACCTGGTCAACGATGCGGCCGTGCTGGCCGGCAAGCCCTATGTCTGGGGCTCGATTTACCGGTTCGAGGGCCAGGTGTCGGTGTTCTGGGAGGGCGCACCGCCCGGTCCGGACGGCCAGAGGCAGGGCCTGAACTACCGCGACCTCTACCCCGAACCGCCGCCGCCGGGCATGGTGCCGTCATGCGCCGAAGGCGGCGTGCTGGGCATCCTGTGCGCGTCCATCGCCTCGGTGATGGGCACCGAGGCGATCAAGCTGATCACCGGCATCGGCGAACCGCTGCTCGGGCGCCTGATGGTCTACGACGCGCTCGACATGACCTACCGCACCATCAAGATCCGCAAGGATCCCGCCACGCCCGAGATCACCGGGTTGATCGACTACGAGACGTTCTGCGGGTCGCTTTCCGAGGACGCTGCGGCGGCCGCGGCGGGTTCCACCATCACGCCGCGCGAGCTGCGTGACCTGCTCGAGTCCGGCGTGGAGGTGGCCCTCATCGACGTCCGGGAGCCGGCCGAGTGGGACATCAACCGCATCGCGGGTGCGCAGCTCATCCCCAAGTCCACCATCGACACCGGCGACGGTCTGTCCCGGCTGCCGCAGGGCCGCGTCCCGGTGCTCTACTGCAAGACCGGTGTGCGTTCCGCGGAGGTGTTGGCGGCGGTCAAGAAGGCCGGCTTCCCCGACGCCGTGCACCTGCAGGGCGGTATCACGGCCTGGGCGAAGCAGTACGCCCCCGACATGGTGATGTACTGACAGGCCCGGGTGCGACACAGCTGGTCAGCGCTCCGGTACCGGGCCTTCCGGCGATAGGGTGACGGGGTGACCGTCCAACCACCACCGGAGCATGTGCTGGTCGCGTTCGGGTTGGGTGGTGCCCGGCCGGCCCCGCTCGGCGCCGGCTGGGAGGGCGGTTGGCGGTGCGGGGAAGTGGTGCTGTCCCTGGTCGCCGACCACGCCCGGGCGGCCTGGTCGGCCAAGGTGAGAGAGACGCTGTTCGTCGACGGTGTGCGCCTGGCCCGGCCGGTGCGCTCCACCGACGGCCGGTTCGTGGTGTCCGGTTGGCGGGCCGACACGTTCGTGGCCGGGTCGCCGGAGCCGCGGCACGACGAGGTCGTTTCGGTGGCGGTGCGGCTGCACGAAGCCACCGCGAAGCTCGACCGTCCCCGGTTCCTGACGCAGCCGCTCGGCACACCGTGGTCGGATGTGGATGTCTTCGTGGCCGCGGATCGGGCCGCCTGGGAGGACCGTCCGCTGCAGGTGCTGCCCCCCGGTGCGCGAGTCCCGCCCGGTTCGGTCGACGGGCTTCGTTCGGTGGATCTGGTCAATCAGCTTGCGACGCTGCGCAAACCGACCAAGGGGGCCAGCCAACTCGTGCACGGCGACCTGTACGGGACGGTGCTGTTCGCGGGGACCGCCGCCCCCGGGGTCACCGACATCACCCCGTACTGGCGCCCGGCCTCCTGGGCGGCCGGCGTCGCCGTCGTCGACGCGCTGTCCTGGGGAGAGGCCGACGACGGTCTCGTCGACCGCTGGGGCGCGCTGCCGGAATGGCCACAGATGTTGTTGCGCGCGTTGATGTTCCGGCTGGCGGTGCATGCTCTGCATCCGCGCTCGACGGCGTCGGCGTTTCCCGGCCTGGCCCGGACGGCGGCGCTGGTGCGACTGGCGCTGTAGCCGACCGGCGCGTTGCCGCGTCATTCCAACACGTGCCGGCATTGCCGCAGCACGATTCGGCCGCCGTCGGTCGGCACACCCTCCCCGCGCAGCAACTCCAATTGCCGGCCGGCCAGCTGGGCGGCCGGTCGGCCGGACGCCGGTACCACGCGGTGCCACGGCAGGTCCGACGAGTCGGTCCGCATTATCCAGCCCACGATGCGGGCACTGGAAAGTCCTGCCGCCGAAGCGATGTCACCGTAGGTGCAGACCCGGCCGACCGGTATCGCCGCGACGAGGCCGCGCACCCGTTCCACCTGTTCGTCGGTGACCGGCGGCACTATCCCGACCTCAACTGCTCGCGGATGAGTTGCGCGGTCTCGGCGGGTCTGGCGTGCGGCACCATGTGCTGGCAGTCGAGATCGATCAGCCGGAAGCCCGTGCCTGCGCGCCGGCGCAGGGCGTCGATCAGTGCCCCGGTCACGTACGGGGGAGATGTGCGGCCCGCCCGAACGACTGTGACAGGAGTCTGGGTGGGCGGCAACGACACATCGCGGGCCAGTTCACTCCAGTAGGACATCGTCGCGGGAATGCTGATGCGCCACCCGACGCGGCCGTTGGGCAACTCGACGAGGTGCTCGGCCACCTCGGCGTCCAACTCGGCAGCGTCGACGTCGGACCAGGATCCGGCGCTCTTCTCGGTGCGGGCCTCATGCGCGTCGGTGTAATCGGGGGAGGCGAACATCGCGTCGGCGATTTCGCGCATCCAATCGCCGTCGAGCCCCACCGCGGGGTCGAGCAGGACGAGACCGCGCACCAGCTGCCGATGGTCGGCGGCCAGCCGGAGCGCAACCGCGCACCCGAATGAATGCGCCACCACCACAACAGGTTCGGTGAGCATGCCGGCCAGTGCGGCGACGTTGGCGTCGATGGTCCACGGGGCCGACCACGTCGACCGCCCGTGCCCGATCAGGTCCGGCGCCAGCACGGAGACATCGGGCAGGTGTCCTGCGGCCAGTGTCTCCCAGCGCCGGCCGTGTCCGGTCAAGCCGTGCACGGCCAGCACGCGCGGCGGACCGGCCGGCCCGTAGCGGAATGCATGAAGCGGGGGGACGGATTTGTCGGACCCCTGTGCTGTCATGCCCTCATGGTCCTCCCCGCCACCGACACCCGGCCCGCCGGGGAGCGCGTCTGGGCCGCGGACGCCGCGGCGCTCCTCGACCCGGGTCTGCGCGGCCCCGTCCGCGTGTTCGGCGGTCCCGGCACGGGCAAGACCAGCCTGCTCGTCGACATCGCCACCGAGCGTATCGGCGCCGGCGCGGACCCGGAGTCGGTGCTGCTGCTCACCGGTTCCGGGCGGTTGGGCGGGCGGGTCCGCGGCGCGCTGACCACTGCGCTGCTGTCCGCACACGCGGGCACCGCGTGCCGCGGCGTCATCCGCGAACCCCTGGTGCGGTCCGTGCACGCATACGCGTTCGCGGTGCTGCGGCTGGCGGCGCAACGCGCCGGGGACCCGCCACCGCGGCTGGTCACCGGGTCCGAGCAGGGCGCGATCATCCGGGAGCTGCTCGAGGGCGACTTTGCGGACGACGCCGAGGACGGCGCCGGTCGCTGGCCGGCGGCGCTGCGCCCCGCACTGACCACCGAGGGCTTCGCCACCGAACTGCGCGACCTGATGTCCCGCTGCGCCGAGCGCGGTGTCGACCCGGTACGGCTGCAGCGCATCGGCCGGCTGCACCGCCGGCCGGAGTGGGTGGCCGCCGGCCGGTTCGCCCAGCAGTACGAGGAGGTGATGTCGCTGCGCTCAGCGGTGGGCATGGCGGCCCCGCAGGCGACGGTGCCCGCGCTGGGCGCCGCCGAGCTCGTCGGCGCGGCACTCGAGGCGTTCGCGGTGGACCCGGAACTGCTGGCCGGCGAGCGTGCCCGCATCGGCACGCTGCTCGTAGACGACGCCCAGCACCTGGATCCGCAGGCCGCACTGCTGGTCGGTGCGCTCGCCGGCGGCGTCGGCACCGCGGTTCTGGCGGGCGACCCGAACCAGGCGGTGTTCGGCTTCCGCGGTGCCGACGCGGCCGCACTGCTGGACACCGATGCACCGGCGGTCGAACTCACCGCGAGCTACCGGTGTCGGCCGGCCGTCGCGGCGGCCGTCACCGGTGTCGGCCGGCTGCTGCCCGGGCGCCCGCCGGCCCGCACCATCACCGGCGACCCCGAGGGCCCGGCCGGTTCGGTGTCGGCGGTCCTGGCGGCTTCGGAGCACGCCGAAGCCGCGGTGGTGGCCGACGTCCTGCGGCGCGCCCACCTGCTCGACGACGTGCCGTGGTCGCAGATGGCCGTCATCGTGCGTTCGGTGCCCCGCGCCGGGACCGGCCTGACGCGGGCACTGACCATGGCCGGGGTGCCCGTCGCGCCACCCGCGGTCCAGGCCCCGCTGCCGGACGACGCCGTGGTCCGGGCACTGCTCACGGTGCTGGCGGCCACCGCTTCGGGGCTGACTGCGGAGCGGGCGGGGGAGCTTCTCACCGGCCCGATCGGGCGGGTCGACCCGGTCACGCTACGTCAGGTGCGCCGCGCGCTGCGTCGCCTCGACCCGGCGGTACCGCCGCGGGACTTCGGCGATCTACTGGTCAGCGCGCTGCGCGACGGTGTGCCCGACGGGCTGGCCTCCGCACACGAGCGGGCGTTGCGTCGCGTCCGCGCCGTCCTGCAGGCCGCGCGCCGGGCGGGCGGGGGCGATGGCGATGTGCGTTCGGTGTTGTGGGCCGCGTGGCAGCGCAGCGGCCTGCAGCGCCGGTTGCTCGGCGCGGCGGACCGCGGCGGCCAGGCCGGTCTGCGGGCCAACCAGAGCCTGGACGCCGTCACCGCGCTGTTCGAGGTCGCCGACCAGTTTGTGGCACATACGCCGGGCGCGTCGCTCCCCGGGCTGCTCGACCACGTCGACGGGCTGCGGCTCCCGCTGCGCGCCGCGGAATCCGTCACCGAAGCGGAGGCGGTCGCCATTGTCAGCCCGCACCAGGCGCTCGGCCGCGAATGGGACGTCGTGGTGATCGCGGGACTGCAGGAAGGGTTGTGGCCCAACACGCTCCCGCGCGGCGGCGTCCTCGGCACCCAGCGGCTCCTGGACGTCCTCGACGACGTCCCGGACGACGCGAGCGCGCGCGCTCCGGTGCTGGCCGATGAACGGCGGCTGCTCATCACCGCGCTGGGTCGCGCCCGAAACCGGCTGGTGGTGACCGCTGTAGACAGCGACACCGGCACCGACAGCGGCGATCCGGCCCTGCCGTCGCCGTTCTTCTACGACATCGCCCGGTACGCCACCGGCGAGACCACCGCCGCCGGTCCGCCAGTCCCGGTGCGCGACCCGCGGGTGCTCTCGGCGCCCGCTGTCGTCGGGCGGTTGCGCGCCGTGGTGTGTGCGCCCGTGGGCAGTGTCGGGGACGCCGATCGCGCCGCCGCCGCCGCACAGCTGGCCCGGCTGGCGGACGCCGGCGTACCCGGCGCCGATCCGGTCGACTGGCATGCGATGACCACCGTCAGCACAGTCGAACCGCTCTGGGTCGGAGCCGGCCACACCGTCCCGATGTCCCCGTCGACGCTGCAGACCCTGCAGGATTGCCCGCTGCGCTGGCTGCTGGAGGGCCACGGCGGCCGCAACACCGGCGAGTTGCGCTCGGTGGCCGGGTCGTTGGTCCACGCGCTGATCGCGCAGCAAGGCAGGTCGCTCGCGCAGCTGAACGCGGAGCTCGAGGCGGTTTGGCCCGGTCTGCCCTTCGAGTCGGACTGGTTCTCCCGCAACGAACTCGACCGGCACCGCACGATGCTCGCGACGTTCATGACGTGGCGCGAGGACACCCGCCACGCCTTGACCGAGGTCGGCACCGAGGTGGCCGTCGACGGCGTGCTGCCGGCCGGCGCTTTCGACGGCCCGGCGGTGCGGGTGCGAGGCCGTGTCGACCGCCTGGAGCGCGACGCCCAGGGCCGGCTGGTGGTGGTCGACGTCAAGACCGGCAAGAGTCCGGTCAGCAAGGACGACGCCCAGCGGCACGCCCAGCTGGCGCTTTACCAGCTGGCGGTGGCGAACGGGCTGGCGGCGGAGCACGGCGAACCGGGCGGCGGTCGGCTGGTCTATGTCGGCAAAGTCTGCGCGGGCGGTGCGGGCGAACGCGAACAGGATCCGCAGACGCCGCAGGCCGCTGAGCAGTGGCGGCAGCAGGTCCACCAGGCTGCCGCCCTGACGGCGGGACCGCAGTTCATCGCCCGGGTCAACGACGGCTGCGCGCACTGCCCGGTGCGACCGTCCTGCCCGGCCCAACGCGACAGCCAGGAGATGCCGTGACCGCAACGCCGCGCCATGACCCCGCCGAACTGGCCACGGCCCTCGGACTGCCCGCACCCACCGACGAGCAGGCGGCGGTCATCGCCGCGCCGCCGGGACCGCTGGTGGTCATCGCGGGTGCGGGCGCGGGCAAGACCGAGACGATGGCCGCCCGGGTGGTCTGGCTGGTCGCCAACGGCTACGCCGAGCCCGGCCAGGTGCTCGGCCTGACCTTCACCCGCAAGGCCGCCGGTCAGCTGCTGCGCCGGGTACGCTCTCGGCTGGCGCGGCTGGCCGGGACCGGGCTGGTCAGCACGGTGGCCACCGCCCCGGCAGCCGACCCGGTCACCGTCGCCACCTACCATGCATTCGCGGGAATACTGCTGCGCGAACACGGCCTGCTGCTCCCGATCGAGCCGGACACCCGGCTGCTCAGCGAAACCGAGTTGTGGCAGTTGGCTTTTGACGTGGTGTGCGCATACCCCGGTGAGCTGTCGACCGACAAGTCCCCCGCCACGCTGACGTCGATGGTGTTACGGCTTTCGGGTCAGCTGGCCGAGCATCTGGTCACCACCGAGCAACTGCGTGACACCCACGTCGAACTCGAGCGCCTGGTCCACACCTTGGCGCCGGCGCCGTTGCAGCGTGATCGCGGGCCCGGCCAATATCTCCTGCGACTGCTCGGCACCCAGACCGAACGCACCGAACTGGTACCGCTCATCGACGCCCTGCACGAGCGGTTGCGTGCGGAGAAAGCCATGGACTTCGGCCTGCAGATGGCGGCGGCGGCCCGCCTCGCCGACCGGTTCCCACAGGTGGGCGTCGCGCTTCGGGACCGCTACCGCGTGGTGTTGCTTGACGAGTACCAGGACACCGGCCACGCCCAACGCATCGCACTGTCGGCGTTGTTCGGCGGCGGGGTGGACGACGGGCTCGCGCTGACCGCCGTCGGCGACCCGATCCAGTCCATCTACGGCTGGCGCGGGGCGTCAGCGACCAACCTGCCGCGGTTCTGCACCGACTTCCCGTTGGCGGACGGCAGTCCCGCTCCCGCGCTGGCGCTGCGCACGAGTTGGCGCAACCCGCCCAGCACGCTGCAGGTGGCCAACGCGGTGTCGGCCGAGGCGCGCCGCCGGTCGGTCGCGGTGGGTGAGCTGCGGCCGCGCCCGGCCGCCCCGCCCGGCACCGTGCGGTGCGCATTGCTGTCCGACGTCGTCGCCGAACGTCAATGGGTTGCCGATCAGGTGTCCGCGCGTTACCACGAGGCGGTCGCCGGCGGCGCCGCGCCCACGGCGGCAGTGCTGGTGCGCCGCAACGCCGATGCCGCTGGGATGGCCGATGCCCTGCGGGCGCGCGGGCTGCCGGTCGAGGTGGTCGGCCTGGCCGGTCTGCTCGGGGTGGACGAGGTGGCCGACCTCGTGGCGATGCTGCGTCTGGTGGCCGACCCGGCCGCCGGCGCCGCCACCATGCGGGTGCTCACCGGGCCGCGTTGGCGGATCGGCGCCCGGGACCTGGCGGCGTTGTGGCGTCGGGCCCGGGCGGTTGCCGACGGTCCGGGCGATGCGCCCGTGTCCGCCGCGGAGATCGTCGCGCAGGCCCGGCCCGACGCCGACTTCGCCACACTCGCCGACGCCATCTGCGACCCCGGCCCGGCGGACGCGTATTCGGTTGCGGGGTACCGCCGTATCTGCGCGCTCGCCGGTGAGCTGACCGCGCTGCGGGCGCACCTCGACCACCCGGTGGCCGACCTGGTCGCCGAGGCGCGTCGCGTCCTCGGCCTCGACGTGGAGTTGCGCGCACGGTCCGTCGGCACCGAACAGCTCGATGCGTTCGCCGACGTCGTCGACGGTTACGCCAGGCGCGGCGGCGGCGTACCCGGGCTGCTGGCATACCTGGAGGCCGCCGAATCCGTCGAGAACGGTCTGGCGCCCGCCGATGTCCCCGGTGTAGCGACCGACCGAGTACAGGTGCTCACCGTGCACGCCGCCAAGGGGCTCGAATGGCGGATCGTGGCGGTGCCACACCTGTCCGGCCGCATCTTCCCGTCGACCGCCTCGGCGCGCACCTGGCTCACCGATGCCGGTGACCTGCCCCCGCTGCTGCGCGGTGACCGGGCCGGTGTGGCCGCGCACGGTGTTCCAGTGCTCGACACATCGACGGTGACGAACCGAAAGCAGTTGTCGGACAAGATAACCGAACATCGAGATCTGCTGGCACAACGCCGCGTCGACGAGGAGCGCCGGTTGCTGTACGTGGCGGTCACCCGTGCCGAGGACACCCTGTTACTGTCCGGCCACCACTGGGGTGCCACCGAGCTGAAGCCCCGGGGGCCGTCGGACTTCCTTTGCGAGATCCGCGACATCATCGAGGCGTCGGTCGCCGACGGGCGGCCGTGCGGCGAGGTGGATCAGTGGTGCCCTGCGCCGGCCGATGGTGAACCGAACCCGTTGCGGGACAGGGTCGTCCAGGCGTCTTGGCCGCCCCCGGCCGCTGCCGCGCCGCCCGTTGCCGTGCGACTCGGCGCCGCGCTGGTCACCGCGGCACGCTCGGCTGCGGAGAACGAACCGGTGCCGGCCGACAGCGCCGACCCGCACGGCTGGGCCGTCGAGGTCGACGCCCTGCTGGCCGAGCGCGCGGCTGCTCCGGACCGCAACCACGCCGTGCTGCCGACCCAGCTCTCGGTCAGCAATCTCGTCGACCTGGGCCGCGACCGGGCCGTCGCGGTGTCACGGCTGCACCGTCGGCTGCCGGCTCGACCGGATGCACAAGCCTTGCTGGGCAACGCATTTCACGACTGGGTGCAGCGGTTCTTCTCCGCCGACCGGCTCTTCGATCTCGACGATCTACCCGGTGCGGTCGACGGGGAGGTGGGCCGGGTGGACGCCCGACAACTCGGTGAGCTGCAGGCCGCGTTCAGCGCCTCGCGCTGGGCGGCGCGCACGCCGATCGACGTCGAGGTGCCTTTCGAGATGGCGATCGGTGCACACGTCGTGCGGGGCCGCATCGACGCGGTGTTCGGCGACGCCGACGGCGGGGTGACGGTGGTGGACTGGAAAACCGGTGCGCCGCCGGCCGATCCCGACGCCCGGCGGCACGCGGCCATCCAACTGGGGGTGTACCGGCTGGCCTGGGCCGCGCTGCACGACCGCCCGGTGTCGCAGGTGCGCGCGGCGTTCCATTATGTGCGAAGCGGTGCCACCGTGGTGCCGGAGAACCTGCCGGGCCCCGACGAACTCGTCGCACTGGTGGCACCGCCGGCGTGCGCGTGATGGGCTGCGGCAGCTAGGAAGCGCGCCGGACCTTGTCGGCGGCGACGATCATCGGGATTTGCAGCGGCAGCCGGGCGATGGTGCCGAGCCGCAGCGGCCACGGCTTGTCCCACCAGAGCCGCACCATGTTGATGTTCGCCGGGAACACCGCGAGGAACAGCGCGATCGCCGCGGTTGCACCCAGTCGACGCGTCCGCGGGGCCGCCAGCAGTGCGGCAGTTCCGAGTTCGGCCACTCCGGAGGCGTAGGTGTACAGCCGGGGGAGGCCGGGCAGTTGGGCCGGGATGATCGTGTCGAACGGTTTGGGGATCAGGAAATGGGCCACCCCGATGGCGGCGAGCATTCCCGCCAGGCTGTAGGCGCGAACCCGTTCGTCGCCGGCGAAAGACTCGGTGGCGCTCACGGCCGCGTCGGCTTCGGGTTCATGGTTACCTGCTTCGAGTTCATGGTTACATGATGGCGTGCGGCGGCGGGATCGGAGAACGGGACCCAGTGGGTAAGTCCAGGCTGCTGCGGCGTCGCATGCGGGTTCTCGATCAGGAGCTGACGGCCAAGCCCGGCGCCGCCCTGACCGACCACCTGCGCATCCCGGAGAAGTTCGTCAGCCCCACCAGCAGGATCTTCCAGCGCGTTTTCTATGCCTTGCTGGCCTTGTTCGCGGCGGTGTTGATCGTCTACCTCGACCGCGACGGCTACCGCGACGTCCAGGAAAACCAGATGTCGTTCTTGGACTGCCTGTACTACGCGACGGTGTCGCTGTCGACCACGGGCTACGGCGACATCACGCCGTTCTCGCCGTCCGCACGTCTGGTCAACGTGCTGGTGATCACCCCGCTGCGGGTGGCGTTCCTGATCGTGCTGATCGGTACGACCGTCGAGACGCTCACCGCGGCGTCGCGCCAGGCTTTGAAAATACAGCGATGGAGGAATTCCGTGCGCAACCACACCATCGTCATCGGATACGGAACCAAGGGCAAGACCGCTGTCACGGCGATGGTGGGCGACGGCGTTCCACCGGGCGAGATCGTCGTCGTCGACACCGATCAGACCGCGTTGGACAGCGCCAGTTCCTCCGGCCTGGTCACGGTGCGCGGCGATGCCAACCGGTCCGACGTGTTGCGGCTGGCCGGCGCCCAGCACGCCGCCACCATCATCGTGGCCACCAGCAGCGACCCGACGGCGGTGATGGTGACGCTGTCCGCCCGCGAGCTGGCGCCCAATGCCAAGATCATCGCGTCCGTCCGTGAGGCCGAGAACTTGCATCTGCTGCAGCAGTCCGGCGCCGACTCGGTGGTGGTGTCGTCGGAGACGGCGGGCCGGCTGCTCGGCATCGCGAAGAAGACGCCCGCGGTGGTGGAGCTGATGGAGGACCTGCTGACTCCCGACGCCGGGTGGGCGATTGCCGAGAAGGAAGTCAATCCCACCCAGATCGGCGGGTCGCCGCGGCATCTGCCGGTGGTCGTGCTCGGGGTGGTCCGCGACAATGGCTTGCTACGTATCGACGATCCCAGGGCCGACGCGATGGAGGCCGGCGACCGGTTGCTCTACATTCGCAGCGCCGGTAAGGAGGACGACTGAATGGCCGACTTCCAGCTCCGCCGGACACCGCTGCTTTCGCGCGTCGGCGCCGACCGATCCGATCGACTCCGCACCGACATCGACGCGGCCATCGCGGGCTGGGCCGACGCCGCGGTGCTGCGCATCGACAACCGCAGCCAGGTGATGCTCGCCGACGGTCGGGTCGTGCTGGGTGACACGGCCGACCTCGGCGACAGGCCGCCGGCCGGTGCGGTGTTCCTGGGCTGCATCGAAGGTGGCCGGCAGGTGTGGGCGATGCGGGCCGCCCTCGAGCCGCCCGAGTCCGGCGGGCCAGTCACTCACGTGCGCGACTTACGCAGTGGTGCAACGGGTTTGGACGACGTCAGCGCCCAACTGGTGGCATCGGCGATGGCTCTGCTGAACTGGCACGACAGCGCCCGGTTCAGCGCGCTCGACGGCACGCCCACCAAACCGGCCAAGGCCGGCTGGTCGCGCATCAACCCGGTGACCGGCGACGAGGAGTTTCCGCGCATCGACCCGGCCGTCATCTGCCTGGTGCACGACGGCGCCGACCGGGTGGTGCTGGCCCGCCAGACGGTGTGGCCGGACCGGATGTTCTCGCTGCTGGCCGGATTCGTCGAGGCCGGCGAATCCTTCGAGACCTGCGTGGTGCGTGAAATCGCCGAGGAGATAGGGCTTTGGGTGCGCGACGTCCGCTATCTGGGCAGCCAGCCGTGGCCGTTCCCACGGTCGCTGATGGTGGGCTTCCACGCGGTTGCCGACCCCGGTCAGGAGTTCTCGTTCCACGACGGCGAAATCGCCGAGGCGCGCTGGTTCACCCGTGACCAGGTGCGTGCCGCGCTGGCGGCCGGCGACTGGGCCAGTGCGGCCGCCTCGAACGCGGAACTGCTGCTGCCCGGATCGGTTTCGATCGCCCGGGAGATCATCGAATCCTGGGCGGACGGGGCCCCGAACTAGCCGCCCAACTTCGCGAGCCTGCGCTCCACCTGCTTGATGCCCGGGTTGGTCATCGTCGACCCGTCGCTGAACTTCACCGTGGGCACCGTCCGATTGCCGCCGTTGACCGACGCGACGAACGCGGCCGCTGCGGGATCGTCGTCGATATCGACCTCGGTGTAGACGATGCCCCGCGCTTTCAGGGCGGCCTTGAGCCGTCGGCAGTAACCGCACCATGTGGTGGCGTACATGGTCAGGGTCATGCGCCCCATCATGTCACCAGACCCTGCCATGATGATCCGCATGGCAGCCGAGCACGCGTTCCTTGCCGGGCTGGACGACGAGCAGCGCGCCGCGGTGCTCGCCGCACGCGGTCCGGTGTGTGTGCTGGCCGGTGCCGGGACGGGCAAGACCCGAACCATCACCCACCGGATCGCACACCTCGTCGGGACCGGCCACGTCGCCGCCGGTCAGGTCCTCGCGGTCACGTTCACGCAGCGGGCGGCCGGTGAGTTGCGCAGTCGGCTGCGCGGGCTGGACGCTGCGGCGCGGACCGGCGCCGAGGTGGGGTCGGTGCAGGCGTTGACGTTTCACGCCGCGGCCCGCAGGCAGCTGCGGTATTTCTGGCCGCGGGTGGTCGGCGGAAGCTGGGAGCTGCTGGACTCCAAGTTCGCCGTTGTCGCGCAGGCCGCCGCCCGGGCCAGGATCCAAACCCGCACCGACGACGTCCGCGATCTCGCGGGCGAGATCGAGTGGGCCAAGGCCTCACTGATCACCCCCGAGCAGTACCCGGCGGTCGTCGCGCAGGCCCGGCGGGACATACCGCTGGATGCCGAGAAGGTCGCCGCCGTGTACGCCGGTTACGAAAGTCTCAAGGCCCGCGCGGACGTGGTGCGGCTCGACTTCGACGATCTGTTGCTGCACACCGCCGCCGCCATCGAGAACGACACGGCGGTGGCCCAGGAGTTCCGCGACCGGTACCGCTGTTTCGTCGTCGACGAGTACCAGGACGTCACCCCGCTGCAGCAGCGGGTGCTCTCGGCGTGGTTGGGCGACCGCGACGACCTGACCGTCGTCGGCGACGCCAACCAGACCATCTACTCGTTCACCGGAGCCACGCCGCAGTTCCTGCTGGACTTCTCCCGGCGGTTTCCGGATGCCACCGTGGTGCGCCTGGAGCGGGATTACCGGTCCACCCCGCAGGTGGTGTCACTGGCCAATCGGGTGATTGCGGCGGCGCGCGGCCGGGTCGCCGGCAGCCGGTTGCACCTGGTGGGCCAGCGTGACGCCGGGCCGGAGCCGGAGTTCAACGAGTATCCCGATGAGGTGGCCGAGGCAGCGGCGGCGGCGCGGTCGATCAAACGGCTCATCGACGCGGGTACGCCCGCCGCCGAGATCGCGGTGCTGTACCGGATCAACGCGCAGTCCGAGGTCTACGA
>CAYLWH010000018.1:0-12035 GCA_964387245.1 uncultured Mycobacterium sp.
GGCCGGGCGACGGGAAGTAGATCAACCGCCGCTGCTGTGACCACAGCAGCGCGAGTAGTCCGGATCCCATCAGCGTGACGATAGCGACCACGGTGAGCAGTCGGCGCGCCCCCCGCCACCGTTCGATCGGGCGTGCCGGCGAACTGCGCGGGACCCGGGCCCGACCATGTGCAGACATCCACTCTCCGAATCGCCTGACGGTTGCTACGGCTTGTGTTCGACGCACCTTTTGACTCGTAAGTCAGCCCATGCCGGGCTCAACCCAAAACGTGCCATTGCCGGACAGCAGGTCTTTGCTACTACTTTACTACCTAGGTAGTATTGACGGTATGAAACTGAGCGTGAGCCTGTCTGACGAGGACGTCGCTACGTTGGACTCATACGTCCAGAGGGCTGGGCTGCCTTCACGCTCAGCGGGCTTGCAGCGAGCGGTACAGATGCTGCGCCACTCTGACCTTGAGGACAATTATGCCGAGGCGTGGGTGGAGTGGTCGGCGGACGAGTGTTCGGCGCCATGGGAGGGCATCGCCGGGGATGGCCTGACCGATGCTGCGCGGTGAGATTTGGCAAGTCGACCTAGATCCGGTCCAAGGTAGCGAGGCGAATAAGCAGCGGCCGGCAGTCATTGTCAGCAACGACCGAGCCAACGCCACCGCTACACGTGTCGGCCGCGGCGTGGTCACCGTTGTCCCGGTCACCAGCAACACCCAGAAGGTCTATCCATTCCAGGTCTTGCTATCGGCGCACGACAGTGGTCTCACATTCACTTCGAAAGCTCAGGCTGAGCAGGTCAGATCTGTGGCAACGCAACGTTTGATGCGCCGTGTCGGCCGAGTCTCGCCTGTGGAGCTGGCCGCGCTCGATGATGCGCTCAGGCTTCACTTGGCGCTGTGACCGCGAGAATTTGCTGCATCGAACATGCAGGGTTACCAGCGGCCGCCAGCGTCAGATGGCGCCTCGCTCAAGGACCCACTGATGCCGGAACGGAAGCACCTCGGCGGCGATGTCGCCAGGCGCACCGCCGAACGGCGCGGCGCGGCCGGCCGAATACCATCTCAGAACGGGGTGACTACGTTCGACGTGATTATTGCCGGCGGCGGTCCCACCGGCTTGATGCTGGCCGGCGAGTTGCGGCTGCACCACGTGCACGTGCTCGTGCTGGAGAAGGATGCCGAGCCCACCAAGTACGTCCGCTCGCTCGGCCTACACGTGCGCAGTATCGAGGTGATGGACCAGCGCGGTGTGCTGGATCGGTTTCTCGCGCACGGCAAGCGCCACCCTGTTGCCGGGTTCTTCGCCGGCATGGACAAGCCCGCGCCGCACCTGGACACCGCCCATGCTTACGTCCTGGGCATCCCGCAGACCACCACCGAACGCCTGCTGGCCGAGCGCGCCGCCGAGCTCGGCGCCGAGCTCTGGCGCGGCTGCGAGCTGGTCGGGCTGAGCCAGGACGACCAGGGAGTGACCGTCGAGTTGGCCGACGGCACGGAGCTGCGCTCGCGCTACCTCGTAGGTTGTGACGGCGGGCGCAGCACTGTCCGCACGGTGCTCGGCGTCGGGTTCCCCGGTGAGCCGGCCAAGGTCGAGACGCTGCTGGGCGAGATGGCGGTGGCCGAGGATCCGGCGACGGTCGCAGCCATCGTCGCGGAGGTGCGCACGACCCAACTGCGATTCGGCGCCATGCCCATCGGCGACGGGGTGTACCGCGTCCTCGTGCCCGCCGAGGGGGTCGCCGAAGACCGCACAGTCTCCCCAACCCTCGACGAGTTCAAGCGGCAGCTACAGGTGTGGGCCGGCACCGACTTCGGCGTGCACTCGCCGCGCTGGCTCTCCCGTTTCGGCGACGCTACCCGGCAGGCCGAGCGCTACCGGGTCGACCGGGTGCTGCTGGCCGGCGACGCTGCGCACATTCACCCGCCGACTGGCGGGCAGGGGCTCAACCTCGGTATCCAGGACGCGTTCAACCTCGGCTGGAAACTGGCCGCCGAGGTCGGCGGCTGGGCACCGCACGGGCTGCTGGACAGCTACCAGTCCGAGCGGCACCCGGTGGGGGCCGACGTGCTGAACAACACCCGCGCGCAGATCGAGCTGATGTCCCCCGAGCCGGGGCCCCGGTCAGTGCGCCAACTGGTTACGGAACTGATGGACTTCGAGGAAGTGAACCGGTATCTGATCGAGAAGATCACCGCGATCGGGGTCCGCTACGACTTCGGCGACGGGCATCAACTGCTCGGCCGGCGGATGCGGGACCTGCAGTTGAAGCGGGCACGGCTCTACAGCCTGATGCACGATGGCCGCGGGCTACTGCTCGACCAGACCGGCCGGCTTTCGGCGGCGGGCTGGGCGGATCGCGTCGACCACGTCGTCGATCTCAGCGAGGAATTGGACGTACCCGCGGTGCTGCTACGGCCGGACGGCCACGTGGCGTGGGTCGGTGACGATCAGCAGGATCTGCTCAAGCACCTCCCCGAGTGGTTCGGCTGAGTCGAACTGAGCCGTTCCCATGGTCAGGCGGCGTACTCTTCGACCGTGTACGTCGGCGTGATGACCACACCGCAGCCGTTGAGCCGGATCGGTGAGTTGGCCCAGCGCACTCAAGCTTCGGGATTCTCCGGCCTGCTCTTCACCGAGACGGGTCGTACCGCGTATCTCAACGCCGCGGTGGCGTCTCAGGCCGCACCCGGCCTCGAGCTGTCAACCGGTGTCGCGGTTGCCTTTCCGCGCAGTCCGTTCGTCACGGCTGCGACAGCATGGGAACTCCAAGAGGCGACCGGCGGGAGGTTTCGGCTCGGCCTCGGCACGCAAGTCCGTACCCACATCGTGCGGCGTTACGGCATGCCCTTCGAACAACCCGGTCCGCGTCTGCGTGACTACGTGCGCGCCGTGAAGGCATGCTTCGCTGCGTTCCGCACCGGGAAGCTCGATCATCACAGCGAGTTCTACGATCTCGACTTCATCACTCCTCTGTGGAGCCCCGGGCCCATCGAGGCACCTGATCCCAAAGTCGATATCGCAGCGGTGAATCCGTGGATGCTGCGCATGGCAGGTGAAGTGGCCGATGGAGTCCATGTCCATCCGATCGGCGAGCCGGGTTACATCGCACGTCATGTCATACCGAATGTGGCTGAGGGGGCAGCGAATTCGGGCCGATCACCATCCGATATCGCCATGATCGTACCGGTCATGACGATCGTCGGCGACAGCGATGAAGAACGCGCGCACGAGCGTGAACTCGTACGTGCCAGCATGAGCTTCTACGGAAGCACCCCGAACTACGCTTTCATCTGGGACGAGGCGGGATTCGAGGGTACAACTGCCCGCATTCGAGAGAAGCAGAAAGCCGGCGACATCAAAGGCATGGCAGCGCAAATCACCGACGAGCACATCGCGGTTTTCGCCACCGAGTCGACGTGGGACGGCTTGGCAGGCGCGCTCGTCGACAAATACGACGGTATCGCCACTCGGATTGTGTTGTACAACGCCCTCGGCGATCCTGAACGCTTCGAGCGATACGGCGAAATCGCGCGTCGTATCTTGACGCGGTGACCCACGGATTCCGATCAACAACTACTGATGGTCCATCAGCACATGTCACTGTGCTGCGGTGTATGAGCGTGGTCGACCGAGGTTCTGGGGCATCGTGTTCAACGCCACTGCGTCGGGTTGGTCGCCCGGATCTTCCATGCTCCCAGAAGCCGACGAAGATCTCGTAGGTTCGCCGGCCGACATCTCTGAGGATGTTGTTGCGCAACAACTTAGTTCGACTCGCCGGCGTCGTCCATGGTGGGCGATCTGGATCAGGTTGCCGCAGGTGTCGTCGAGCACCGCGGTGGTCACCGGTCCCATGTTTGTGGGCTGCCGGGTGAAGCGCACCAGGACTTCGGTGTAGAACCGCAGCGCCTTGTCCTGGTCGTCAACAAGCACGCTGGCCAGATTGATTCTCATGGTGATCCCCGCCCTGCCTTCTTGAGCCACTGCCGAACGATCGGTTCGGGCGGGGTGTTGTTGATCCGCCTCGGGTACTGCGGCGAACGATGTCGACTTCCGGCCGCACCTGGCGCTTCGAGGCAAGTGCCGGTAGCCGGCACGACTCAGGATTCCGCACGTCCACTTCCGTTGGGCGGCAAGAGTTCCGATGGCTGGTCCGATGTCGTCCAGGTGTAGCGCGGCTCGGGGGTGGCGACCGCACCGAGCATGAAGGCTCGGTGGTAGCGACTGGCGCGAGCGATGGTGGCCAGCCAGGTTACGACGGTGCTGATGCGGTTCCGGACGCCGGTGAGGAACGCGATATGGATGAACCCCCACGCGAGCCAGCCCAGGAAACCGGCGAGCTTAACGGGGCCGATCTGCAGCACGGCCTGTCCCCTGCTGATGTAGGCCGCTGACCCCAGATCGTGATACCGGTACGACCGGCGGGGTTTGCCGGCGAGCTCGCGGCGGATGCAGGCGGCGGCATGCAGGCCGCCCTGCATGGCGTTTTCGGCGACGCCGGGCAGGCTTTCCCGGCCGGCGAGATCGCCGATGACGAAGATCTCTGGATGTCCGGGCACCGTCAAGTCAGGGCCTACCTCGATGCGCCCGACGCGGTCGGTGGTGGCCCCCAGCACTTCGGCGACGTGTCTCGCGAACGGTACGGCCTCGACGCCGGTAGTCCACAGCACGGTGCGCGTCGAATACTCCTCATTCGGCCCACCGGCCTTCGGTGTGACGGTCACGCCCTCACGGTGCACGTCGGTGACGTGCACCCCCAAGCGCATCTCGACGCCGAGCTTCTGCAGGGTCTGAGTGGCCCTCCCCGAGAGATCCGGTGCGAAAGCTTTCAGAACACGGTCTCCCCCGTCGAACAACAGCACCCTGGCTTCCCCGGGTTCGATGCTGTGGAACTCATGCACCAGGGTCCGTGTTGCCATCTCCCGGATTTGGCCGGCCAGTTCCACGCCGGTGGGACCACCGCCGGCCACAGCGAAGGTGAGCCAGCCATCGCGCTCCGGCCCGGGAGGCAGCGTCTCGGCGATCTCGAACGCGGTGAACACCCGCTGGCGGATGCTCAAGGCGTCGTCGAGGGTTTTCATGCCGGGCGCCCACTGCGCGAAGTGTTCGTGGCCCAGATACGACTGCCGCATTCCCGCGGCGAGGACGAGCACGTCGTATTCGACCGTGAACCTGGTCTCGTCGGGTCGCAGTGCCGTCACACGACGCGCACCGGGATCGAGTTCGATCGCCTCGCCCAGCAAGGTGGTGACGTTTCGTTGGCGCGCGAACTCCTCGCGCAGCGGACGGCTGATGTGTCCGATGCTCAACGTTCCCGTCGCGCACTGGTAAAGCAGTGGCTGGAAGAGGTGGCCCGCGGTGCGGTCCAGCAGAGTGACATCGACGTCGGCGCGGCCCAATCTGCGCGCACAAAACAAGCCGCCGAACCCGCCGCCAATTATCAGGACCTTCGTGCGACCGCCGCCCATCGGTTGAGGTTAGCCTTCCAGGCGGGATACCCAAACAGCGAGGTTGTTGGTCCATGCTGTACCGGCACGTGGGGTTCGATGCCGGCTGACTTCAAGTCTTCATACGTGGTGGGCAGACCTTCAAGGCTCGCGAAAGTGTAAGCCGAATGCTGCAGTCCCACCGTCATTGGATTACGCGCGACGGGACGCGCAACTGCACGATGCCGAGGCGATGGTGCTCTTCGTCGAAGGTCATCATCGACATAAATCGGTCCTCGTACACGACGTGAGCGTCGAGAAACTTCAGGTACCAATCCCGCAAAGCGGCCAACTGGCCGGTCTGGAGAACGACATGCGCGAGCCGCTTGTCCGTACCCACGAAACCCTCCTTCGCAAAAAACCGCGCCATCGATACGTCAGTGTGGCGCGCGTGGTCCGCAACCAGGCAATCCCGTATGGCAACTTCCCCTGTGGTGGAGCGGTTCTACGTGCTTGACCAACCGCCGACGAGGGCTGATCCCACCCCACTTGTGGCATAGTAATGGCATGAACCGCATACGCTTGAGCACCACCGTGAACGCCGACCTGCTCATCAGTGCGCGCAGCGTGCGGTCCGGGATCACCGATGCGGCGCTCGTCGATGAGGCGCTGGCAGCATTGCTCGCCCGCCATCGGAAGGCGCAGGTGGACGCAAGCTACGCCGCCTATGACGAACACCCGGTTGATGAGCCTGACGAGTGGGGCGATCTGGCCTCGTGGCGCCGCGCGGCCGGCGCCTCGTGAGCGCGCTTCCGGCACGCGGTGAAGTTTGGTGGTGCGAGATGGCCGAGATCGGCCGCCGCCCGGTCATTGTGCTCTCGCGCGACGTGGCGATCCCACGGCTTCGTCGCGTACTCGTCGCACCCTGTACCACGACTATCCGGTGCCTTGCCAGCGAGGTGATCCTCGACCCCGAGGACGACGACCCAATCCCCCGCCGTTCGGTGGCCAACCTCGACTCGGTTGAAAGCGTCTCGGTGGCAGCACTAGTCAGTCGGCTCGGCCGGCTTTCCGACACCCGGATGCGCGCCGTCTGCGCGGCCGTCGCGGTCGCGGTCGACTGCTCGTAGTACACGGGTGTCGGCGGCGAGCGTCGAGAGCTCAGCCGGCCGCCCACTCCTTGGCTTGCTCGAACTCATCGATACCGAACAGGGCCAGTTCGCCGGGAACCATCCAGGCGCAGACGTGCAGCGCGTGGGCAACCCAGTCCCTGTCGGACACGACGGCAATTCGTTTGAATGCCGAATGGTGCTGGATCAGGGCACCGAGGCCCAGCTTCGGGTCTTCGACCAGGGCGCCGGGCCCGAAGCCCCCGTAGTCCGGCGCCACGACCTCGACAACTGACCCGCGCATCTGTCCGCCGGATCGGTTGGCTCCGCGTACTTCTCAGATGGCAACGATACGGACGAGCTCCTCCAATCCAGCAAAATCGTGTCCGTTTCGGGTGTAGAGATCAAGACGATTGGCGTGTGCAGTCGCGGCAATCAGCAGGTCTGCGAATCGATCACTTTCGCGTTGTCCTTGCGCAGTTCGCGCTGGGCGATGGTCCTGGGCATGGCGTTGGTGTAGCAGTATGTGCTAAAACGTGCTACGACGCGTTTAAGGGCCCTTCGTCCAGCACCTCCCGTCGACGCGGAAGACGTTGTGTCGCAAATGACTTCGCCGACGTAACTGCCGAACATCGCCCGAACCTGGATCGAATGTGGTTCGTAAACTATCTGCTCGGCGTCGGCGTCGGTGCAGGCGCCAACGACAACCCGGCGTAGATCTCGTCGAGGACAGTCGGCAGCATTGCATTCGCGGTGGTCTTGCCATCGGGTGATAGCGTCAGGTTTGTCCAAATCACCAGCGTCACATCATTTTCCGGGTCGTGACCCATGAATGAGTTGAAGCCTGGAAGCTCACCGCCGTGGTAGTACATCGCCGCACGCGGGCCGAAACGCTGATACGAGATCCCATACCCGTACTTCTGTCCGTCGGGCTGATCGGGATTCTCTGCCTGCAGGCTGGTGAGCCACTGCTGTTGATGGTCGGCGTCGAAGACCTTGCCGGAAACGAGATCTCGCATCCACGTGGCCAGATCGTCGGCCGTGGAGATCGCGCCACCGGCGGCGTTGGCGTACGAGGAGTTCTGATTGGTGTAGTCGGTGGGTATCAGCGTTCCGTCCCGCGCCGCGGCCTGCATGTCGGCGGGGTACTCCTGGTCGACCAGCGCGTAGATGGTCTCGCCGTACATATAGCCGTGCGAGTAGGGCGCCGGAATGGAGTTGTCTCCGGCGGCGGGTAGCGACGTCTGTGTGAGTCCGAGCGGTCCGAAGAGCCGATTCTGGAACTGCTCGGCCAACGGGCGCCCGCCGAGCTTCTCGGCTATCAGACCCAGCAGCGCGTAGTTCGTGTTGCTGTATTCGTAGGAGGCATCGGGCGCGAACTGCGTTGGGTGCTTGAAGGCGATGTCCAGTACTTCCCGCGCAGTCCAGGCTTTCGTCGGATCGGCATCAAGCGTCGCCGAAAGACCGGGATCATCAGTGTAGCCATAAAGTCCGCTTCGCATCTTCAACAAATCGGCGACGGTGATTGTGTCGCCGTTGGGCACATCCGGCACATACTTCGACACCGGATCGCTGAACCGGAGTTTGCCGTCCTGGGCCAGCAGCACGATCAGCGCGGCCGTCATGGTCTTGGTGTTCGAGGCGATCCGGAAATGCGTGTTCGCATCCGGTGATGTCCGCGTACCCAACTCGGTGGTGCCGACCACCGCATCGACGTTGACTTGCGGGGTACGCAGCAGGACCACCGCCCCGGGGACCCGCATCTCCTTCACGGCGCTTTCGACAACGGCCTGGAACCGGGCCGGATCGATCGGCTTCAGCGCGGAATTCATTGGGGCCGCGCCGGTTGCGGTCGTCGTCACCGGATGCGGACCGGATGACGTTGCCGTGGTCGGCCCCGGCGTGGACGAGCAGCCCGCGATCAGGAGCGCCACGCACGCCAACAGGCCGGCACCGTGGGCTGTACCCGCCGGGCGGGAACGACGACGATCGGCGTTCACCATCCTGATGGGGCTCATGCTCAGACTGTAGTTGCCGGCCGGCGGCCGGGATGCCGATTGACGTTCAGCGTGCTATCGGAGCAAGGCTCGCGCAACGTCAGCCGGCCCGCAAGTAATCTGCGAGCTGTTGGCTCACTTGCGTTTGGTCAGCTCGTGTATCCCAGAAGCTTGGCTGCCCAGTCGGTTAGCACTTCGCTGGCGCCTCCGCCCACGCTGGCGACCCGGATATCGCGGTAGTGGCGTTCGACCTCGGTGCCGGTCATGAACCCGAGACTGCCGTGCAACTGCACAGCGCGTTCGGCAACCGATTGGCAGAGCCGTGCGGCGGCGATCTTTGCCAGGCAGGATTCGGCATAGATAGGGTCACCGGCTTCGAACCGCTGTGCGAGCGCGATCGTGTAGGTGCGCGCCAGTTCGACCTCTTCGCGCATTCGCACCAGGGTGTGTTGCACAACCTGACGTTTGATCATCGGGACGCCGAAGGTGTGGCGCTCCCGCGCATAGTTGACGGTGAGCTCCAGGCTCCGCTGAGCGGAGCCGTAGGCTTGGGCGGCCATACCGAGACGCTCGCCGATCAGCTGATTCATCAGCAGCCCAAATCCGTCATTTTCTGCGCCGACGAGATTTTCGGCCGGCACCCGGCAATGGTCGAAGGTCAGTTCAGCAGTATCCGAGCTGCGCCAGCCCATCTTGTCGAGCCGTCGTTCGACGATGAAACCGGGTGTGGCCGATTCGATGACCAGCATCGAGATCCCTTTGGCACCTTCGCCTCCGGTGCGCACCGCGGTGGTCACAAAGTCGGCGCGGGTGCCCGAAGTGATGTACATCTTGGCGCCGGTGACCACATAGTGGTCGCCGTCACGGACTGCTCGGGTACGGATGTGGGGCAGATCGGAGCCAGCTTCGGCTTCGGTTACCCCCAGCGCGCCAATCAGCTCGCCTGCCAGGGTGGGCCGAACAAACCGTTCGATCTGCTCGGCAGTGCCGGCGGCGATCATGTGCGGTAGTGACACCCCGTGGGTGAACAACGACGCCAGCGTGCCCAGCGGTGCTCCGGCACAGATCATCGCCTCCCACATGCACAAGGTGTCGAGCAGGCCGCCGCCTTGCCCGCCCACCTCCTCGGGATAGCCGACACCCAGCAGGCCGGCCTTGCCCGCCGCCAGGTGTAGTTCGCGCGGTATGGCACCGTCGGTTTCCCACTCTTCGGCGTGGGGCAAGATCTCCCGCTCGACAAAGGCGCGGCAGGAATCAGCCAGCGCCCGGCGCTCATCAGTCTGCATAGGGTCGCCCACCGGGACTCCTCGTCGGTTTGTCAGTCGGAGAACTGCGGAGGTCGCTTCTGCAGCATGGCCATTGCGCCCTCCATGAAGTCGGGTGCTTGCAGCAACCGAGCCTGACCCTCGATCTCGCGTTGCATCGCGTCATCGAGCGCATCGAGGGTGGCGGCGTTGATCGCGTGCTTGGTCAGCGCGTAGGCATGGCGCGGTCCGCGCGCGAAATGCTGTGCGGTAGCAGACACCGCTTCGTCGAGTTCCCCGACGGGCACCACCTGGTCG
The DNA here is from genome assembly GCA_964387245.1 of uncultured Mycobacterium sp. Lineage (GTDB taxonomy): Bacteria > Actinomycetota > Actinomycetes > Mycobacteriales > Mycobacteriaceae > Mycobacterium. The sequence goes on from CAYLWH010000018.1 coordinate 10,086, forward strand.
ATGAGGCCGATCGCGGCCGCTTGCGCGGCTGGTATCGGTTCGGCGCGCATGGCCATGCTCAATGCTCGAGCGCGCCCGATCGACGCCGACACCAATAGTGACGCACCGCCGTCGGGCATTAGGCCGACTCTGGTGAACGCCAGCAGGAAGTAGGCATCCTCGCTGGCAACCACCACGTCTGCGGCCAGTGCAATCGGCACCCCCACCCCCACCGCCGGCCCGCGCACCCGGGCAATCACCGGAACGGGCGCCGACAATGCCGCCTTGACGATTCGGTTGGCCACCCGCACGCCGTCTTCGGGCGAGAACGTGTTCCCGTCAGCTGCTGCGGCGGACGCCATGTCCGCTCCGGAGCAGAAGGACCCGCCCTCGCCGGTCAGTACGAGCGCGCGCACATCGGCGCTGTGCGCTTCGGTCTCGATCACCTCGGCCAGGCGCAGCATCGTGTGGTAGGTCAACGCGTTCTTGCGGCGCGGCCGGTTGATCGAGATGGTGCTCACCGAGTTTGCCCGCTGTAGGAGCACCTCGTCGACGACTGCACCTTCGGTCGCCGTCATTCGTAGACCTCCCCGCGTGCAGCCTTGTCCACCAACGACTTCGGCGGCGTAAACCTCTCATCGTAGCGGTGGGCGAACTCTCGGGCACGGTCGACCAAGCCGGGCAGCCCCCCGTTCTTTCCCTTGCCCCGCGCGGTGCGGATCGCCTCCGAGATGAATGCCTCGGGCATGTGATCTCCAATCTTGTTGTACGTCGGTAATGTCGATTGTTGGGTCAACGCGGGTTGTCGTGGTGGTGCCCCTGGCCGGTGAAGCCGTCCATGGTCGAGATCACCCGGAGCATGACTTCATCGGCGCCGCCGCCGATGGAAAGCAGCCGGTTGTCACGCACGAAGCGAGAAGTCCAGGTTTCCTCCATGTAGCCGATCCCGCCGTGCACTTGCAAACACCAGTCGCCGACTTGACGCACCAGGCGGGCGGCCTTGAGCTTGGCGATGGTGGCCATCCGGGTGATGTTGTTCCCCGCGATCAAAACATCTGCAATCGCGTAGCAGTACTGGCGCAGCAGGTCGACTTCGGCGGCCAGCTCGGCGTAGGTGTATTGCAGGTACTGGTTGGCCGCTAGCGGCTGACCGAACGCCTTGCGTTGCCGGGCATAGTCTTTGGTGCGGGTCAGCGCCTCGGTGCAGGAGACTGGAATCCCGTAGAGCCCAAAGGTGCGCTCCATGACGAACTGCGCCATCTGCTGCTGGAATCCGCGGCCTGTCTCGCCGATAGTGTTGGCCACCGGCACCCGCACATCGTCATAGCTCAGCAGCCCAGTGTCAGAGGCCCGCATCCCGTATTTGTCGAGTTTCTTGGCGACGCTGAAACCCGGTGTGCCGGTTGGCACGATGATCTGGCTCATGCCGCGGTGACCGCCCTCGTCGGAGGTGCGTACCAGGGTGCAGACCCAGTCGGCCTGAAGCGAATTGGTGATGTACATCTTGGAGCCGTTGATGACCCAGTCGTCGCCGTCGCGGCGGGCGTGGGTTCGAATGCCCGCGACGTCAGATCCGGCGTCGGGCTCGGTGACCGCGACGGCGGCCACCATCTCCCCGCGCATCGCCGGCGCCAAGTAGGCGGCTTTGAGCTCGTCGCTGCCGTGGTCATGCAACGACGGGGTGGCCATCGCGACCTGCACCCCCAATGCCATTCCGAACGCACCCAAAGCGCAGCGGCCCAACTCCTCAGACAAGACCACACTGAATGAATGGTCGGCGCCCTGCCCGTCGTAGGTCGGGTCGTACTCCAGGCCCAGCATGCCCAGGTCGGCCATCTCCTTGAAGATCTGGTGCAGCGGCATCATCCCGTCGCGTTCCCACTCGTCGGCGTGTGGATTGATCCGCTCGTCGACGAACCGGCGCACCGTAGCGCGGAACGCCTCATGCTCAGCGGTGAACTTCATCGGATT
>CAYLWH010000018.1:12135-28059 GCA_964387245.1 uncultured Mycobacterium sp.
TCGGCGTGGCGGGCGGCGATGCCGATATTGACACAGTCGCCCTTGTCGCCGCTGCGGCCAAACGCTATGGCGATCAGCGGCAATTCCACGGTAGGGCCGGGGATTTCGGTATCCACGTCCCGATCGGTGCCGCGCGGACCCGCCAATACCTGACAGATCGACAACGGCAGATCCCTCCGTTGCGCGGATTGCATTGGCCGGCCATCGATCTCGATCTCGGCAGGAACCAGCTCGCGGGGCACCAAAAAGGATTCCAGCCGCAGCACCGGTGAAGGTTTGGGCAGGCCGGCACCGCCGCCACCCATGCCGCAGGGACCGCCCAGGCCAATCGACGGGAATTCGCGCACGAAGGCGGTCAGCGCGGCCACGTCGTCGTGGCGAACTGCGATGCGTACCATCACCTCACGTACGCCGAGATCTCTGGCGTTGGCCCCGTAGGTGGCTTCGGCGCCGACGATTTCAATGAGCGTGTCGCGGAAGTCGCCGAACCCCCGCTCGGCGAGCATCTTCCGCGTCCGGGTGAGCAGGTCTTGTGCGGCACGCCGCCCGCGAGCAGTGGCGTCACGGCCGCCGATGAAGAATATCACCTGCGTGCGGAAACCGTCGAACACCTGCGCGCAGGCCTTCAACGTCGGAGTGGGTGCCACCCCGCGGGCGCCGCGCACCTCGACGCGGTTGGGTCCGGACTCGGTGACGACCACGCCGGTCCAGTCGCACACCACGTCGGGCAGCACGTAGGCAGCGGGATCGCCGATCTCATAGAGCATCTGCTCGATGACGGTGCGCCGGTCCACCAAGGCGTCGCTGCCCGCCGGGGCGGTGATCTCGAAACTGCCATCGGCGCACACCGTCACGATCGGGAAACCCGGATTTACCCAGCTTGGGGTGTCTTGCCAGTCGGTGAGCAGACCACCCGTGGATTGGGGTCCGCATTCAATCAGGTGCCCGGCAAGGCTGCCACCCGAGAGCTTATCGAATTCCTCAGGTCCCCAGCCGAATTCGTGCATCAGTGGCCCAAGCGTCAGCGCGCTGTCGACACAGCGGCCGGTGATGACAATGTCCGCGGCGGCATCCAGCGCCGCTGCAATCGGCTGAGCACCCAGGTAGGCGTTCATACTGATCGGTTGCTCGGGAACCGGGGTGCCCCTGCTCATCTCGCGCACGTCGCGGTCCCGCAACTGATCCAGCCGGGGCAGCAGGTCATCACCGCCGACCGTGGCGATACGGACATCGACCCCGGCAGCCTGCGCGATCGAGCGAAGCTGAGCGGCCGCCGACTGTGGGTTGATACCCCCCGCATTGGTGATCACCCGCACGTTTTGGTCATGCATCTGGCGCAAGTTCTCGCCGATGATCGTGATCAGGTCGCGGGCGTAGCCCTGCTCGGGGTCCTTCATCCGCGCCTTGGTCAGGATGGCCATGGTGATCTCGGCGAGCGCCTCATAAATCAGATAGTCACACCGGCCGTCAGCCAGCAGCTGCGGAGTGGCAAGATAGGAGTCACCCCACATCCCGGCGGCACCGCCGATGCTGATCGTGCGCTGTGTCATGCTGACTCCTCATCCCGTACCTGAATTCGTGCGACAATCTCGTCGGCGGCGGCCTGCACACCGGGAGCGGCGATTTCGGTTACGACTCCGTCGACGTCGGCCACCAGTCGCTGCTCCATTTTCATCGCCTCCAAGACCAGCAGCGGTTGCCCAGCCGTCACCTCGGCGCCCACCTCGACCAGCGTTGCGGCTACTGTCCCGTGCATCGGAGCGGTGATCACACCTGTGCCTGAGGCGGCGTGAGTCTCCGGCGGGGAGAACAGCACGTCTCGCGCGTCGAGGTCTAGGTGCGGGAATCCAATCGCAACCCGATCCGCGGTGACATGGCAAGCACCGACCGAGACGGTGGAGCCGTCGGCGAATACGATCGCGGACTCAGTTTCCAAGGCCGCGTCGACGACATGTGTCGCGCCGTCGACGCTGATCCTCAGCGTCCCGGCGGTGCGGGTCAACTGCACGTCGAAGATGCGGTCGGCTACCTGTAGGCGTTGGGAACTGTGTAGTGATGTGGCGTTGGTCCAGCCAGCCATCTCGGGTGAATGCCGTTGCACCGCTTTCTCTTTGTGTCGATGCAGTAGTGCTGCCGCCACAGCGATGTCGCGGGTCGCGGGCATCGGCCCACTCGCGAGATCGGTCTGAGCCAACAGTGCTGTGGTCGCTGCCCCGGCCGCGAATGTCGGATCCCGCAAGATCCTGGCCAGAAAGGCCCGATTGGTGGTCACCCCCAGCAGCACGGTGTTCTCCAGTGCGGTGACCAGACGTCGCCGGGCCTCGTCCCGGTCACGGCCATGGGCGATGATCTTGGCCAGCATGGGGTCGTAGTGCGGAGTGACGATTGTCCCGGTGGCAATTCCTGCGTCCACCCGGACACCCTCGCCCACCGGCGGACACCACAATTCGATACGGCCGGCGGCCGGCAGGTAGCCATTGCTTGGATCCTCGGCGTACAGCCTCACTTCGATTGCGTGGCCTCGCGGTTGGATTTCGTCCTGTTGCAGGGTCAGCGGTTGGCCCTCGGCGATGCGTAGTTGCCAGGCCACCAGATCAATGCCGGTCACCATCTCGGTAACTGGGTGCTCGACCTGCAGGCGAGTGTTCATCTCCAAGAACGCGAACGTGTTGTCGGCGTCGACGATGAATTCCACCGTGCCCGCGCCGACGTAGCCGACCGTTTTGGCCGCGGTCACAGCGGCCTCGCACATCGCCCGGCGTACCTCGTCGCCGACCGTCGGGCTGGGGGTTTCTTCGACGACTTTCTGGTGGCGTCGCTGCACCGAACAGTCCCGCTCCCCCAGTGCGACGACGTGCCCGTGGGTGTCGGCGAGGATCTGAACCTCGACGTGGCGTGGCCGCAGTAGCGCACGCTCGAGGATCAATATGTCAGAGCCGAACGCTGACAACGCTTCTCGTCGGGCCTCAGCCAGCGCGTCAGGTAACGCGTCGGCATGGGCGACGATCCGCATGCCCTTCCCACCGCCGCCGGCGGAGGCTTTGACCATCAGCGGATATCCGATACGCGCCGCCTCGGCCATCAGCCCCTCGTCGTTCTGGTCGACGCCGTGATAACCCGCCAGAAGGGGCACCCCGGCATCAGCCATCAATCGTTTGGCTGCCGCCTTGTCGCCCATCGCGGCGATTGCCTGCGGTGTCGGCCCAATGAACACCAGGCCTGCCGCGGCACACGCCTGAGCGAAATCGGCGTTCTCCGAGAGGAACCCATAACCGGGATGAACCGCGCCGGCTCCGGATTGTTTGGCGGCGGTGATCAGCCGATCGATATGCAAGTACGAGTCTTTGGCCGAGGGCCCTCCGATGCGGACCGCGGTATCGGCCAATCGGACATGCGGCGCGTCCGCGTCGGCATCCGAGAACACCGCGACGGTGCGATAGCCCTGAGCGGCAGCGGTGCGGATGACCCGCACCGCGATCTCTCCGCGGTTTGCGATCAGAACGGTGTCGAAGCTCACCGGCTTCTCCCCGCGTTTGGTTTGTCGGCCTGCACCGCGGCGGGACTGCCATCCGTGGTATTCGTAGTCGACGTCCAGGACGGCCTGCGGCGTTGCAGGAATGCGTCCACCCCCTCCTTGGCCTCGGGGCCCAGCATCGCCTCGGCGAAGCGGTCGGCGGAGTGGTCTAGCAGCTCGCCCCGCGACAACACCGCCGACGCGCACACCAGTTCTTTGGTCATTGCGTTGGCACTCGGCGCGCAGCGGCCTATCCGCGCAAGCGTCGTGCTCACCGCGTGCTCGAGCGCGGCGGCGTCGGGTACTACCTCGTCGACCAAACCCACCGCTGCGGCTTGGCGACCGTCTAGCCGCGCGGCGGTCAGCATCAACCGCCGCGACTGGTGGCGACCAATACGCTCGGTGACGAACGGGGCAATCTGCGCGGGCGGCAGACCCAACGTAGTTTCGGTCAGTGAGAATGTGGTGTCGGCGGTGGCGAGCGCCACGTCGGCGATGGCAGCCAATCCCACACCGCCGCCCATCGCGGCGCCCTCGATTGCCGCGATCACCACCACCGGCAATCGACTCAGCCGATCCAGCAGGTCGCCGTAGCGGCGATTGGCCGCCGCGATGGACACCGCGTCAACGCCCCCATCCTGAAAGACGGAACGAAAGCCTTTGATGTCTCCGCCTGCACAGAACACACCCCCGGCGCCGCGCAGCACCATTGCGCGCAGCTGACCGCGGTTTCCCTCGATGTGTTCACACACCTGCTGCAGCCCGTCGAGAACAGTCTCGGACAGGGCGTTGCGGCTCTCCGGGCGGTTCAGTGTCACAAACAGTGTGCCGTCGCGCCGCTCAGCCAGTACGTCGGTCAGTTCCGTCAATTCCATAGCGTCCATAGCGTCCATAGCGCACTTCCGAATCGATAGAGGGGCGGGGTCACATCCGGGCCACACCGAAGGAAACCCGACGAGTTTCATGCTGGTCGGCCTCGGCGGCCGTGGCCAGCACAAAGGCCAGGACGCGGCGGGTGTCACGGGGATCGATCACCCCGTCGTCGATGCCCCGTCCGCTGGTGTAAAACGCGTCGGACTGCCGCTCCAGCAGATCGGTGATCTGCCGCTGAGTCGCTGCCACCCGCTCCTGCGACAGCGGTGCGCCGCGGCGTTTAGCCGCCTCTTCGGCAACGATGCGCATCGTCATGGCGGCCTGTTCGGGCCCCATCAACCCGGTCCGGGCGTTGGGCCAGCTGAACAGAAACCGGGGGTTATATCCCCGCCCGCACATTCCATAGTTACCTGCGCCGAAGCTCGCGCCGATCATGAATGTGAACTGCGGCACAGGCGCGTTCGCCACGGCCTGGATCATCTTGGATCCGTGCTTGATCATCCCGCCCCGCTCGTGTGCGGTGCCCACCATGTAGCCGGTGGTGTTCTGCAGATAGGTAATCGGGGTGCCGACCTGACAGCAGTGCTGAATGAAGTGCGCCGCCTTGGTGGCGCCGGCGTTGTCGATGGGGCCGTTGTTGCCGATCAGCGCGACGTTGTGGCCATGCACCTGCGCCTCTACACACACGGTCTGCGCTCCGAAACGAGCCTTGAAGTCAGTCAGATCCGACCCGTCGACGATGCGGGCCATCACCTCGCGCACGTCATAGGGCGTGCGATAGTCCACCGGCACCACCCCCGCCAACTCGTCGACGTCACAGATTGGATCAGCGAAACCCACTGGAGCCGAACGCAATTGAGCCCGCCCCCAGCCCAGCCGGGCGATGACCTCTCGACCCAACCTGATTGCGTCGTTATCGTCCTCGGCCAGATACTCCACCAAGCCTGAGACATCGGCATGCATTTGTGCGCCGCCGAGTTCTTCGTCGGTTGCGATCTCGCCCGTCGCCGCCTTCAGCAGCGGAGGTCCGGCCAGAAACGCCTTGGCTCGACCGCGTACCGCGATGACAATATCCGACAGTCCCGGCATGTAGGCGCCCCCGGCGGTCGAAGACCCAAGCAGCACTGTGATCACCGGGATTCCCGCCGCAGACAGTCGCGCCAGGTTCGCAAACAGTTGACCGCCGGTGACGAACCCTTCGACTCGGTAGGCCGGTATGTTGGCCCCCGCGCTTTCCACCAGATGCACAAAGGGCAGCCGGTTATCCTGGGTAATCGCCTGGGCCCGTAGGATTTTCGCCACACCCGCGGCATTCAACGCGCCCGCGTTAATACCGCTGTCGGTCACCACCACCATGCAGCGCGCCCCGTTGATGAATCCGATGCCGGCGAGCTGGTTGCCGCCGGGCACCGACGGCTCCCGGTCGGCGTCGAGCCCGTTGTCGGTCATGGCGTAGCCGGCCAGGTTCTGCAACTCCAGAAACGGCGCGCCCGGATCGAGAATGCGAGCGAGCCGCTCACGGGGCAACAACTGGCCACGCCGAGCAAACCGGTCCGTCGATCGTTCCGATGTGATGCGCGCCCGCGACTCCAACTCGCGCAATTGCTCAACCAGAGCCAGCATCGCGTTCCGGTTACGTCGGAACTCCTCAGCCGCCACCGAAATTCGGCTTCGAAACACCGCCATCCCTACCACTCCCTCCACATGGTGCCGCGGTCCACGAGTACGACGCGCCGACCTATCAGCTCGGCCCACGCCACGGGCCCGTGCCGCTCGCACAGCCGCCGCAGACACTGCACCGGGCGGTAGCACAGATTGAACGGGCCATCGAGCAGCGGCACCGCCGGGCCGCCAGTCACGGGACGAAAGTTGCTGATACCCGACTGTGGGAGGACCAACGGCTGTGCGCGCCGAGGCAGCACGCCAGACAGAACGGACCCGCGACACGAAGAAGCCAGTAGCCGACGCTTAGCTGCCGTGCCCGAGTTCCCCAAAGCGACGGCCTCCGATTTCGCTACGTGCCCGACTCTGCCTCCTGCGGCCGTCCACTTAGTGCCCGCATAGTATGAGTGCTACTCAGTTCTGTCAACGCCGACATTCACTCCGCCACCCAGTGAAGCTGTGCATCCGGCTCCCCGTTCGTTTTGCCGAAGTGGGGCGCACTGAGTAGCACTCGCTATCGAACACGGACCGCGGAAAGCAACAGTGTCGCTCATTTATCACGAGGTAGGCTGCGAGAGACCACATGCCCGGTAGTCGGACGAAGGGGAGCGGCTCGATGACGACCACGGTCGCCGAGACGCGGGCTCAGCGCACGCGGCGAGCGGTCGTAGAGGCCGCTGATGCGTGCTTCCGCGAGTTCGGGTTCGATGCTGCCAAGTCCACGGAGATCGCCCGGCGCGCTGGGGTCGCCGACGGAACGGTGTTTCTGCATTGCGGCAGCAAAGACGGCCTGCTCACCGCTGTCACCCGGAACTTTTACGACATCATCCAAGCGGAGGCGGAAGAGGAACTCGACCGTCCCGGCGATGCTGCCACCCATCTGCGCCGGCTCGTCGATTCCTGGGCGTGCCGAATCGAATCAGACTGGAATCTCATCAGCGTGTTCGCGCAACGCTCCCAGAGCAATCCAGATTCCGAGCTCTCCCAGGCAATGCTGGAGCTCAACCGCCGCTACACCCGACTGTTCATGGGGGTGATCGGAGCACTGCGGGCCGAGGGCCTACTTGACAAGCACGTTCCCGCAGTGGTGATTCGCGACATGATCTTCGGAACACTTGAACACACCGCTCGCGGCCAAGCCAACACCGGTAAACCGATCCGTGTGCGCGACGCCGGTCAGAAGATCCTCGACGTCTTGCTGCGCACGCCACAAGCCGAACGCGGTCGGCTCGATGTGATCGAATCCAAGGTCGACGAAATCTTGCGGCGACTCGGCTGATGTGAGCCGCCCTATGCGTCGTAGGCGGTGGCAACGGGTGCGCGGACAGGATGAAGCAGCGGCAACAGATACCGCCGTGCGAAATCGCGGGCGGCGGCTTCGTCGGTGACCGGGATGCGCCCGAGCGGCGTCACCGCTATCGAATGCGCCAGGCGGGCAAAGATTTACGCAATCAACGCGGCGTCGTAGTTGTCGTCGATCCCATGTACCTCTTGCCATTGTTCGATGAGAACGGTGGCGTAGGCCGTTCCGATCGCCACAAGCTTGTTGGCGCCTGTTGTCAGGATCGGCAGCAGGTGTGCCGCCTCGTCACGCTCCAACGCGTCGATCAGCAGTGGCCGGTTCATCACAGCGGCGACGAAGGTCGCGTCACGGATGAAGCATGCCGCGGCGGCTTCGATGATCAGACGGTCCATCTCGTCTGAATTCCACCGCAATACATCGGGCAGCCGAGAGATCAACGGCACGAGATCTGCCTGCACAAGTTGAGGTCTACGGGGTCGTTCGGCGCGGTCAGGGGCCCGATCAGATCGGGCACGACCGGTGCGGCTGATCATCAAACGACGGCAGATCCCGCTCCTGCATTCGCTGCAACGACTGGTGATGCCGGCGGGCATGGTACGCCAACGGCGCATAGCGCAACCGTTCGGGAACGATCCGTCCCGCCAGACGCACCCCGGCCCACAGCGTCTCAAGCTGCCGCTGATCGGAGCGGGTCCAGCCGACCCCGAGGATCTCGCGGATCTCCGGTGCCAGCGGACCAATCACCGACAAGTACAGGAAGCGTCCAGCCACCAACTGCACCGGCAGCCATCCCGGGCGCAACGCTGCCGCAATCGCCTTCGGCAATCGTGGCGACCCAGCGACAAACGGGATGAACGTCGGCATCGCCGGACGAGGCAGCAACTCGGTGACAATCTTGTGGGCAGTCGGATGGTTAACCAAGATGTTGTCCACCGTGTCGCGGTAATACCGCCAAAACGCCTGCCGGTCGGTCGGTATCCGCCCCTCCGGTACCTGCACGATGCGCGCCAGCCGCAGAATGTCGGCAAACATCTGATCTTCCTCGCCGTCGGTCAGCGGCCTGCCCAACGCATACGGCGCCGACCACACCGCCGTCGGAAAAGCCGTGGCGATCACCCACGCGTACGCGTCCGGGTCCAACGCGCTGATGTGCTTGCCTTCGGCGTTGGTCATCTGCAGGGACTGGTGCATCGTGCGCAGCCGCTCACCCTCGGCGAGGGCGGCCGTACCGCCATACACCCAGCGCAACACCGAATCAAAAGAGCGAACCGCGCGTCCGTAAGGATCGATGGCATAACTGGAGTACTCGCCAACCACATCGCCGATCACTGGATGCATCGCCTGCATCATGAAGGCCGCACCGTTGGCGATCAGAAACGTCCACTGCCCCGCCATCTCCGCCATCAGCGAATCCGGATCAATCAACTCCACCTGACGTACCGACTTCCGCTGCCGCGCGGCAAGTGGCACATCCACGGCAACTTCAGACATTCAGCGCTCCTCTGAGTCGAACTCATTCGGTGACCCAGGCCGATGACTCATGATAGCCACTGCCAGTAAAGACCATCAACGACTTGCGGTGACTCGCGAAAAATTCTCGCTTCGTCGCGTCGATGGAGCCTGAAAACAACTTGGCGACCAGGTCCGCGACAATACCCAGGCTGAGCCGGCTTCAGTTTTGTGCGGTGTGAACTGGGTCAGGCGGCGGGGGCACTCGAAGCGATCATTCCGCGACGCGTTCGAACGCGTTTGGGTGCTCGTCGGGCGCGGAAGTGCGGCGTGCGCAGGCTCGTCGCCGCGTCGAAGGGCCCGGACTCAACCGCTTCCGGTCATCTCGGCTCGGTGAGCATGAATTGCCCGTTTGAAACGATGAGCTTCCGTGGTATAGACCCTCTGACGATAGGCTCCGCGCCTGCTGACTGACGGGGGCGCGGTGGAATTGAGCCGTGTTAGCGAAGGGGTTCGCTCATGAATGTTCGCCAAACCGTTCGGTTCCTGGGAGCCGTCGTGCTGACTGCTTCGGCGGCGCTTGTCGGAGCTGCCCTCCCCGCCGCGTCTGCTCAGCCGTGCCCAGATGTCGAGGTGGTTTTCGCCCGGGGCACCGGCGAGCCACCTGGTGTCGGCGGAGCAGGACAGGCATTTGTCGACGCGGTGCGCGCGCAAGCTGGCGTGAGGTCGGTCGGGGTGTATGGCGTGAACTACCCGGCCAGCAGCGACTTCGGCGACCGCATCGCATTTGCCGGAACCGTCGTGGACGGGGTTCGGGATGCCGGCGCTCACATCCAATCGATGGCTGGCAACTGCCCCAGTACCCGGATAGTGCTGGGCGGATACTCGCAGGGCGCCGTTGTGGCCGGTTACGTCACCTCGGCCGTCATTCCTGCCGGCATTCCCGCGGAGTACCGTCCGTACATACCTGATCCGATGCCTCCTGCCGTGGCTGACCATGTCGTGGCGGTGGCCCTGCTAGGAAAGCCTTCACGGGAGTTCCTGAGCCAGTTCGGCGCGCCGTTGATCACGATCGGCCCGCTTTACGCGCCGAAGACAATTGAGTTGTGCGCACCCGGTGACACGATCTGCGACGGTACTCCCGGTGGGATGCCGTCGATGGCGCACGCTCTTTATCCGTTCAACGGGATGGTCAACGACGCTGCAGCCTTCGCCGTGAGTCGGCTTTGAGAAGTTCAGCCGGTTCGTGATTCGACTATCTCCACAACCTCGCTGCGCTGGGGGCTACCGGTAGAACTACACCGTTTCCATCGCGGGGGCTTCAGCCTATCGCCCTGCGCCAACGGTTTTATGAATGTCGCCACCTCGTGTGCTCGGTGAGCCATGCGGCAACCGCCTCGACCCCATTGCGTTGGGTATCACCGCCACCGAGCTTGCCGAACACTCCGGTGCCACGCATCAGGGTGAGCTTCAGCTTCTCGCCGTCCGTGGTGCGGACCTTTAGTGTCACCGCCGCGCTGTCCATGATTGCCGGCCCGATGTTCATCCACCCACCTCCGGCACCCTCAGCGGACGCGTCGGCGATCCGTTCACGAGGCAACGAGATGGCGTCGCCGATGGGTTCGAACTTACGGTTCATGCCCTGCACGATGAGCCGGCCGTCGGTGACGCCGAGCATGACCTGCCGGCCCTTGAAAATCCCGATTTGCGTCCCGACGCAGACGCCGCGTAGCTCCTCACCCTGCGTGAGAAGCGCTTCGGCGACGGGACGCAGTTTCGAGTCGAGGTCCACCCGGTAAACCTACCAACCGCTGGTTGTGCCTTGATTCGTTGGAGTTGAGGTTTCGTGATCACCTCACGAACGTCGTGCGCAACCATCCGGCGGATGCGAGTGGACGATCAAAATGCGCGTATCGAATTGCAGAGTTAGCAGTCCAAGCTGGAACGCTCTGCCCGGATCGAAGCGATCACTGCGTCTCAATCGTTGAACAAGGACCGCACTTCGGCGACGTCGTAATCTGCCACCGACGCCGAGATAATCGCGGCACTCTGCTCGTCCCTGGGGCCACTGTTGCGGAAGGCTTCGACCGCCGCCTGGGATTCCCAGCACTCGTGGATGTTGATGCGGCCGGGGTCGAGAAGGTCAGCGCTGATGGCGAAGTCGAGACAGTCGGTTGAGGCGCGTGCCTGTTCGACGATGACCACACAGCCCGCGAGGAAGGACGCGCGTTGCTGGGGTTCGACGGTGATGTGTCCTGCGACGATGACCATGCGCTCTCCTGTGGTTCTCGTGTTCGGCAGGCATAACAGCCCTGAATGTGGACGAGCGGTCAGAAGAACCCTTCCCGTCCGTCAATGCCGGTTGACTACGGTGCTTTACAGGTACCTCTACGGAATCTAGCCCGCTGACCCGCCGAGCACTTCGATCTGGCACAACCGGCCATGTGTGCGCGGGAGATTGGCGCCCACAATGACCAGGGTCATCGCATCCAGCGCCTCGGCGAGCGTGACAAAGAACGCGTCCCACCCAAGGACTGTATCCCGCAGTTGCCACACCCGGTCGAGCATCGACCGGTGTGCGAAGCGCTCACCCGGCCAGTCACGCAGGTCGGCCACCGCCTGCCGAGCGGCCGTACCGTCGAGGCCCCCGCCAAGATACTGGCGCGGATGACGTTGAGTACCTCTACATCGTGATCCCTCCTCCCCTGCACGTCGTACCAAGCCCGTGTTTCAAGGGTTATTTAGATACGCTTGGATGTTGAAGTTGAATCTGAAACCCCTGAGGTGCGCAATCATGATCTTGAACACTGGTGTGGCAGCCGTTGCGGCAGCGAGTGCGATTGCTGGCGTCGCATTCGCCCTGTCCCAGGTATCCGCGAGCGCTGACCCGACTGCTCCACCGGGGGCACCGCGGAAACCGGCGGAGGTGTGGCAGGACCGGCCGGTTGAATGGGCACAGCTGCCTGCGGGTGGGCACTGGGGCGTCTGGATCAATGGAGACTTCCTTCCGCTCAGCTGAACCGGATCAAACCCCCATCGGCGGCCCACTGCTTGGCCTGGTCGAGTTCGGCGAGGTCGAACAGCCTGAGTTTGCCCGAACCATTCAGGCGAGAATGTGGAGGCTTCGGTCGGGTGTGTCACCGGACGAACCTTGGTATTACGCTCGGTGGCGTCGTCCGATCGTCTGTGCTTGTCATGACGTCCGTAGCGGCGTGGACGCCTCGGGCGCGAATTTGGAGAGGACTCGAATGAATACGAAGAAGATGGTTTTCGTTGTCGGTGGTGCGACCTCGGCGCTGTTCCTGGGTGCAGGCGTTGCATCCGCGGTACCGGATGCCGACGCGATCGCAAACATGACTTGTACCTATCCGCAGGTCGAAGCGGCGTTGAATGCCCAGTCACCGCAGGTCGCCGGTGAGCTGCTTGCCAGTCCGGTGGCAACTTGGTGGGTGCAGAGCCTCGTCGGCTCGCCGCCGGATCAGCGTCGGCAGATGCTGTTTCAGGTGGAGGGCATGCCGGAGGTGCAGCAGTATGCGGACGTCATCAACCGGGTAGCGGCCACCTGCCATACGTACTGACCCAGGCGTCGCCCTGAAGCCGTAGGCCGCCCGGTGCGGGTCAAGATCGTGGTACCTGTTTGGGTACGACCGCCCGCGGGGGCTGCGACCGTAAGGCGACTGTAGCGTGACGACCGTGACCTTCTCTCGTGTGTCCTGTTCAGGCGCGCTAGCGACCTGTGCAGCTTCCCTCGCCATGATGCTGGCTGCGTGCGGTTCCAATACGGATACTTCATCGGCAAGCACGCCCTCCGTCACCGACCTTGTCTCGTCGTCCGTCGCGCCAACGGCAACCGCAGCCGGCGGTTGCCCGACGGCAGCGCCGGAGAACGGTGGCACACCTGACTGGACGCTATCTGGGACCACCGGCAACGTCGCGGTCACCGGATCCACGGATACGACGACGCCGCATGTCAACGTGAACGCACCGTTCGGCGTGAGTGAGACGCAGGTGCACACGCTGCAGGTCGGTGATGGGCCTGTCATCGCAGACGCCGCAACGGTCTCCGTCTGCTACATGGGAGTCAACGGACGTGACGGCACTGTGTTCGACAGCAGCTTCGAGCGGGGCGCCCCGGTTGCATTCCCGCTCGACAGAGTCGTGCCGGGCTTCCAGAAGGCGATTGCAGGACAGAAGGTGGGGTCCACGGTCGCCGTCGCAATGACCTCTGCCGATGGCTACCCCGACGGGCAGCCGAGCGCTGGAATCAATCAGGGTGACACCCTCATCTTCGCGATCAAGATCCTCGGTGCCTCAAGCTGAATTGCGACGATTTGAGCCGCACCGCGCGCGGGTCGGCGACAAAGCGCGGATGTCGAGGTGCTGGCCCGATGACCGGAAAGGCTCCGGGAATGCGCAGTGGTTACGGCGTGGGTCGCACCGGCGCATCGATCGGTTTTGCCTCATCGGGCGTCGGTGGTGGGTCGAACCACCCGGGCGGCGGCGGACCGGTCAACGGGAAATACCCGGGCGGCAAGGGCGGTCCCGCCGACCCGGGTCCTGAGCCGGACCCGGTCGACGTTGCGGGGGTCGAGGACTCCGGAGCCGTCAACGACACGAACCCGGGCGGCAACTTTGGCGCTGGGCCGGCCCCGGACGGCGGCCCGGGCGCACCGTCGACCGGCGCGGTGAGTACGCCTAACGGGTTGCCGCCCTGGAATGCTTGCCAGAGGTCCCTGATGTACCCGAGCTTCCCCGGGGTTTGACCCTGGCCGTAACCCGGGTTCGACATCTCGGGCACCGGTGGCGGGCCGGTGGGTGGCGGTACGGCCGGACCCATCGGCTCATCCGCAGTCATTGCCACCGGTTGGCCGGGTGCTGGGGCGGTCGGGTTCGCCGGCGCCGGGTATGTGTCCCCGGGATCAGCTCCGACCCGCCCGGCCGTAGTCAGCGACCCGCCGAGAAGGATCACAGCGGCGATCGCGACCCGCGCGGCTTTGTCGGACGGTCTGGCGAGTTGCTTTTCGGCCATGAACCCGGATGTCCCTCTCTGATGCGTCCAGGAGGCCAACAGGAGCACCGGACCGCCTTGCGGGCAAGGCTAGCGCCTTTCCGCCGGGGCGTCACCCTTGCGCTTTGTGGCACTGTCTCGTCCGGAAGGGAGATTGCGGTTTCTGGGCTTCGGCTGGGGCACGGCTCTGGCCCGCCTACGTCGAGCAGCGGGCGGGGCGCTGCACCTTTCCCACCACCTCGGAACAAGCAGCACCTACAATTTGCCGGCCCAATTGAGTAATGGATTCGAGTCTGCGAGGGTTCCGAATTCCGCTAGGGGAAGCGGGGAATGCTCAGTTACCACCGAAACGGGGCTGGCCTCGGCTCCGCCGACACCGTGGCGAGCCGGGAAACCGAGTGGACAAACCGGCGAACCAAGGTGTTCTAGGGTGCAGGGATGCGCTTCGTCAGCTACGAACTGGAAGACCACGTCGCGACCATCACGCTGAACCGACTCGAAGCCCGCAACGCGATCAACGGTGCTGTGCGGAGCGATCTGAACGCGGCTTGGAACCAATTCCGCGACGAGGAGGACGCCTGGGTCGGCATCCTGACCGCCAACGGGGACGTGTTCTGCGCGGGAGCCGACCTCAAGGATGGGGAGGGCTCCGTCGGGATCTTCGGTGGCACCTTCTGGGAGAAGCCGACCATCAACTCCTTCGAGAGCGGCATGGAGCTGTTCAAGCCGACGATCGCCGCGGTGCATGGTGCCTGTATCGGTTACGGGCTGACCGGAGTGCTGTTCTGTGATTTTGTGATTGCCAGTACCGAGGCCGTGTTTTGCTTCCCCGAGGTGACTCTGGGTGTGCCCACGATCGTCGGAGCGATCCGGCTTCCGCAGCGGGTCGGCTGGGCCAACGCCATGGAGTTGCTGCTGACCGGCAAACCGATGAGTGCCGAACGTGCCAAGGAGATCGGCCTGGTCTGGAAGTTGGTCGAGCCCGAGAAGTTGCAGTCCGAGGCGCGGTCGTGGGCGCGGACCCTGACTTCGGCAGCTCCCCTGGCCCAGCGGGCGACCAAGGAGGTGGCGTGGCGGACCGCGGATATGGGGTGGATCGAGTCGGTCCGGTTCGGCGAGGTGATGCGCAAGGTGGCCGGCGCAACCGAGGATGTCGACGAAGGATTACAGGCGTGGCGGGATAAGCGCACACCCGATTGGAAAGGGCGCTGACCGGGTGACCGCGCTCTTCCGGGGTTGCATCGCTTTGCCCCAGCATTCTCGATGGGGTCGCGACCGCGGGAAGTCGGGCAAAACGGGTGACGCCCTGGATCAGGCGACGGCTTCGAGGTGACGCCCCTTTGGAGCGGTGGCGCGCGCAGTGTGCAGTCGAATGATCACCGATGAATCCGCGACGACCACTCCCAGCGGCCCGGTCGGGGCGAATCGCGCCAAGTCGGTACGGTGCAACGCGAGACCCGCGCGCGCCTGCCGGTATCCGATCCGCACGCCCGTTGCGCCGGTCGCCATCAGTCCGCCAAGGCCGGGCAGCGCCGCGCTCAGCAGAGCCCAGAGGGACACCGACGCCAAGAGCGTGGTGACGGCACCCGTGATGAGCAACGGTTCGGTGGCCGTAAGGGACGGCAGCTTCATGCCCGCATTCGGTGGACTCTGGGCGACGGATGCCGACAAGTACTTGAACGCAGGTAACCCGGCGAGTTCCGGCGGTGGGGCGATTATTCCGGCACCTGGGACCTCCGGGCCAGCTGCTGATTGCCAAGGCGCGAACAAGTGTGACAACGCGTCGAAGGGCTGCCCCAACCGCGTTCCCGGGTGGCCGAAGGTGCCCTGTGTAGTGGTCCAGTCGGAATCCAACCCCAGCATTGCGACGAGATCGGGCTGCAGTTCCGCTAGCGGAGCCGCCGATTCGAGAACGGAGATGAGCGCGGCCCGAAGGTACTCCAGGACGTCGATGACTGGTGTCGGCGAATCCGGCGGCGCCGACACTGCCGCGACCGAGGTGGTTTCACTCGCCGGCGTCAGGGCTTCGGATGCGGGTGCCGGGAGCTCCGCGGCCGGGTTCGTGTCGACCACGGGTTGCGCAGGGGTCGGCACGGCCGGATCGGTACCGGTGGC
>CAYLWH010000018.1:28159-48285 GCA_964387245.1 uncultured Mycobacterium sp.
AATTCGGACGGAAGTATCGGCTCGGCAATGGCTTCTGTCCCTGAGGCGGCGACGTTGGTGTCCACGGCTACGAGCGGAGTATCGATCATGGTTTGGGTGGCGTCGGACGTCGCATTCAGAGGGTCGATGGTTACGGATGTCTGGGTGCTCTGCGAAGTTATCTTCGAGCTCGCCGTCAGCTGCGAGATCAGCGTCGTTATCGAGATCGATGTTCGTTTCGGCATGGACCTCTTTTTCGCGAGCGCTCTCCTTTTCGCGATCGCCGTCCTTTTCGCGATCGCGGACTTTCTCGCCATCACGAACCGCCCACGGGGCGAACTCACACCGAGGTTGGTGCTGGAAATGCCGGAGCGCTGGCTGGAGCCCGACGGAGAAGCGCCTTCGGTATTAGCCGACGCGACCCCGGCGCCGGCGCCGCCGATGAAAAGTCCGGTGGCGAGGACGCAGACACCTGCTGCCGAGTGCAAGCGTGTCGTAATGGTCGTCTCCTCGCGGTGAGGGGTCAGGGCGGGCACCGTAGCGGAAAGACCGTTTCAGGGCGACCCGCAATGTCAAATATGCGGGCAGACCGCTGGGCATGTCAATACTGGCAACGGAAAGCGTACCACCAGCTAATTTGCGACGCCGTCAACACGAGGTGGAATGCGCAAGTCTGCCCTGCAGATAATGCTCTCGACAGGCCCAGCGAGCCAACTTTCCGCTGGTCGTTCGGGGGATTGTGCCGGCGGGCACAATGCGCACGTCGGAAACCGTGACCCGATGCCGGGACGCCACCGCAGCACGGATTGCGTCAATGGCCGGAGCCGGATCGGCCCGTCCGGTGCGTGCAGCACGCTCGGCGATGATCACCAGCCCGCCGTCGATACCGTGGACGGCCACCGGGAAGGCCGTGACATACCCGCGCCGCACCACCGGCGAAGCCGCGGCGACGGTGTTCTCGATGTCGTGAGGATAGTGATCGCGCCCGTCGATGGTGATCAGGTCGGCGAGTCGACCGGTGACGAACAGCCCGCCGTCGAGGTAGAACCCCAGATCTCCGGTCCGCAACCAGGTACCGTCGAGTGCCGCGCCCGAGGAGTGGGTGTCGACCTCGACGACGCTACGGAGCACCGCCCCGAACGTCTGCTGCGAATCGGCCGGCCTCGCCCAATATCCCCGGCCGACATTGTCTCCTTGCAACCAGATCTCACCCACTTGGCCGTCCGGCAGTTCGTCACCGCTGTCCGGGGCGACGATAACGGCCCATTCGCTCCGGGCTACCCGCCCGCAGGAAACCAGGGGCACCGCATCGGGTCCGTCCTGCGAGCGCACGGCTCGGCCGGCGCTTAGCTGCTCCCGGTCGAGGTGGGTTGCCGTCGCCTCCGCAGTGGGTTCGGTAGTCGCGACGAACAACGTCGCCTCCGCAATGCCGTAAGAGGGTTTGATCGCAGTCGGTGGCAATCCGAACGGCGCGAAGGCCGCGTTGAAAGTTCTGATCGCATCGATGCTGACCGGTTCGGACCCGATGATCATCACGACATCACGCAGGTCGACGCCGCTGTTGGCGGCGGGTGTCCCCCGCTGGGCGGCCCACTCGTAGGCGAAATTCGGCGCGGCGGTCACCACCCGGGCATCCCGTGACTCTGCGGCGAGCGCCTCGATCCAGCGAACCGGTCGGCGGATGAACGCGGTCGGTGACATCAGGGTGGAATGGCCGCCATACACTGCCGGAAAGCCGATCATCGACAGGCCCATGTCGTGGTAGAGCGGCAGCCAGCTGACGCCGTGGGTGTTCCGGTCGAGCAGATTGATGGACAAGATCATCTGCAGCAAGTTGAAACCCGCAGCGCGGTGGGTGATCTCGACACCTACCGGCGGTCGGGTCGTACCACCTGTGTACTGCAGGTACGAGACATCGTCGATGTCCGGGTCGTTCTGCACGAATGCATCCGCCGCACCGTTCGGGACTTCGTCGATGACGATGATGTCCGGGGTATCCAGACCACTGAGCCGGGCCAGGAATGCCCGGACCACGTCGTGGGCCGCTGCGGTTGTGAGGATTGCAGTGGGCTGTGCGTCTCGCAGCGCGGTCTCCAGTCTTTCAGCATGACCGGGCAGTTCTGGAGCGAACAGCGGCACGGCGATGCTTCCGGCCTTGATCGCCGCGAAGAATCCAGCGATGAATTCGAGGCCCTGCGGGGCCAGAATGGCCACCCGGTCACCACGGGAGGCGACCCGCTGGACATGTGCGCCGATGGACCGCACCCGGACACCGAGTTCGGCCCAGGTCAGTTCGACGGCGCGCACGCCGCCGGCGCCGGTGTAATCGAGATAACGGTAGGCGACCGAGTTTCCGACGGCGGCGATGTTGCGGTCGATGAGGGACACGAGCGTGACTCCCGGCGGTAACACGATGCCGCCGTCGGGGTCCAGGCAGTCCTCTATCCGCAGCAGACCGCGGGGAACCTCCTGCTGCCGGACACCACTCATGTCAGCAGTCTAGAGACGATTGCGAATCGGCCTGGCAGTCAGATCAATCCAGGTGGCCGAGAAACGACTCCGCCACGCACACACCCAGCACAGGGTGCGAACTACCTGTTCAGGGCTTCGCGTCAACCGCGCCGGCTCACTCACTTCGACCAGCGATCTGCCCGGCGACCGAACTGGCGGTGGACAAGACCGTCTCGCCGGCCTGCGGCTTGTGAATTCCGGTCATACCGAAGTATGCGGTGCTCCCGTACACCGGCATCGCCGCGCGGGGCGTCGCCGGAGCACGATCTGTCGGCTCATCCGTGCGGATACGGTGCCGAAACTGTCTGACGCACAGCAACTCCGGGCGAAGTCGCGTTCTCTACCGCCTTCTCCTGCGGGACAGGTCGGGATTACTGCCATTCGATGATGCGGGACAGGTAGGGCGCCATGCTGCCGGTGCGCACCGGCGAGACGACCACCGCCGGCGGTGTTGCCTCGAGCATCTGCCCGTTGCCGATGAACAGGGCGACGCTCTGGGTGCCGTCGGGGCCGAAGAAGATCAAGTCGCCGGGCAGCGCCTGCGACGGCAGGATCTTGCGGCCGACCTTGTACTGCTCGCCGGACGATCGCGGCAGCTTGATACCGACCCCGGCGAACGCGTACTGCACCAGTCCGGAGGAGTCGAATCCAACGACCTTGGGTGCCGGCGCGGGAGTCGGAGCGGTGGTCGAGTCTTGGCCGAAGATCGGGATGGCGCCCAGGCCGGTGGCGGGAACTGCGCTCGGCACCGGGTCGGGTGCCGTCGACGCACCGGTGCCCGCACTGGGGCCGTCGACATTGCCGCCGCCATAGGAGTACGGCACACCCCGCTGGGAGAGCCCACGCTCGATCACTTGTTGGATGGCCTGCTGGCGGGTGCCGGTCCAGGTGTTGGGAACCGCACCCGAGACGGCTGACATCGACAGGCCCGGAGCTGCCAATAGGACAAGCGCGGCCGCAACGACGAAGACCCGTCTCATGTCAGCTCCCTTTACCTTGTTTGGATGCGCGACTCAACCTCATACGTCACGCCAGTCACTACTACCACTTGTACAACAGCCGGCAGGTGGCTACCAAATCTCGTGTCGTTCCGTCGCGAGGTGTTGTCCTTCTGTGACCAGAGTGGTGGCCGATCGTGATCGGTTGCGGTATTCGATGCACAACGGGCACGACCGGCTCACTTCGAGCGCCGACCAGTGCGCCTACGCCGATATCAGCGTTTGCAGTCGCGCACCTGGTACGTCGACGGCCACGACATCCGGGGAATCGTCGCCGACCAGTGGTACCCCCTGGCCGCCGACCTTGACGTTGTAGGCCTCTTTGCCGGGGCCGACTTCGTGGTTCGCGTGCTCGGTGGCCAGGTAGTACAAGTCGTCGATCGCGGCCTCGCTGTGGGCAACGAACGCCGTCTTGCGTTCGGCGTCATCGAGACCGGGTGGTCATCCGGTCGGGCAGGAGCTTCGACGCCAGCGCGCCGCATGCCAGGAGGCCGATCGGGATCACCCAGTAGAAGACGAACGACAGCGGCGTCCTGGTGTCCAGGATCGTCGCGTCGCCCTGCACGATCGGCGGAATCGCCGACGACACCGTCATGCCGGCGAACACCGCGACCCAGATCCAGGTCAATCGCGCGGTGATCTGGCAGAAGAGGTCGCTGTTGATCACATCGGCCGGTTGGCCCTCCTCGGCGAACTCCCGGATGAACGGCTTGCCTATTAGGACACCGACGAGTGCGACAAGGAGGATTCCGGCGTTGCTCAGCGGCTGCATCCATCGCTCCATGAAGTCTTGGTGCAGGACCAGCGTCAGGACCGTCAGCACCGAGAAGGTGGCCACCGCCCCAACCTGCAGAGTGCGCCCCGGCTTGCCGCTCAGACTCCCAACTGCCAACACGGCGACGGCGGTAGCCAGTGCAACCAGCACCGCCACCAGGAAGGGGACGTTGCCCACCAGCATCCAATAGACGATCCACGGCGCGAAACCAGACAGAATGCCCACGGCACGCCAGTATACGGCTCACGGTGCCGACGGCGGGTCATCCGGTGGGAGCGGGACGTGGATCCCAGGCGGATGGTTGATCACGGGATATCAGTCCCGGCGGCGCGCAGGCGATCGCGCCACCACGCGACCCGGTTCGCATCGGTGATCGCATACCGTGCCAGCAGGTCGCGATCCGGCGCCGGGGGCATCGGAGCCACGGGCAGCCAGCCCCCGGCAGGAATCAATTGGCGCGACAGTGCGACCACGTCACCGGCCAGCAACAACCGGGTACCGAGAGCACAGGCAAAGGGCAATTCGGGCAGCGCACCGGCCAACGCGAGCCCCCCGGCCAAACCGACACTTGACTCCAGACCGGAGGTCACCACACTAGGCAGGCCGCACGCTTCGGCGATCCGCAACGCCCGCCGCACGCCACCCATCGGCCCACAGGACAGCACGGCGACATCGGCGAACTCCTTTAGAGCCAGCGGCATACCGGGACGCGAGCCGTCGACGGCGATCGGGACCCCGACCCGGCGTCTCACGGCCGCCAGTTCGTGCGGCGTTGCGCATGGTTGCAGGACGTATTCCAGTCCGCCGGCGGCCTTGTCCAACGCCGTGATCGCCGTGACCGCGCCGTCGATATCCCACTGCCCTAGGGCATTACAACGCAGCGCGCCGTTCGGGCCGAGGCAGTCGCGCACCGCCTCCAGTCGGGCGATGTCCAGGGCGTGCGATCCGGCCGACACCCCCACCGATACCTCCGCGGTGGTGCAGGCGGAATCCGACACGATCCGTCGCGCGTGAGCGGGGTCGACGGCGGGCACCGTCACGGCGACCGGGATCCGCCCACGTACCGGATCGGGCCAACCCACGGTGCCCGCCTCGACCGCGGCGGTCAGCCAGCGCCCCAGCGCACCCGGGTCCGTGTCGGGTCCAGGGCTGAATTCGCCCCAGCCCTGTGGCCCTTCGACCAGCATCCCTTCGCGCAGTCTGCGCCGTCCGACGGTGTCCATCATCGGAAGGGCGAAGACCGGTGCGGCGTCGAAGTCGATCAGCGTCTTCACGAACGGGACGTTAGCCGACCATACGGTCCCCGCCCCATGCGAGATTTCGCTTTTCCCGTCACCGGTCCGGACAGAGTGGAGAACTGCTACGCGTCCGGGATCTCGAATTGTGCCCGGGCGATCTGGTCGATCATCGGTCCCAGTCGCGCCCTGGCCGCATTGTGGGCGTCGTCGAGGTCGTAGGCCCGGTACGCGTCCGTGTCGGTGAAGTCGGCGACGATCGCGAAACTCCAGTTGCCCTCGCGCAGGCCGAGGTCGTCTCCGACGGTGTAGCCGACTGTTCCGGGACAGTTCAGGTTTCGGAAGTCGTCCTGGATTTCGGCTACCTCGGCTGCGTCGTGGCCGGGCTTGAGCTTGATCATGACGACATTGCGGATCACGCACGAACAGTAACGACGACGTACCTCTGCCTGCATGTTTCGACAAACTCTTGACTCATTCCAGAAAAGAGGAGTATTACTTCTTACATGACCTCGACGCCCGATTACGCGGAGCGGCTGCGCTCTGTGGATCTGCGCGTAACCCGTCCACGGCTTGCGGTACTGGAATCGGTGCACTCCCATCCGCACGCTGACACCGAGACCATCTTCGGATCCGTGCGCACCACACTGCCCGAGGTGTCCCGGCAGGCCGTCTACGACGTCCTCAACGCATTGACGGCGGTGGGTCTGATACGGCGAATCCAGCCGTCGGGTTCGGTGGCGCGCTACGAATCGCGAGTCGGCGACAACCATCACCATGTCGTGTGCCGGTCCTGCGGCGTCATCGACGATGTGGACTGCGCGGTGGGTGAAGCGCCCTGTTTGATGCCTGAGCCGGCAACCGTCGCGGACGGTTTCGTTCTCGATGAAGCCGAGGTCATCTACTGGGGCCTGTGCCCCACCTGCGCGGCGGCATCAACCCCGTCACCGCAAGTTTCCCGATCACACCAGTGATCACAGCCCAGTTCACAACCTACGGAAGGAAATTGCTGTGCCGGACGATCGTCCTATCGAAGAGAGCCCGCCGATTGGAGAGGCGCAGTCCGATGCCGTCGCGGAGGGCGGCTGCCCGATGCGTCTCAGGCCACCGGTGGCCGGTGGCGGCAACCGTGACTGGTGGCCCAATCAGCTCAATCTGAAGGTCCTGCAGAAGAACCCGGACGTCATCAATCCGTTGGACGGGGACTTCGACTACACCGCGGCGGTGCAGGCCCTCGACGTCGACGCCGTTCGGGCAGACATCGTCGAGGTGATGCACAACTCCCAGGACTGGTGGCCCGCCGACTTCGGCCACTACGGCCCGCTGTTCATTCGGATGGCGTGGCACGCTGCGGGTACCTACCGCGTCAACGACGGCCGTGGCGGAGGCGGCGCAGGGATGCAGCGGTTCGCGCCGCTGAACAGCTGGCCCGACAACGTCAGCCTGGACAAGGCCCGTCGGCTGCTGTGGCCGGTGAAGAAGAAGTACGGCAAGAACCTGTCGTGGGCCGATCTGATCGTGTATGCCGGCAACGTCGCGCTGGAGGACATGGGCTTCCGCACAGCGGGATTCGCCTTCGGCCGCGAGGATCGCTGGGAGCCCGAGGAGGACGTGTACTGGGGCCCCGAGATCGAGTGGCTGGACGACCAGCGCTACTCCGGCGTCCGGGATCTGGAGAACCCGCTGGCCGCCGTTCAGATGGGTTTGATCTACGTCAATCCCGAAGGGCCCAATGGCAATCCGGATCCGCTGGCCTCGGCAATCGACATCCGCGAGACGTTCGGCCGGATGGCGATGAACGACATCGAGACCGCAGCGCTGATCGTCGGTGGCCACACCTTCGGCAAGACCCACGGCAATGGCGATGCCGAACTCGTGGGGCCTGAGCCCGAGGCCGCCCCGCTGGAACTCATGGGCCTGGGTTGGAAGAACCCGCAAGGCACCGGCGTCGGCAAGGACGCCATCTCCAGCGGGCTCGAGGTGATCTGGACCCACACGCCGACCAAGTGGGACAACAGCTTCCTGGAGATCCTTTATGGCAACGAGTGGGAGTTGTTCAAGAGTCCCGCGGGTGCCAACCAGTGGCGCCCGAAGGACGGCGGCTGGGCCAACTCGGTGCCGGAGGCGTTCGGCACCGCCAAGACCCACCCGTCGATGCTGACCTCCGACCTGGCCCTGCGTACCGATCCGATCTACGAGCGGATCACCCGGCGCTGGCTGGACCATCCGGAGGAACTGGCCGAGGAGTTCGCCAAGGCGTGGTTCAAGCTGCTGCATCGCGACATGGGTCCGGTGGTGCGCTACCTCGGACCCGAGGTACCCAAGCAGACGTGGCTGTGGCAGGACGTAATTCCCGCCGCGTCGGGCGAGTTGAGCGCCGAGGACGTCGCCAAGCTGAAGAGCGCCATTTTGGACTCGGATCTGACTGTCCCGCAACTGGTTTCGACCGCGTGGAAAGCGGCCGCGTCGTTCCGCGGCAGTGACAAGCGCGGTGGCGCGAACGGCGGTCGCATCCGATTGCAGCCGCAAGCCGGCTGGGAGGCCAACGAGCCCGACGAGCTGGCCCAGGTGGTACGCAAGCTCGAGGAGATCCAGAAGTCGTCTGGCACACCGGTGTCCTTCGCCGATCTGGTGGTGCTTGCCGGCAACGTCGGCGTTGAGAAGGCCGCCAGGGACGCCGGTTACCCGGTCGAGGTGCCGTTCACCCCGGGACGCGGCGATGCCGGCCAGGAGCAGACCGACGTGGAGTCGTTCTCCTACCTGGAGCCCAAGGCCGACGGATTCCGCAACTACCTCGGTAAGGGTGTGGTGTTGCCCGCGGAGTTCAAGCTGGTTGACCGTGCGAACCTGTTGGGCCTGTCCGGTCCGGAGATGACGGTGCTGGTCGGCGGCCTTCGGGTGCTGGATGCCAACTACCAGGGCTCCAAGCATGGTGTCCTCACCGACAGGCCTGGTCAGCTGACGAACGACTTCTTCGTCAACCTTCTCGACATGGGTACCGAGTGGAAGCCGTCGCCCGCCGATGACGGCAGCTACATCGGTACCGACCGGGCCACCGGTGCGCAGAAGTACACCGGCACCCGCGTCGACCTGTTGTTCGGTTCGAACTCGCAACTGCGGGCGCTGGCCGAGGTGTACGCCGAGGACGACGCGAAGGAGAAGTTCGTCAGGGACTTCGTGGCGGCGTGGGCCAAGGTGATGGACGCCGACCGCTTCGACGTATAGCTGCTACCTGTTGTGGCGACATCCCGCGGGCCGGCCGGCTCGCGGGATGTCGTGCTCTGCGGGTGGTGTGCGCCAGGACGGTCGGATTGGGACGTCCCAGGACCGGCTTCAGGAAGGCGTCGGCGGCGCCGACCCGCAGTTGACCGGTTCCCGCCTTCCCGGTCTTGTTGACTCCGAAACCCGCCGATTTCGCCGAATGCTTGCGACACTGGTGCGATGTTGGCCAACTTGCTGCTCGCGCCACTGTCTGTCGCTACCACCGCCGGCGTCGGTGTGCTCGCGTCCGCCGGCACCGTCGGCAGCGTCGCGGTCGCGGGTTCCATGGGCACCGTCGGGAGCGTCGCGGTGGCGGGCTCGCTGGGCACCGTCGGCAGCGTCGCGGTCGCCGGGTCGGTCGCCACCTTCGGCAGCGCCGGCGTCGCAGGTAGCGCCGTCGTGGCACTGTCGCTCCTGATGCGGGGATGCGCGGCCTGCGTGGGCTGTGTGTCCTGTCGCCGCTGCATGGCCTGCGCCGGTTGCGCGCAGTGTGAGGACTGCGTCGGCTGCGTCGGCTGCTACAACTGCTCGGGGCTGCAAAACGCGGTAGGCATGCGCGACGTGCACGTTCCGGTGGCCGCCTGACCGTCCGCTGCGCGGCGTTCCCCTGGCGACCTCCCCGCCACGGCAGCGCGCTTGAGATGATCAAGGCGCTGAGTGCTGTCGCCGCACCCGAACCGAACTACGCTCGAATCATGGCGACGGTCCTGACGGTCAACCTGGCCCGCCCCTGTCCGAACCCCGACGAGAAGGCCGGTGGCACGACAGGCATCGACAAACGGCCCACTGACGACCCGATCGCCGTCCGGGCACCCGGCCCGATGCACGGCGGCTTGGGCAGTGGACTGGTGGGCGACCTCATCGGCAATCAGCGCCTGCACGGGGGCGACGATCAGGCGGTGTACGCCTACGCTCGCGAAGACCTCGACACCTGGCAGGAGGCGATGCAACGCGAACTCGGCAACGGAGCGTTCGGCGAGAACATCACCACCGCAGGACTCGACGTCACCAACGCGCTGATCGGAGAACAATGGCTGGTCGGATCCGACGGGCTGCGGCTCGAGGTCACGTCTCCGCGCATCCCCTGCCGGACGTTCGCGCAGTGGCTCTCGGAGCGCGGCTGGGTCAGGCGATTCACCGCCGCCGCGGTTCCCGGTGCGTACCTGCGGGTCATCGAACCCGGGAGGGTGCATCGCGGCGATGCCATCGAAGTCGTCGGGCGTCCCGATCACTCCGTGACGGTGGGCATGGTGTTCCGGGCGCTCACCACCGCACCGGAGTTGTTGCCGGCACTGCTGGATGCCGACGCGTTGCCTGCCGAAATCTCCGAACGAGCACGCCGACGGCGCCCAGCCGCATCCGGTAGGCCGGAAACGCCTCGAATGAGCCATGTCCCAACAGAATTCGACAAGTCTGTTGGATCGGACCGAAGGTCCTGCCCGGGATCCGCGTAATGCTTTTCTCACAGGAGTATTAGACCCCGCTCCCGGTGACCTTAGATTTGCCGCTTAGCCTCTGCATCAGAGGGTGAGATCCAAGCTCATCGGCTTTCGGCGATACCACGGGGAATGGAGCCGTTCATGGTGGGTATGAATGCTTCGGCTTTGTCGGGTTCGGTCCTGCGCTACGGCAATCCGGTTTTCGAATGCGACGGCGCCTGGATCCGGGCGTTGTCCCGACAATTGGCGACCGTGGTGACGGTCGGTGGCTCGATCAACCCCGACAACCTCGACCGGATCACCGCCCACGTCCGGCGCTTCATCATCGAGGAGAAGCCCTTCGTTCTGGATCTGAGCGCGGTGGACGCGATCGTCGCACCGGCCGGTCAGCTGCTCGACACGGTGAACGAAGCATGCGACAAGGCCGGTGTCGAGTGGGCGATGGTCGCCGGTGACGCCGTCACCGGGCTCCTCGGTGCCGCCGGACCCGTCGTCGCGTCCGTGCCGGATGCGCTGGATCGGTTCGCCGAGGCCAATCGCCGGCGTCGCACCATGCTGCTGCCCCTGCTGACCACTAAGCTGACCAAGTCCGCGTAGCTTCATCGCGGCGCGCGGTACAGCCGGTATTGTCGTTGCATCGTCACACCAATACGGTCGGCCGATGCGCCCCCCCGCTGATACCGAACAGGCGTTGTCGTTGTTGCTTGTCGAGGACGATCGTGGCGACGCCCTGCTGGTAGAGGAACTGATCGCCGACACCGGATGGAACGCCACCGTCGTCTGGACGCAGTCTCTTGCGGAGGCGGAGCGGGTGCTGAGCAGAACCCGGCCGGACTGCGTGCTCCTGGACATGAACCTGCCCGACGCCGACGGCTTGGACGCGTTGGATCGCATCACTCGTAGCGAACCGACGCTGCCCATCGTGGTGTTGACCGGGCTGCCCGACGAACACTTCGCCGTTTCGGCGGTCAGCGCCGGGGCGCAGGACTATCTGGTCAAGGGACGCGTGCAAGCGGACATGTTGTTGCGGGCGGTGCTGTACGCCGTGGAGCGCAAGCGCGCCGAGATCAGCGCCGCCGACCTGCAGGCCAGCCAGCTGCGCGCACGGGAGAACGCCCGCCTGGAACGGGGCCTGCTGCCTTCTCCCCTGCTGCTCGACAACCCCGGTGTGGACATCGTCACCCGGTACCGGCCGAGCCGGGAGAACGCCCTGGTGGGCGGTGACTTCTTCGACTTCGTTCAGACCTTCGACCGCACCGTGCACGTCATGATCGGGGACGTCGCCGGTCACGGACCGGATGAGGCCGCCCTCGGCGTCGCACTGCGCATCGCTTGGCGCGCCCTGACGTTCGCGGGTCTGCGTGGACCGCAGCGGATGCGTGAGTTGAACCGGATTCTGCGAACTGAGCGGGCCGGCAGCGGGGCGTTCGCGACGGTCATGAGTCTGGCCATCCCGCCGGCGGGACCGACCATCACCGCCGTGCGCGCGGGCCACCCCGGGATGCTGTTGCACCACAACGGGACGGTGGACTGGGTGGAGCCCCCCGGTGGGCCGGCTCTGGGCCTGCACAACGGTGACTGGCCGGCCGATCAGGTCGCCCTGCCGGTAGGGGCCGGGCTGGTACTGCTGACCGACGGTTTGTTCGAGGGCCATTCGGGGTGCGGCAACGAGCGTCTCGGTGAAGACGGTTTGCTCTCGTTGGCGCGGTCGGTGGCCGCCCTGCCCGGCGCCGCCTTCGTCGACGCGCTGATCGACGGTGCCGAGGAGCTGGCGCAGTCGCACGGCGGACTGACCGACGACATCGCCGTGGTCCGGGTGGAACGTACCGGGGCATGACTGCGCCCCGTTGGCAATTGACAGTGCAGGGCTGGTTGAATCTGGTGCTGGCGGTGATGGGTCTGGTGGTGGTCGCCGGCGCTGTCATGGTGGCGATACTGCTGGCCCGAATCGACCGGATGACTTACACGCTCGCGGAAAACATCCAGCCGACGCGGGTGGCCGCATACCAGCTGCAGGCCGCGCTGCGCGATCAGGAGACGGCCATCCGGGGTTATCTGATCACCGCCGACCGGCAGTTTCTGGAACCCTACTTCGACGGAGAGCGGGACGAGGCCGAGGCGGCCGAGCAGATCCGGACCTGGGTCGGCGACCGGCCCCAGCAGATCGCCGACCTGGACGCCATCGAACACGCCGCCGCCGACTGGCGGGCGCATTATGCCGAACCGGTGATCGCGTCGGTTTCGCCAGGGCGTTCCCATGTCGTGGATGCCGCCGGCGCTGAACTCGGCAAGGCTGAATTCGACCGTATCCGTGCACTTTTCGACACCCAGAACGAACATCTGGGTGCGGTGCGCGCTACCGGCCTGGCCGAGGTGAGCCGCGCGCAGGCCTGGCGCAACGGGATACTGAGTGCGCTCATGGTGGTGTTCGTCAGCACGGCGATCCTGCTCGCGGTCCTGGTGCGTAGCGCGGTCACCAGGCCGCTGGACGCACTGGCTGCGACATGCCGGCGTATCACCGGGGGAAACTTCGACCAGACAATTCCCCAGCATGGGCCCAAAGACATCCGGGCGATCGGCGCCGACGTCGAGGACATGCGAAAGCGCATGGTGGCCGAACTCGAGGAATCGCGCTCGGCGAGGCTGCGGCTGGCCGAACAGGCCGAGGCGCTCGACGAACAGGCCGTCGAACTCCGACGCTCCAACGCCGAGCTCGAACAGTTCGCCTACGTCGCGTCGCACGATCTCCAAGAGCCGCTGCGGAAAGTGGCCTCGTTCTGTCAATTGCTGGAGAAGCGGTACGCGGACCAGCTCGACGAGCGGGGCGCCGAATACATCGGGTTCGCCGTCGACGGAGCCAAGCGGATGCAGGTGCTGATCAACGACCTGTTGACGTTCTCCCGGGTGGGTCGGCTCAACACCACCCAGACCGATGTCGACCTCGACCGCGTTCTGGACCGGGCCGTGGCCAACGTCGCCACCGCAATAGAGGAATCCGGTGCCGAGGTGATCCGCCCGGACTCCCCCATGCCACACGTCCTCGGGGATCCGATGCTGCTGACGATGTTGTGGCAGAACCTGATCGGCAACGCGGTGAAGTTCCGCCGGGACGCCGTCGCGCCCCGGATCGTCGTCGACTACACACCGCCTGAGCCCGACTCACCCGGACAGTGGCTGTTCAGCCTGTCCGACAACGGCATCGGGATCGCCGAGGAATTCGTCGACAAGGTGTTCATCATATTTCAGCGCCTGCACAGCCGGGACGCCTACTCGGGCACGGGCATCGGTCTGGCGTTGTGCAAGAAGATCGTCGAGTACCACGGCGGCACAATCTGGATCGACACCTCATACACCGAAGGAACCCTGCTCCGGTTCACCCTGCCTGCCGTCGTGACGCAAGACGTCACATCCGTCCGAGAAGGAAGCCCAGCATGACTCCGACAGCGCGCCCCATCGATGTCCTCCTGGTCGAAGATGATCCAGGGGACGAACTCATCACGCGGGAAGCGTTCGAACACAACAAGATCAACAACACCCTGCACGTCGCGCACGATGGTGAGGAAGGTCTGGACTTCCTCTACCGGCGCGGCCGGCACGCCGATGCACCCCGGCCCGATCTGATTCTGCTCGACCTGAACCTGCCAAAATACGACGGTCGTCAACTGCTCGAGAAGATCAAGTCGGATCCGGACCTGTGCCATATCCCGGTCGTCGTGCTGACCACGTCGTCTGCCGAGGAGGACATCCTGCGCAGCTACAAGCTGCATGCAAACGCCTACGTGACCAAACCGGTCGATCTTGACCAGTTCATGAGCGCCGTCCGGCAGATCGATGAGTTCTTCGTTCAGGTGGTGCGACTGCCCAAAACGTGATTCATGACGTCCAGCACCCGAGCGAATGTCGGTCGGGTGCTGGACGTCACGAATCGCCCTCGGGCATCCACGGGCGCCGGACGTGGCAGGCTCGGGGTGTGGAACTGCCGCAACCAGACCCAGGCTTGCTGCACCTGGCCGATGTGGTGCCGTCCGTGCTGGCGGCACTCGGGGTGCCGGGTTTCGTCGATCGGGTCGGAATACCCGGCTCGCCGACCGGGGCATGTGTTCTGCTGATCGACGGCCTCGGAGCCGAACTGCTCGACACCTACGCCGAAGATGCGCCCGTGCTGGCCGCGCTACGCGGACCCATCCTGCAGGTCGGATTCCCTTCGACCACCGTTGCCGGTCTCGCGGCGGTTGGAACCGGCTGCCGCTCCGGGGAGCACGGGATGGTCGGGATGTCCTTCCGGCTGCCCGGCACCGGTGTGATCAACGCGCTGCGTTGGCAACGGCTGCCCCGGGACGGCGACCTGCGCGACGCGGTGGTGCCCGAGCGGGTTCAGCCGCTGCCGACGACCTTCGAACGTGCGACAGGCGCCGGCATTGCGGTGACCGTGGTGTCCGGTGCCGAATTCGCCGGCTCCGGACTGACCCGGGCCGTGCTCCGCGGCGGCCGCTATGTCGGTGTGCTCGGGCTCGACGACCTGGCCACCAATCTCTGCGCGGCGCTGTCGGGCGGCGGGTTCTGTTACGGCTACCACGGCGATCTCGACCTGCTCGGCCATCTGCATGGACCGGGCTCGACGCCGTGGCGAATGCAGTTGCGCCGGGTCGACCGGCTGGTGGAGTCCATCGTCGACGACCTCCCGGCGGGCGCGGTGCTGGCTGTCGTCGCCGACCACGGGATGGTGGCGATCGGCCCCGGCGATGCCGTGGACATCGAGATCGACGCGGACCTGTCCGAGGGTGTCGCGGCGGTCGGCGGGGAGGCCCGCGCCCGCCATGTCTATGTCGAGACCGGTGCGCTCGAGTCGGTGCTTGCCGCCTGGCGGGAGACCCTGGCTGACCGGGCCTGGGTGGTCAGCCGCGACGAGGCGATCGCCGCGGGCTGGTTCGGCGAGCGTATCGGTGCCGCCGTCTTGCCGCGGATCGGCGATGTGGTGGCGGCCGCTCGTGGGACGACGGTCCTGGTGCGGCCCTGGGTCGAGCCGGTCGAGTCGGCGCTTGTCGGGCAGCACGGATCGTTGACCACCGCCGAACAGCGGGTGCCTCTGCTGTTGGCCGTCGGCTGAGAGAATGCCGTGGTGAGCACGCGCTGGCACGGATCGGACGCGCCCCGGGGCGCCGAGTACGACGCCCGATGGCGCGCCTTGGCCGCCGAGGGCGCCGACATCCACGGCGAAGCGAACCTGGTCGAGACCCTGATGCGCGAAGACGGGCTGACCCGGGTACTCGATGCCGGCTGCGGGACCGGACGTGTCGCCATCGAGCTGGCCCGCCGCGGGTTTCGGGTTGCCGGGGTGGACGCCGACGCCGCCATGTTGGCCGCGGCGCGTGCCAAAGCGCCCGAATTGCCTTGGCTGGAAGCCGATCTCAGCGCGCTCGACGGAGTCCTGGAGGCCGAGTTCGACCTCATCGTGCTGGCGGGCAATGTGATGATCTTCGTCTCGCCGGGCACCGAAGGCCGCGTCCTGGAGCAGTTGACCGCCCGGCTGGGCCCAGGTGGCTTGCTGGTGGCCGGTTTTCAGTTGCGCCGCGGCCGGATCTCGTTACCCGAGTACGACCGGCTGGCCGGCAAGGCCGGACTGAGGCCGGTGGCGCGCTGGTCGACCTGGGACCGCGCACCCTTCCTGGGTGGCGACTACGCGGTATCGGTCCATCGCCGCTGAGCGGATCGGCCCGCTACGGTCTGTGGCGTGATTGTGCTGTTGCCACCCTCGGAGACCAAACGCCTCGGTGGTGGCGGGCCGCCGCTGCTGCTATGTGAGTTGCGCTTTCCCGAACTCACCCCGCTGCGGTCCGCGCTCGTCGACGAGCTCGTCGCGTTGGCCGCGGACCGGCCGGCCAGCCGCCGCGCCCTGGGCATTTCGGAAAACCAGGACGCGGAAATCGACCGCAACGCCGAGCTGATCACCGCACCCACCATGCCGGCGATCGCACGCTACACCGGTGTGCTGTACGACGCGCTCGACATCGGCTCGCTGAAGGGCGCCGCGGCGCAACGCGCCCGGGCCCGACTCGCGGTCGGCTCTGCGCTGTTCGGGTTGCTGTGTGCCGACGACCCGATACCGGCATACCGGCTCTCGGCTTCGTCGAAGCTGCCGGGTGGACAGACGCTGACCGCCCGCTGGAAGCCGTTCCTCGAACCCGTGCTGGCACGGATCGCCGCCGCGGACCTGGTGGTGGACCTGCGATCGGGCTCTTATGCGGCGCTGGGCCGGGTTCCCGGGTCGGTGCGTGTGGATGTGCTGACCGAGGGCGTCGACGGCAGTCGGACCGTCGTGAGCCACTTCAACAAGGCTCACAAAGGCCGCCTGGCCCGAGTATTGGCCGCAAGTCGGGCCGAACCGGAGGATGCGGCCGCAGTCGCGACGGTGGCCCGCCGGGCCGGCCTGCGGGTGGAGCGCGCTGGCCTCGCGCTCACCGTCGTGGTGCCCGCGTGACGATAGGCCAGGGGCACAGATCCGAAGACCCGGACCCGAAAAGCCGTCCCCGCCCACATGAGACACTTCAGCGCATGGGATATGGCATCGACCGCCCCAAGCTGGAGGGGAACATCGCGATCGAACGGGATCGCCAGATCGGTTTTGCCGAATTCGGGGACCCGCAGGGCCGGCCGTTCTTCTGGCTGCACGGGACACCCGGTGCCCGCAGGCAGATTCCCGCCGAGGCTCGGGTGTACGCCGAACAGCAGGGAATCCGGCTGATCGGGGTCGACCGGCCGGGCATCGGGTCATCGACACCGCACCAGTACGGCACGGTCTCGGACTTCGGTCACGACCTGCATGTCGTCGCAGACATACTGGGTATCGACAGATTCGCCGTGATCGGTTTGTCCGGCGGCGGACCGTACTCTCTGGCGTGCGCGGCGACGATGCCAGACCGCGTGGTGACCGTCGCCGTCCTCGGTGGCGTCGCACCCACCCGGGGCCCCGACGCCGTCGGCGGCGGCGCGATGACCTTGGGCAATCTGGTCGCCCCGGTACTCGAGGTCGCCGGTCTACCGGTACGACTGGCCGCGGTCACCCTCATCAGGTTGATCCGCCCGGTGGCCACGACTGCGCTGGAGTTGTATGCGGCCCTCTCGCCGGAAGGCGATCGCCGCCTGCTGGGTAGGCCCGAGTTCAAGGCGATGTTCCTCGACGACCTGCTCAACGGCAGCCGTAAACAGATGGCCGCACCGTTCGCGGACATCGTGGTGTTCGCCAGGTCGTGGGGATTCCGGCTGCAGGAAGTCAAGGTTCCGGTGCACTGGTGGCACGGCGACCGTGACCACATCATCCCGTTCGCGCACGGTGAACAATGCGTCGGGGCACTGCCCGACGCCAAGCTGTACGTCATCCCCGGTGAGAGCCATCTCGCCGGCCTCGGCCGGGCCGAGGAGATTCTGCGCACCGTGATGACGGAATGGGACCGCGACGAAGGACGGCCGGCGAAAGGCAGATGAAAAGCAAATGACGAATCACCCCAATCAGGTTCCCGGTGTGCCCATGGTGTTTCCGCCGTGGTTCGAGCGCCTGCAGATCAAATACATCAACCCGGTGGTTGCGCCTATTGCCCGGCATCTGCCGACCTTCGGAGTGATCAAGCACCGGGGCCGGAAATCCGGAAAGCTCTACGAGACGGTCGTCTCCCCGCTGCGCAACGGAAATCTTGTGGCGGTGGCCCTGGCGCACGGCAAGACCAACTGGGTCAAGAACGTGCTGGCGGCGGGCACGGCCGACATGCGACTGTCCGGCCGGGAAGTGCATCTGGTTCGACCCCGGGTGATTCCGGCCGGCGGCGACACCGCGGGGTTGGCGCGGGTGGCACGGCTGGTGGGGCGCCGCGTCGGCGTCTTCGTCGCCGAGATCGAGTGACCGCATCGCCGTCGAGCACGGAGAACTCAGCCGCCCAACACCTTTCGTAGCAGGTGCAGCGCGACCGTGGTCGAGCGTTCCCGGATGTCGGCGCGCCTGCCGGGGAGCAGCATGGTTTTCGTCACGGGCGTACCGGCGGCCACCGCGACGGTGAAGCACACTGTGCCGACCGGCTTGTCCGGCGTGCCACCGCCGGGCCCGGCGATACCGGTGACGGCCACCGCGGTATCGGCGTCGAAGCGCCGGAGCGCGCCGGCGGCCATCGCCTCTGCGACCGGTTCGGAGACCGCACCGTACTCGGCGATCAACGCCGGATCCACGCCGAGCAGTTCGGTTTTCGCCTCGTTGGAGTACGCCACCGCCCCGCCCGTCACATAGGCCGACGATCCGGCTCGGTCGGTCAGTCGTGCCACGACCATGCCCGCAGTACAGGATTCCGCGGTCGCGATCCGGCGTCCGGAGAGCAGGTCGGCAACCTGGTCGTCGACCGTGGACCCGTCGGTGGAGAACAGGTCACGGGGGTGCCGCTCACGCAGCGTCTTCACCAGTTGTGCATAGGTATCGGCGGCGGCCGGTTCGTATCGTGTGACGATCTCGAGTTCCCCCCGGCGCAGGCAGGTGGTGATTTCGAGTCGGTCGAACCCGTCGATACCGGGTTCGGCCAGCCGTAGCGTTTCGGCCAGTGCAGACTCCGGCAGGCCGAACATCCGGACGACTTCTTGTCGGTACTCGGTTCGCCCGGTAATGGCCGCCTGCACGACGGGCAGCTCGATTGCGGTGCGCCACATGGGTTGAAGTTCGCGCGGTGGCCCCGGCAACACCAGGATCGTGGGTGAGCCGGCTACCAACACCCCCGGCGCGGTGCCGACCGGATCGATGTACTGCGCGCCCGACGGGATCATCGCCTGTTTGCGGTTGGCGGCCCGGACAGCGTCGAAATCCCGGTTGCCGAACCGGCGCATCAGGGTACGCAGGATCGTGGCGATCTTCGCCTCCAACCCGTCGTCGAGCACCAACTCCCGACCGGTGAACCCGGCGACCACCTCGACGGTCATGTCGTCGGCGGTGGGGCCCAAGCCGCCGCTGGTGATGATCAGGTCCACTGCCTCGTCGGCGAGGAACCGCAGCCCGGCGGCGATGTCGGCGGGCCGGTCACCGCAGATGGTGACATGTGCCAACTCGACGCCCAGGGCCAACAGCGCTTCGGCGAGGAACGGGCCGTTGGCATCGGCGACCCGTCCGGTCAGCACCTCGGTTCCGGTGACGAGGATCCCGGCGCGTGCGGTCACGGACGAGGCGGCCGGTCAGCTCGGGGTGGCGCCCGGAGCGCGCACGACCATCGGAACCGCCGGGAAGTACGCGGCCATCTCCGAGCGCGACCGGCGCAATGCGGCGGTGCCGAAACCACGCTTGCGGTAATCGGGATGAATCCAGATCCGGACGTTCACCTCGCCGTCGGCGAGCTCGCCGAACACCATCCCGACCTTCTGTGGGCCTTCCAGCGCGACGAACCAGGCGGCCTCTTCGTCGGCACACCTCGCCACCGCCGCCCGGATCTCGTCGTCGAGGTCGCCGGCGGGAGCGCCCGAACCGTCCCCGGCGGCGTGCATGTCCTCGGTGCGCGCCGCGAAGATGTCACGGTCGGCGTCGCTGGAGAACGGCCGCAGCTTCAGGCTGTCGCCGAGGCTGGCGGGTCGCTCTTTGACGGTGAAGCTCAGTTGCGAGTTCAGGTCGTCGAGTTCCTTGGCGATCGCCCGTCGCGACTGCTTGGTCAGCCGATCGAACGACAGCCCGATGACGGCTTCGGCGTTGCGCGGGGAGGTGTCCAGCATCTCCTGGATGGCCGCGACGGCGGCCGGCCTGTCCTCGGCCGCGACGATCGCGTCGAGAAGTTCGTGGCGCCGGTCCAGCGCGGTGAGCAGGGCGTCGGTGATCTCGCGGCGAGCCGCGGCGATGTCGTGGTCGGGCATGAGTAGAGCCTAGTTGAGTTCCGACGAACGCCCATGGCTGGTCCGCGCGGGGCGGAGACTCGTG
>CAYLWH010000019.1:0-1317 GCA_964387245.1 uncultured Mycobacterium sp.
GGCAGGGTGTTCGACGCGACGTTCGATCTCGACCATGTGCCCGACGGCTACCGGGACATGGCTGATCGCACGGTACTAAAAGCCCTCGTCAAGCTCTGACGAGATGTCCGACGACAACGATTAGGTACGAGGTCCAACGCAACTCGGCGAATACGAGAATGGGACGGATATGGACACCACACACGGGCGGCGCAGATTCCTGCTGGGAGCCACCGCCGTAGCGGCGACGCCGCTGCTGGCCTCGGTCGCGGCAGGCTGTACTGCTGATGCGCCACAACAGGATTCAAGCCGGCCCGAGGACGCCAGCGCGGTCACGGCAGCTACCACGGTCACCGGTACCCGCAGCTTGGGGCCATTGCAGGTTTCCCCCATCGGGTTGGGCTGCCAAACAATGACCGGCACGCTCTACGGCCCGGTATCCAGTCGGGAGGACATGGTCACGCTGATCCGCACCGCCGTCGACCAGGGCGTGACATTCTTCGACACCGCCGAGGCTTACGGACCGCTGGAATCCGAACGGATCGTCGGGGAGGCCCTGCAACCGGTGCGCGATCAGGTTGTGATCGCCACCAAGTTCGGGATGAACATCGACCCCGACACCGGTCAGCGCCGGCCCGGCGCAAACAGCCAACCCGAGCACATCCGCCGCGCCGTCGACGCGATGCTGCAACGGCTGCGCACCGACCACATCGATCTGCTCTATCAACACCGGGTTGACCCGGCGGTGCCGATCGAAGAGGTGGCGGGCACCGTCAAAGACCTGATCGCACAAGGCAAAGTGCTGCACTTCGGGCTGTCGGAGCCAGGATCGGAGACCGTGCGCCGCGCGCACCGGGTCCAACCGCTGACCGCGATCCAAAACGAGTACTCCATGCTGTGGCGTGGCCCCGAACAGGTCATACTGCCGCTGTGCACCGAACTGGGCATCGGGTTCGTCCCCTGGGCGCCTGTCGGCATGGGCTTCACCACCGGCACCATGAGCCCCTACACCCGGTTCACCGATGGTGACTTCCGGGCCAATGTTCCGCGGTTCAGTCGGGACAACATGTCGGCGAATATGCCTCTGGTGCAACTGATTCAGGACTGGGCGGTGCGTAAGGGCACCACGCCGGCCCAGATTTCGTTGGCCTGGTTGATGGGCCAACAGCCCACCATCGTGCCCATCCCGAGCACCACCCGGCTGCCCCACCTGCTGGAAAACATCGGCACCCAACAGGTCAGTTTCGACGACGGCGAACTGCGGCAACTCACCGGACAGCTCGATGCCATCACCATCGCGGGCGCCCGGCTACCCGATGCTGCGATGGCCATGACCGG
>CAYLWH010000019.1:1417-35737 GCA_964387245.1 uncultured Mycobacterium sp.
GACGGTTGTCGATTTCCTATGGTGACCAGATGACCGCCGATTCAGACCGGGTCGCCGAACTTGCGCAGCAGGTGCTGGCCGAGCACGACCCGAAGAGCGTCCCGATTCCCGAGTACCTCGGCGCCTGCTACGACGCGGGCCTGTCCTGGGTGCACTTCCCCGAAGGACAGGGCGGCCTCGGGGTGTCCCGCGGGCTGCAGGCCGTCGCCGACCGGATCCTGCAGGGCGCCGGCGGCCCGATGCCGCTGGGCCTGAACCCGATGGGCTACGGGATGGCCGCCCCGACCATCCGGGAGCACGCCGCCGACGACGAGACGAAGAAGTCCTGGCTGCGGCCGCTGGCCACCACCGAGCACATCTGGTGCCAGCTGTTCTCCGAGCCCGGGGCGGGTTCGGATCTGGCCGGCCTGGCCACCTCCGCGGTCCGCGACGGTTCAGAGTGGGTGATCAACGGGCAGAAGGTGTGGACCAGCCTGGCGCACCGGGCCCGTTGGGGTCTGCTGCTGGCCCGCACCAACCCGGATGTGCCCAAACACAAAGGCCTGACCTACTTCGTGATCGATATGCACGGTCCGGGGGTCGAAACCCGTCCGTTGCGCCAGTTGACCGGGCAGGCGGAGTTCAACGAGGTCTACTTCACCGACGCCCGCATTCCCGACGCCCATCGCCTCGGCGCGATCGGCGATGGCTGGCGAGTGGCGATGACCACGCTGATGAACGAACGCAGTGCGCTCGGCGGCAGCGGCAACCGGCGCGGGGCCGGGCCGATCAGCGACGCGGTGACGCTGTGGGCGGGCCGGCCGGATCTGCGCACCCCGGTGCTGCGCGACCGGCTGACGCAGCTGTGGCTGCGCTCCGAGGCGCAGCGGTTGACCTCGGAACGCTCGCGCGCGACGGCCACCGTCGGCGGCCCCGGCCCGGAAGGCTCGATCGGCAAGATGGTGGGCGCGGAACTCAACCAGCACATTTACGAGTGGTGCATGGATCTGCTGGGACCCGAAGGGATTCTGTACCACGGTTACGGCGAGGACGCCCAGGACGGCGCGGACTGGCGGGGGCCGATCCAGCAGCGGTTCCTGCGCAGCCGGGCCAACACCATCGAGGGCGGAACCTCGGAGGTCATGCGCAACATCCTGGGTGAGCGGGTGCTGGGACTTCCCGGCGATCTGCGCGCCGACACCATGGCGTGGAAGGAGATCCCCCGTGGCTGAGTTCACGTTCAGCGCTGAGTTCGTGTTCAACCAAGAGCAGGCCCAGTTACGCAGCGCGGTACGTAAGTTCGGCGCCGAGCAGGCCGGCGAGCAGTCCGCGCGCGCGGTGATGGAGTCCGATCCGCCGTTCGACGCCAAGGTGTGGGGTCGACTCGGCGCCGAACTCGGCGTGCTCGGACTGGTTGTGCCCGAGGACGACGGCGGGGCCGGCGGCACACTGGTCGACGCGGCCATCGCGGTGGAGGAACTGGGTGCGGCGCTGGCCTGCGGGCCGCTGTTCGGCACCGCCTACCTCGCGATCCCCGCACTGGTGGCGGCGTCGCCCGGCGAGGTGCGCGCCGAACTGCTGCCCGACCTCGTCGAGGGCCGGCGGACCGCCGCGTTCGCAGTGCCGGACCGGGCCGGCGCGTTCGACCCGGCATTGCTCGCTGTGGCCGCCTCGGATTCGGGCGCGCTGACCGGTGAGGTGGCGCACGTGGTCGACGGCGGGGCCGCGGACATCCTGCTGGTGGCGGCCAACGGTGCCGGCGGGGTCGGACTGTACGCGGTGGACGCGGCCGGTCCCGGAGTCGCGCGGACCGCGCTGGTCACCCTGGACCTGACCCGGCCGCAGGCGAGCATCGCACTGCGCGGTGCGCCCGGGCGACTGGTGGCCGGTCCGGAGGAGGCCGGGCACGTGATCACCCAGGCGTTCCAGGTCGGCGCGACCTTGTTGGCGGCCGAACAGGTCGGCGCCGCACAGCACCTGCTGGACCTCGCGGTGGACTACGCCAAGACCCGCCTGCAGTTCGGCCGGCCGATCGGGTCGTTCCAGGCGGTCAAGCACAAACTCGCCGACATGCTCGTCGACGTCGAGCACGCACGCTCGGTCGCCTACCACGCCGCTTGGGCGTTGACCGACGGCACCGACGACCCGGGGGCGGCCACCAGCATCGCGCAGGCGGTGTGCTCGGCGGCGTTCAGCCGGATCGCCCGCGACACCATCCAGGTGCTCGGCGGCATCGGATTCACCTGGGAACATCAGGCGCACCTGTATTTCAAACGCGCCAGCACCGACGCGGTGCTACTGGGCTCTGCCGAGCAACACCGTTGCAGGGTCGCCGAACTCGTGCTCGACGACGCCCCGGCCGACCGCGCACCGTGGGTGGCCACTGGCTGACGGCGCCGAGTGTGTGCCCTACGCAGGACGTCTGGTGGCTATCTCTGCAAAGTCCCCACGGTCGGCGCCTCACACCCGATCGAGCACGCTGGCGATCGCCCGCAGGATCCGCTGTTCGCTGACCGGGCGCGGGGTGCCGAGCTGCTGGGCCCACAGACTGACCCGGAATTCCTCGATCTGCCAAGCGATGTCCCGGACGTCACTGGCCGCCGCGCGTACCGGTGACAGCGCGGCCACGAGTTCGTCGTAGGCGTCTTCGACGGCGTGCACGCGCCGCATCCGGTCGCGGTCGCCGGCGAGATCGCGCGGCAAACGCTCGAGACGTCGCTCGGCGGCGGTCACGTAACGGGTCAGGTCGGCCAGTCCGCCGGCTCCCACGGCGCTGACGAACCCGACCGGGAACAGACCGCCGAGCTGGGCGCGGACGTCGGCGATCGCGTCGGCCTGAACGAGCGGTGGCTTGTCGGGCAGGACCAGGTGCACCTGTTGCAGAGCGGCGAGCACGGTCGCGGCGCGGCCGACGACGTCAAGTGTGGTGGGCGCGAGCGCGCCGGCCACCCGGTCGCACAGCGAACCGAACGCAGAGCGGGTCCATACCGGGGTGGGCGCCAGCAGATCGACCGCGGCATCGGCGCAGTCGCCGAGCAGCGCGGCCAGCGAACCGTCCGGATTCGTGCCGAGCACCAGGCGTGTTCGTGGATCCAGTTGTTTTTCAACAGCTTTCGCCGGCGACGGTAAGGTCAGCCGGAGCAGCCGGCGGAAGCCCTGGGCCATCACCGCATCCCGTTCGGCCTCCGTCGCGAAGACCCGGACGTTCACACTGCTGCCGGCGTCCTGCAACGCCGGATAGCCGCGTACGGTGTGGCTGCCGGCCCGTTCCACGGTGCGCGGCAGTTCGGCGAGGTCGTCGGGCCACGCCCTCAGCCCGGTCCGTTCGAGGTCACCGGCCACCGCCTCGGCCACCGCGGATCTCGCGGCACCGGCCAACCGGTGCTGTAGTGCGTCGAGGTCCTTGCCGCGCGCCACCTCGGTGCCGTCCGGGCTTTCGACGACGAAGGTCATCCGCAGATGGGCCGGAAGCTTGGTGAGGTCGAAAGCGTCGACAGGCACCGACACTCCGGTTCGCCGCCGGAGTTCGCGCGAAACCGCGCTCAACAGCGGTTCATCACCCGGTGCCAGCGCCGCCAGCACCGCGCGGGCGGTGTCCGGCGCCGGCACGAAATTGCGGCGCAGGTCCTTGGGCAGCGACTTGATCAGCGCCGCCACCAGTTCTTCGCGCAGCGCGGGCACCTGCCAGGCGAACGCGTCACCGCCGAGACGGGCCAGCACCTCGACGGGAACGTGCACCGTGACCCCGTCGTCGGCGGCACCCGGTTCGAATCGGTAGGTCAGCGGCAGGGAAAGGTCGCCGGAGCGCCAGGTGTCGGGGTGCTCGGCCGCGTCGTCCACACGCAGCAGGTAGTCGCGCGTCAATGTCAGCAGGTCCGGTGTCAGGTGGCGTTGTCTCTTCCACCAGGCATCGAAGTGCCGGGCCGAGACGACCTCGGCCGGGATTCGCGCGTCGTAGAAGGAATAGACCTCGTCGTCCCCGACCAACAGATCGCGGCGCCGTGCCCGCTCCTCCATTTCCTCCAATTCCGCGCGGAGCCTTGCGTTGTCACCGAAGAAGTGGTGCCGGGTCTGCCAGTCCCCCTCGACTAGCGCGTGCCGGATGAAAAGCTCGCGGG
Source organism: uncultured Mycobacterium sp. (assembly GCA_964387245.1). Lineage (GTDB taxonomy): Bacteria > Actinomycetota > Actinomycetes > Mycobacteriales > Mycobacteriaceae > Mycobacterium. The sequence goes on from CAYLWH010000019.1 coordinate 5,515, forward strand.
CCGCCGCCGGATCCACTGACGCGTACCCCACCCGACGGCGCGGCACCAGAGGCAGGCCGTAGAGCGTGATCCGCTCGAAAGCCATCGCCGCGCCGCGCTCGGCGTCCCAGTGCGGTTCGCTGTGGCTGCGTTGCACCAGATGTCCGGCGAGGCGTTCGACGGCTTCGGGTTCGATGCGCGCCGCCACCCGCCCGTACAGCCGACTGGTCTCCACCAGATCGGCCACCACGACCCAGCGTGGCGGCCGCTTGGTCAGCACCGACCCTGGCGCCAGCACGAATTTCGCGTTGCGGGCGCCGGCGTATTCCCGCGAATCCCCTTCCCGCAACCCTTCCCGCAACCCAACGTGCGACAGCAGGCCGGCGACCAGTGCGGCATGGACCCGGGCCGGGTCGGCATCCTCGTCCTGTTCGCGGATACCCATGTCGCCGGCGATACTTCGTAACTGCCCCACCAGGTCCTGCCACTCCCGGATCCGCAGGTAGTGCAAGAACTCCTCGCGGCACATCCGGCGGAAGGCGTTGCCCGACTTCTGGTTTCGCTGCTCCCGCAAATACCGCCAGAGATTCAGGTAGGAGGTGAAGTCGGAGTGCTCGTCGGCGAAGCGGGCATGCTTGGCACGTGCGGCGGCCTCCCGGTCGGTCGGTCGCTCGCGCGGGTCGGGGATCGACAGCGCGGCCGCGAGCACCAGGATCTCCCGCACGCAGCCTTCGGCGTCGGCGGCCAGGATCATCCGGCCCAGTCGGGGGTCGACGGGCAGTTGTGCCAATCGGCGCCCGATATCGGTGATCGCTCCGGCCCGGTCGAAGGCGCTGAGTTCCTGCAGCAGTTGCACGCCGTCGCGAATACTGCGGGTGTCCGGCGGATCCAGGAACCCGAAGTTCTCGATGTCGCCGAGGTGCAACGCCGCCATCCGCAGAATCACCGCGGCCAGGTTTGTCCGCAGGATCTCGGGATCGGTGTACCGGGGCCGGGATTCGAGATCCTGCTGCGCGTACAGCCGGATGCAGATGCCCGGTGCGGTGCGACCGGATCGGCCGGCCCGCTGCGCGGCCGAGGCCTGCGAGATGGGTTCGATCGGCAGCCGCTGCACCTTGGTGCGCCGACTGTACCGCGAGATGCGGGCGGTGCCCGGATCGATGACGTAGCGGATGCCGGGCACCGTAAGCGAGGTCTCGGCAACATTGGTTGCCAGCACCACCCGCCGTCCGGTGTGCGGCGCAAACACCTTGTGCTGCTCTGTGGTTGGCAGGCGGGCGTACAGCAGGAGCACCTCGGTGTCGGAGATGCCCTGCAATGCTTCGGCGGTGTCCCGGATCTCGCGTTCCCCGGACAGGAATACCAGCACATCGCCGGGCGGCTCGTCCCGCAGTTCGTGGATCGCGTCGACGATGGCCTCGGTCTGATCGCGCGGCTCGGCGCGGATCACCTCATGGTCCGGGTCGTCAGGGTCCTCGCCGTCATTTGATGTTGCCGGTATTTCCAAAGGGCGGTAACGGATTTCGACCGGGTAGGTGCGGCCGGAAACCTCCACGATCGGTGCTCCGCCGAAGTGCGCGGCGAACCGCTGCGGCTCGATGGTGGCCGAGGTGACGATGACCTTGAGGTCCGGCCGGCGGGGCAGCAGGTCGCGCAGATACCCGAGCAGGAAGTCGACGTTGAGGCTGCGTTCGTGGGCCTCGTCGAGAATCAGCGTGTCATAGCGAAGCAGCCGGCGGTCACGCTGGATCTCCGCGAGCAGGATACCGTCGGTCATCAGCTTGACCAGGGTGCGGTCACTGGCCTGGTCGGTGAACCGCACGGTGTAGCCGACGGTTTCGCCGAGCGGGGTGCCCAGTTCCTCGGCGATGCGTTCGGCGACGGTGCGGGCGGCCAGCCGGCGCGGCTGGGTGTGGCCGATGGCGCCCCGGATGCCCCGGCCGAGCTCCAGGAAGATCTTCGGCAGCTGGGTCGTCTTGCCTGAACCGGTTTCACCGGCCACCACGACAACCTGGTGGGCACTGACGGCCTCGGCGATCTCGTCGCGCCGCGCGCTGACCGGCAGGTCCGGATACGTGATGGTCGGAACGGCCGCGGTCCGCGCGGCGATCAGCGCCTCCGCGGCGGCGAACCGACCGGACAGCTTGTGCGGATCGGCCCGATGGTCCCGGAGCCGCCGGCCGAGCCGGGCCGCGTCGCGAATCGTCAGACCGTCGAGGCGTGCGCGCAGGGCACGCAACTCTTCGCGGGATGCATCGGGCACGCGGAAGAGGATATGCGGCGACGGCGCATCGTGATTCCTACCAACCGCTCTACCACCCCAGTCCGATCGGACTCTGCAACCACGGCCACTCGACACCTGCCAGCGATGCCAACCAGTCGATCACACCGACCAGCCACAGCGTCAGCACCGCCACCGCCGCCATGAACGCCGTGATCAAACCCCGAATGAAGATGTGCTGACGGGCGACCCATGCCGTCACCGCGTCATAGCGGACCTTGACGCGCTTAAGCCACCTTCGGGCCCAGGAGAACTCGGTGGCGAGGATGCCCAGGCCGAGGATCACCATCGCCGCCCCGGGCCCGGGGTACGGGATGGCAAGGATGCCGGCGGCGAGCACGGCCAGACCGACCACCGCCACTGCCAGCCGATAGACGACGTTGGCCACGGGCCGGTCCCGCAACACGTCCCGCAACACGTCCCAGCGGCGTTTCATGCCAGACCGGGCCTCAGCCCGACGAACAGCGCCTCACCCCGGGCCAGCGGTGTCTCACCGTCGGGCAGTCGGTTTCCGACGAAGACCTTGCGGCCCTCGATGTCGTCGGCGGCCTGGGGGATCACCTCGTCGGGTGCGGCCAGCGCACGCGCGTGATCCTCTGACACCCTGACCGCCTCTGCGAAAGCAGTCGTCGAGAATCGCCGGTGGTGTCTGTCGGTCGTGTCACCTGCCACAAAGTCACCCCATTGCCCGGACTCCGAACCGCTGCATCACGACGAGACGCGGCAAGTCAATCAAACCTCATTCGTCGGTCGATCGGGCCCTGACCCCATGTAGAGGACACGGGATTTGCGGCAGCTTCTGGCAGCGGGGCGGGTGAGTGGTCCTGGCGTCCACGTCGGTTGCGGCCCAAAGGCCCGACCGGCAAGGTGCTGCGCCGCGAGATCACCGTTCCCGGCGCCGACCGCTGACGTACCCGAAACCGGGCGCGGTCAGGTGCCGGGCGACCAGTAGGCGAGCATCTCGGCGAAGGTGTCGAAGCCTGCCTTGTTGATTCCGTACGTCGCCTCGAAGTGGACGCTGAGCGGGAAGCCGAGGTCACCGACGCCGTCGATCACCCGCTTGTAGAGGTCGACCATCAGCTGCCGGCGCTTGACGGGCTCGGCGCCGGCCAGCGTCCGGACGAAATCCTGCTCGGCGGCGACGGCGACGTTTCCCGGGTCCTGGATCAGCCAGTTGATCAGGCCCACCCTGGTCTCGACCGCCGGCACGAACCCGAACGACAGCAGGATCTCCGGCCGGTGCTCGGTGGTGCCGGCGAACCCGGTGAGGAAGTCGACGATGGCATCGGAGTACAGCAGCTGCGTCATGCCGTAGGTGGCGCCCCGGTCGCACTTGAAGTTGAACCGGCCCTGTTCACCCTCGCGGGTGGGGATCAGGATCGCACCGCGGTTGCTGACCACCCGGTCGAACATCGACAGCGCGTCGGTGGGCGCCACACCGCAACCCTCGCCGTCGTTCATGGTGCGCGGCACGCCCACGAACGCGATGCCCTCGATTCCGGAGTCGCGCAGGTCGGTGAGCCGCTGCCGCAGCGCCGGCTCGTCGGTGAACGCGGTGACCTGGGTGCACAGTCCGTTGACTCCGGGCAACTCCGGCTTGATGATCGACCAGAAGTCCAAAACGTCCATCTTCGGCTTCATCTCGATCGGTCGGTCGCCGTCCTCCTCGATCATCCCGGGCATCATGACGTGCCGGATGCGGCCGTCCAGGCCGACCGACGACGTGCATTCGAGCATCTTGTGCGCATCCTCGAGTGCCTGCTCCCGGCCGCGTTCGAGGTTCGGCGGCACCAGTTCGAACGCGACGGTGTTCAGCGGCACGACTTCTCCTTGAGTTACTGGTGTCGGCGAGCGCGAGGGAACGGGTGCGGCGGCCACGCCTGACTGACACGGTAGCGACCGGCGGCGTTTGCCTCGAATCGAGGTGCGTCGCGGCCCCAGCCCGGCCCGGTCGCCGAACCCGCGCCGGGAGGCACCGGACGGTACCCGACCTTTTTCGGGACTTGAGGAGAATGACGAACCAAGTTCGATGCGTCGGAATACCCTGCGAATAGACCCAAACCATCAGAAGGACACCGACATGAGTCTGTACACAGTGGTCGACCCCGCAACCGGGGACGTTGTCAAGGAATACCCGACCGCAACCGACGATCAAATCGAACAAGCGCTGGCAGCGGCCGCGAAGGCGCACCGGGAGTGGTCCAAGAAGTCGACGGTCGCCGAACGGAGCAACCTGATCAGAAAGGTCGCCGCGCTGCACAACGAGCGTAAGGAGGAACTCGCCAAGATCATCCAGCGCGAGATGGGCAAGACGCTCGAACAGGCCGAGGGCGAGGTCGAGTTCAGCGCCGCGATCTACGCGTACTACGCCGACAACGCCGAGAAGTTCCTCGCCGACGAACCCATCACGCTGCTCGACGGCGAGGGCAGTGCACTGATCCGGCGCAGCTCGGTCGGCGTGCTGGTGGGCATCATGCCGTGGAACTACCCCTACTACCAGGTGGCGCGGTTCGCCGGCCCGAACCTGACGTTGGGCAACACCATCGTGCTCAAGCACGCGCCGCAGTGCCCCGAGTCGGCGGCCGCCATCCAGCAGATTTTCGATGACGCCGGCTACCCCGAGGGGGCCTACGTCAATGTGTACGCCACCAACGAGCAGATCGCCAAAGCCATCGCCGACCCGCGGGTGCAAGGGGTTTCGCTGACCGGTTCGGAGCGTGCGGGCGCCGCGGTCGCCGAGATCGCCGGGCGCAACCTGAAGAAGGTCGTGCTCGAACTCGGTGGCTCGGATCCGTTCCTGGTGTTCAGTTCCGACAATCTCGACGAGACGGTGGAGGCCGCCGTCGCTGGCCGTTTCGAGAACGCCGGTCAGGCCTGTAACGCAGCGAAGCGGTTCATCGTCTCGGCCGACATCTACGACGACTTCGTGGCGAAGTTCACCGACAAGGTGCTGGGAATGGCCGATGCCCTGCCCCCGCTGTCGTCGGTGGCCGCCGCGCAACGCCTCGGTGAGCAGGTCGACCGCGCCGTCGCCGACGGTGCCACGCTGACCACCGGGGGCGAACGCAAGGGCGCCTACTTCCCGCCCGGGGTGCTGACCAACGTCAACCCCGCGTCGGCCTCGGCCAAGGAGGAACTGTTCGGTCCGGTTGCCACCATCTACAAGGTGGCCGACGAGGAGACGGCGGTGGAACTGGCCAACGACATTCCGTTCGGGCTGGGTTCGTATGTGTTCACCACCGACTCCGAACAGGCGAAGCGGGTGGCCGACAAGATCGATGCCGGGATGGTGTTCATCAACGTCGTCGGCGCGGACGGGGTCGAGTTGCCGTTCGGTGGCGTCAAGCGTTCGGGTTTCGGGCGCGAACTGGGGCGGTTCGGCATCGACGAGTTCGTCAACAAGAAGCTGATCCGGCTCGGGTAGCCGGTTGGGTCGACTGAACACTCCGGACAGTCCGGGTGACACTCCGCCGAAACTGTCAACATTTTTGACGACGGCGGCCGGAAGAGCACGGCCCGCGGACCGGCAGCGCCCGGTCCGAGTTTTCGCGTGACCTTGCGTAGTCTCGAACCGATACCCACGACGAAGGATCCGCATCTATGAGGGCAACGGTCACCCCCGAAGCCGAACAGGCCATCGCCGACATCGCCCAGCGCTATGGGCTCGCCCGCGAGTCGGTGCTGGCCATGCTGTTTGCCGTCCACGCCGGTGGCGGCACCATGGCCCAATTCTCCATCCCCGAACTCGGCGGGTCCGGGCAGTGGATGCGGGGCGGGATGACCATGGTCGGCAACATGTTCGACAACGCGCTCAAGGCACGCGTCGACGCGCTGTGCGCCGAACTGGCCCAACTGCTCACGACCGCCACCGTTTTTCCCGCCGGGTCCACCGGGTCGCGGGCCGGGTTCACCTCGGCAAACTGGTGGCCCGCCGACCTCGGTGTCCCCAGCGCCACCGGCGGCCAGAACGACGCTCGCTACGCGATCTTTCCGGGCACCCGTCGGCTGGCAATCCAGATCAACGGCGCCACAAGAGTTTTCGACACCGGTGAGCACCAGATCGGCGGCGTGCAACAGCAGCAGGGCGGCAGATCGGGCACCGTGAGCTTCACCAGTCAGCTCGGCACGTTCGACGTGTCGAGCCTGCGTGAGCTGAGCACACAGCAGGTGTCCGAGACCCCGGTCGCCGCACCCGCGCCCCGGCACCCGGCCCAGGCCGCGCCCCCGCCTGAGCCGATGGTCGAAACCCCCGCTGCCGCCGCGCCCGCTCCTGCGCCGCAGACATCCCCGGCACCGCCCGGCGATCCCGCGGTGATCATCGGCGCCATCGAGTCGCTGGCCGGGCTGCACGAGCGTGGCATCCTCTCCGACGAGGAATTCGCCGCGAAGAAAGCCGAACTGCTCGGCCGGCTCTGAGGCACGGTCGACGGCGATCTCCGGTCGGATCGTCAGCCGACGGCGGCCCGGCCGGCTTCGAGGCGGGCGACCGGTAGCCGGAACGGGGAGCAGGACACGTAGTCCAGCCCCGTCCTGTGGAAGAAGTGAATGGATTCCGGGTCACCACCGTGCTCACCGCATACCCCCAGCTTCAAGCCGGGCTTGGACTTACGGCCCTCCGCGGCCGCGATCTGTACGAGTCGGCCGACACCATCGCCGTCGATCGTCTCGAATGGCGAGACGGTGAAGACGCCCTTGTCCAGGTAGGCGGCGAACACGGTGGACTCGACGTCGTCGCGGGAGAAGCCCCACGTTGTCTGGGTGAGGTCGTTGGTGCCGAAGGAGAAGAAGTCCGCGGCGTCCGCGATCCGGTGCGCGGTGAGCGCCGCCCGGGGCAGTTCGATCATGGTGCCGATGGGGATCGTCAGCGTCACCCCGTTCTCGGCGGCGACGTCGGCGAGGATGTGCTCGGTTTCATCCCGGACCAGGTGCAGTTCCATCACCGATCCGACCAACGGGACCATGATCTCGACCTTCGGATTCTTGCCCGCGGCGATCTGTTCGCAGGCGGCTTCGGCGATGGCACGGACCTGCAACGCGAACAGACCTGGGGTCAGCAGCCCAAGACGCACGCCGCGCAGCCCCAGCATCGGGTTCGACTCGTGCATCTTCTCCACCGCCGCCAGCAGCTTGCGGTCGGCGTCAAGCTGCTCACCCGTCTCACCCTTGGCCTCGGCGACGGCGACCTTGACGGCGAGTTCGGTGTGGTTCGGCAGGAACTCGTGCAGCGGGGGGTCAAGCAGGCGGATGTTCACCGGCAGCCCATCCATGGCGTCGAGCAATCCGGCGAAGTCCTTGCGCTGCATGGGTAGCAATGCGGCCAGCGCGTCGTCGCGCTCCTCGGGAGTAACCGCCAATATGACCCGCTCGATCAATACCCGGCGATCGCCGAGGAACATGTGCTCGGTGCGGCACAGACCGATGCCCTGCGCACCAAGGGATCGCGCCCGCAGCGCGTCCGCGGCGGTGTCGGCATTCGCCCGGATGGCCAGGCGCCGGCGACCGTCGGCGTGCGTCAGCAACCGGTCGACCGCCTTCACCAGGGCGGTGGTCTCGTCGTCCGCGCCGTCGAGGGCACTCGCGAGCCCGGACTCGAGGTAGGTCTCCACCGGAGACGGCACGACGGGCATCGCCCCGAGGAACACCTCACCCGTCGACCCGTCGATGCTGATCTCATCGCCCTCTTCGATGAGGGCCGCGCCCAATCGCGCGGTCCGGGTCGATGCATCGACGTCGAGTGCCTCCGCACCACACACGCAGGTCTTCCCCATCCCGCGGGCGACGACGGCCGCGTGCGACGTTTTCCCGCCCCGCGCCGTCAGGATTCCGTCCGCCGCGATCATCCCCGCCAGGTCATCGGGGTTGGTCTCCTTGCGGACGAGCACCACCCGCTCGCCGCGTTCGGCCCACGCCTTCGCCGTCGGCGAGTCGAAAACCGCGCGGCCCACCGCGGCGCCCGGCGAGGCGGCCATCCCCTTGGTGAGCAGTTCGCGGGACGCCGACCGGTCGAACTGCGGGAACATCAACAACGCCAGCTGTGAACCGGTGACCCGGAACAGTGCCTCGTCCATCGTGATCAGGTTCTCGTCGACCAACTGCGCGGCGATCCGGAACGCCGCCGCCGCGGTGCGCTTCCCGACTCGGGTCTGCAGCATCCACAGCTTGCCCCGCTCGATGGTGAACTCGATGTCGCACAAATCCCGGTAGTGCGTCTCCAACCGGCGCATCACCTTCATCAGCTGCTTGTGTGCGGGCGGGTCCAATGCCTTCAAATCGTCCAGCGACAAGGTGTTGCGGATACCGGCAACGACGTCCTCGCCCTGGGCATTGGACAGATAGTCCCCGTACGCGCCGGCCTGCCCGGACGCCGGGTCGCGGGTGAACGCGACGCCGGTGCCGCTGGACGCGCCCAGGTTGCCGAACACCATGGTGCAGATGTTCACCGCGGTACCCAGGTGCTGCGGGATCCGCTCCCTGCGTCGGTACAGCCGCGCCCGCTCGGTGTTCCAGGAGTTGAAGACCGCGTTGATCGCCATGTCCAACTGCTCGCGCGGGTGCTGCGGAAAATCCTGACCGGAGTGCTCCCGCACCGCGTCCTTGAACGTGGTGACCAACGACTTCAGATCGTCGACGTCGAGCTCGACGTCACTGGTCACCCCCTTGGTCGACTTCGCCTTGTCGAGGGCACCGGAGAACACCTCGCCCGGCATTTCCAACACGGTCTTACCGAACATCTGCAGCAATCGCCGGTAGGAATCCCAGGCAAAGCGCTCGTCCCCGGATTCCTCGGCAAGGCCCTTGACGCTGGCGTCGTTGAGCCCGATGTTCAGCACCGTCTCCATCATTCCGGGCATCGAGTACGCCGCACCGGAACGCACACTCACCAGGAGCGGATCGTGGCGATCACCGAGCCGGCGGCCGATGGTGTCTTCCAACTGCCGCAGTGCCATGGTGACCTGCACCCGCAGCTCACCGGGTGCGCTGCCCTGCGACAGGTACTCCCGGCAGGCCTCCGTCGTAATGGTGAAACCGGGCGGTACCGGCAGTTCCAGCTTGGTCATCTCGGCCAGGTTCGCGCCCTTACCGCCGAGCAGGTCCTTCTGGTCCTTGTCGCCCTCGGTGAAGTCGAACACGTATTTGGTCATCAGGTTCTCCTCGGGGCGGGTCCTCTTGCTGCCTATGCCTTACCATGCGACCGACACGCGTGCGTGATTGCCCCGCGGATTCACGTCATGGACGCCCCACGGCCCCGCCCCGTTCAGTTAGAAATCACGCAGACAATGTTCGAGTAGACGCCCGCGTGGTTTCTCACTCAACGCGGGACGACCGCGTGCCCCACCGGGTTGCCGACATCGCAGATCAGGCACGCTGGTCCTCACGATGACCCTCCCCTTGCTCGACGATCCGGGCGACTTGTCCCCCCTGCGCGCCAGGGGCGCCGACCCCGACGAACTGTTCGCCTCCTTCGCCGCGTGGGCGGCGGCGAGCGGCACCGTGCTGTACCCGGCACAGGAGGAGGCGCTGATCGAGATACTCAGCGGGGCGAACGTGATCCTGGCGACGCCGACGGGCTCGGGCAAGTCGCTGGTCGCCACCGGCGCGCTCTACGCGGCACTGGCGGCGGGCCGGCGCAGCCACTACACCGCGCCGATCAAGGCACTGGTCAGCGAGAAGTTCTTCGCCTTGTGCGGCGTGTTCGGCGCGGCCAACGTCGGCATGCTCACCGGCGACGCGGCGGTCAACGCGGGGGCGCCGATCATCGCGTGTACCGCGGAGGTGCTGGCCAACATTGCCCTGCGGGAGGGCGCGGGCGCCGATATCGGGTTGGTGGTGATGGACGAGTTCCATTTCTACGGCGACCCCGACCGGGGCTGGGCCTGGCAGGTGCCGTTGCTGGAGTTGCCGAACGCCCAGTTCCTGTTGATGTCGGCGACCCTCGGCGACCTCACGTTCCTGCGGGACGACCTAACCCGGCGCACCGGCCGGGCCACGGCACTTGTCGCGGGAGCCGAACGGCCCGTCCCCCTGTACTACAGCTACGCGACCACGCCGATGCACGAAACGATCGGGGACCTGCTCGACACCAAGCAGGCCCCCATCTATGTCGTGCACTTCACCCAGGCTTCGGCGCTGGAGCGGGCCCAGGCACTGATGAGCGTCAACGTGTGCACCAAGGCGGAGAAGGCCGCGATCGCCGACCTCATCGGCGCGTTCCGGTTCAGCTCGGCGTTCGGAACCACACTGTCCCGGCTGGTCCGACACGGGCTCGGCGTCCACCACGCCGGCATGCTGCCCAAGTACCGGCGGCTCGTCGAACAGCTGGCCCAGGCCGGCCTGCTCAAGGTCATCTCTGGAACCGACACCCTGGGCGTCGGGATCAACGTCCCGATCCGCACCGTCGTGTTCTCCGCGCTGTCGAAGTACGACGGCACCCGGACCCGGCTGCTCACCGCACGGGAGTTTCACCAGATCGCCGGGCGGGCCGGCCGGGCCGGCTACGACACCGCCGGCACCGTCGTCGTCCAGGCACCCGACCACGAGGTGGAGAACCTCAAACAGTTCGCCAAAGTGGCCGACGACCCCAAGAAGCGGCGAAAGCTGGTGCGCCGCAAGGTACCCGACGGCGTGGTGCCGTGGAGCGAGTCCACGATGACCCGGCTGGTCGATGCCGTTCCCGAGCCGTTGACCAGCAACATGCGAGTTTCCACGGCGATGATCCTGGACGTCGTCGACCGTCCCGGCGATCCGTTCGCCGGGATGCGCCGACTGCTCACCGAGAACCACGAGCCCCGCAAACGACAGCTCGCGCACATCCGCGAGGCGGTCGGGATCGCCCGCTCGCTGCTGCAGGCCGGCGTCCTCGAGCGCCTCTCCGAACCAGATCCGGACGGTCGGCGCTACCGGCTGACCATCGACCTGCCAGCCGACTTCGCCCTCAACCAGCCGCTGTCGACGTTCGCGCTCGCCGCGGTGGACGTGCTCGATTCCACGTCGGAATCGTATGCCTTGGACGTTGTTTCGGTGATCGAGGCGACACTGGAAGATCCGCGTCAAATCCTGACCGCCCAGCTGAACAAGGCCCGCGGCGAGGCGGTGGCGACAATGAAGGCCGAGGGCGTCGAGTACGAGGAGCGCCTCGAGTTACTCGACGACGTCACCTACCCCCGCCCACTCGACGAGCTGCTCGGGCACACCTTCGAGGTGTATCTGCAGAGCAACCCGTGGGCCGCCGACGGGCGACTGTCGCCGAAGTCCGTCGTCCGCGAGATGTGGGAGCGGGGGTTCTCGTTCCGCGAGTTCGTCAGCGTCTACGGGCTCACCCGCTCCGAGGGGGCGGTGCTGCGTTACCTCTCCGACGCCTTCAAGGCACTGCGGTCGGGTGTGCCCGCCGCGGCGCGCACCGAGGACCTCGCCGACATCGTGGAGTGGCTCGGTGAGCTTGTGCGCCAGGTTGATTCGAGTCTCCTCGACGAATGGGAGCAGCTCACCAGCCCTGATCAACCGTTGGACGCGCCCGCACAGGTACCGGCCCGCCCGCGCCCGCTGACCGGCAATCAGCGAGCCTTCACCGCGATGGTCCGCAATGCGCTGTTCCGGCGGGTGCAACTGTTCGCCCGGCGAAGGTGGGAGGAATTGGGAGCAATGGATACCGACGCCCGGGAACTGTGGGAAGACGCCGGCCGCGCGTACTTCGACGAGCACGACTTCGTCGGCACCGACGCCACCGCCCGCGGTCCGGCGCTGCTGATCATCGATCGGCAACCCGACGTGTGGCGGGTACGCCAGATCCTCGATGACCCGGCCGGCGACCACGACTGGGGCTTCGACGTGGAGGTGGACCTGCAGGCCTCCGACGAGGAGGGTTCGGCGGTCCTGCGGTTGGTCGGCGCCGGACGAATGGACTAGGCACCCGAGGGTTTCAGGCCATCCGGATGGCCGCGAAGGTCTGTCAGGCCCGCTTAACCCGCCCGGCCCGATGTTTCGATATCGGGCAGTGACTGCCGGCAGATGCGGTGCGCTTGCGTCGGCAAGAATCCCGATCATCTGGAGGACGCGCTCGGTGACGCGAGCCCCGATACTGCAGCCCTAGATTGATGTTCGCGGCGTCGGTGGTGGGATATTCGGGCTCGGTATTGACGTCTTCGGCGCCATTGTGACCGAGCCAGTTGTCGATTGCCCAGTGGCCACGCAGCCAGTGGGGTACTGCGCGGGCGTGGCGTCGGTGACCTTCCTCCGTCGTGACGGAATCGCATTCGTGGTCGTGGACGCAGTTGCACTCCCTGTGCCGGGTCAGTCAGATTCACCGTACTCGTCAAACCAATAAGCCAGTTTTCCCCGTCGGCTGACCGCACGAAGGCGGCTTTCGGCCGCGGCCCGCGTCTTGCTCGTGGTGACGATGAGCAGTTCGTCGCCCGTCTCGATTCGGGTGTCGGGCAGTGGAACGAAGGTGTGACCGTCCCGGATGATCAACGTGATCACGCTCGGGTCTGGTAGCCGCAACTCGAGGACAGTGACGTTGTGGAGTCGGGACGAGGGTTGCACGGTCATGGTCAGCAGTTCGGCGTCGAGCACGTCGAGGGGCGCGGCTTCGACCTGGATCTCACGGGTAGATTCGCGGGAGAAGAGGCCCAACCAATGCGCGATCGGCCGGAGGCTGGGCGCCTGCACCAAGGTGAACACCACCACCAGCATGAAAACGATGTTGAGCAGGCGATAGCTGCCAGGTACACCCGCCACGATCGGGAAGGTCGCGAGCACGATCGGCACCGCCCCGCGCAGACCCGCCCAGGAGAGAAAAGCCTGTTCGCGCCAGGGGACACCAAATCCGATGAGCGATCCGACGACCGACAGTGGTCGCGCTACGAGCAACAGCACAAGCCCCACGAGGATGGCCGGGACCACGTCCTCGCCCAGCGTGCTCGGATCCACGAGCAGTCCGAGAAGAACGAACAACCCGATCTGGGCCAGCCAGCCGACCCCTTCGGCGAATGACCGCGTCGCCGACCGGTGCGGCAGTCCCGAGTTGGCCAGCACCACTGCGGCCAGGTAGGCGGCAAGGAACCCGCTGGCGTGCGAGCTGCCCGCCGCAGCGAACGCCAATAGGCCCAGCCCGAATGTGGCGATCGGGTAGAGACCAGATGCGGGTAGCGCGATGCGGCGCAAGCCGACCGCGCCAAGGAATCCGACCGACAGTCCGATCACCGCGCCGGCGAGCAATTCGTACACCAAATCGGTGGCCGCGCCTTCGGGTTCGAACACGAAGGGCACCACGCTGAACATCAGCACGAGAATGACCGCCGGTGCGTCGTTGAAACCGGACTCGGCCTCGAGGAGACCGGCCAGCCGCCGGGGCAAGGGGAGCACGCGCAGGACCGAGAAAACCGCCGCGGCATCGGTCGAGGACACCACGGCCCCGAGCAGCAGCGCGACGTGCCAGTCGAGGTGAAGCAGCACATGGGCGCCGATCGCGGTGATCACCGTGCTGATGACGACACCGAAGGTGGCCAGGGAGGCTGCCGGCACCAGCACCTTGCGGATATCGGCGAATCGAGTGGTCAATCCACCTTCGACGAGGATCACGGCCAGCGCCGTCGTGCCAGCGTTCCTGGCCAGTTCGACGTTGTCGAACTCCAGCCCCAGTCCGTCCTCGCCCAACGCGATCCCGACGAGCAAGAACAACAGCAAGCTGGGAAACCCCACCCGGGTGGCCAGCCGCGTACTGGCAATGCTGGCCAGCAGCACCAGCCCACCGATCAGCAGAGCCCGGTACAGCTGCTCCAGATTCATTCGCTCCGTCCAGAGGTGATCTCGGCGATTGCCGTCCAGCGTGTTGCCAGTAAATCAGTACCAAGCCCGACGGGCTCGGTGCACGAACAGCAAGTACCCGCTCGCGGGGCGGCGAGGTAGGACACAATGGCCGGGTGGCAGAGCGCAAGATGCGCGTTGGGATTGCCGGCGCGGGCAACGTCGGCCGTTCCGTCGCGCAGGAGTTGCTCGAATACGGCCACAAGGTGTTGTTGATCGAACGGGAACGGCGCAAGTTCGAACCACATGCCGTCCCCAAGGCCGATTGGCTGAATGGCGACGCTTGCGAACTCACCACGCTGGAGGAGGCCGGGATCCAGACGTGCGACGTCCTGATCGCGGCCACCGGTGATGACAAATCCAACCTCGTGGTCGCACTGCTGGCCAAGTCCGAGTTCGGTGTGCCGAGGGTGGTCGCGAGAATCAACGACATCCGCAACGAGTGGCTGTTCAATCAGGCGTGGGGTATCGACGTCGCGGTCTCGACACCGGGCGCCCTGGTGGCCGGAGTCGAAGGTGCCATCGACGTCGGTCATATGGTGCGATTGATGGGCCTCCGAGAAGGCCGCGCGGACCTGACGAAACTGACTGTGCCCGAAGACAACCCACTCGTCGGAAAACGCGTGGGCGAGTTGGACTTGGCGGGGAACGCCGCACTGGTCACCGTCGTACGCCGGGGGAGCGCGATCGCCCCAGAATCTGATTACGTCCTCGAAGCCGGCGATGAGCTACTTTTCGTCGCCGGCAGTTCGCCGCAGCCCCCTGTCCGCGCACTCATCGCCAGCGCGCCGCCTCTTCGGACGCAGAACCGGCCCTGAGGGCTGGAGATGCTTCGTCGAGGTGATCGTCACCGCTCGACCAAAAACATGTCGGGCGCAGGCTCAGCGATCCTGCTAGAGGACTTTCGAGAGGAATGCTCGGGTGCGATCATGGCTCGGACTCCCCAGGACGGCCGCGGGGCTCCCGGACTCCACGACGACACCGCCGTCCATGAAGACGATCTGGTCGCCGACTTCACGGGCGAATCCGAGTTCGTGGGTGACGACCACCATTGTCATGCCCGCTTCGGCTAGGGATTTCATCACTTCCAGTACCTCGCCGACGAGCTCCGGGTCGAGCGCGGACGTCGGTTCGTCGAACTGCATCAGTTTCGGTTTCATGGCAAGGGCGCGGGCGATGGCGATGCGCTGTTGTTGTCCGCCCGACAGCTCGCGCGGGTAGGAAGCACCGCGGTCGGCCAGTCCGACGCGCGCCATCAGTATGTGCGCCTCTTCGGTCATTTCATCGCGGCGTCTCTTGAGGACCTGCAAGGGAGCTTCGATGATGTTTTCCAGGACCGTCATGTGCGGAAACAGGTTGAACCGTTGGAACACCATCCCGGTCTTGAGCCGGGATTTCGCTATCTGGCGCGGCTTCAACTCGTAGAGCCGGTCGTTGCGCTCTTCGTAGCCGATCAGCTGATCATCGACGTAAAGCCTTCCGGCGTCAACCTTTTCGAGATGGTTGATGCACCGCAGGAAGGTGGTCTTTCCCGATCCCGACGGGCCGATCAGGCAGGTGACGGAGCCGCGCTGCACCCGCAGGTTGACACCTTTGAGAATCTCTGTGGACCCGAACTGCTTACGGACTCCACGTGCTTCGACCATGGGTGTGGTCATTTCGTCCTCCCTAATGCGAGCCAACGCCGTTTGGGGGTGGTGGGGGCGGCAAACCCGCGCCCGTAGTGGTGTTCGAGTTTGTTCTGGAAGTAGCTGAGGATCGAAGTCATCAAGAGGTACCAGAAGCTTGCGACGATCAGCAGCGGGATGGTCCGGTAGTTGAGCGAGTAGATGATCTGTGCCGAGTACAACAGGTCCGAGATCGCCAGCACACTGACCAGTGATGTCGCCTTGAGCATCGAAATCACTTCGTTGCCGGTGGGCGGCAGTACCACTCGCATGGCCTGCGGCAACACGACTTTGCGCATCAACTGAATGTTGTTCATTCCCAGCGCATGTGCGGCATCGTACTGGCCGTCGTCGACCGATCCGATTCCACCGCGGATGATCTCGGCCATGTATGCCGCTTCGTTCAACGACAGTCCCAGTAGTGCCGCACCTAGGGGGGTGATCAGCGAGTTGGCGGACCCGATGACAAAGTCGGGGCCGCCGAACGGAATGCCGACCGATATCGTCGGGTACAGGGCGGCGATGTTGTACCAGAAGATCAGCTGCACCAGCAAGGGAGTGCCCCGGAAGAACCAGATGAAGCCCCGGCTGATCGCACTGACAATCGGGTTCTCGGAGATGCGCATGACGGCGAGGACTGTGCCGAGCACGATGCCGGCAATCATCGAGACCACCGTCAGCGCCACGGTCAATAGCGCACCACGCAGTATCTCGGGCGAGAACAGGTAGGACGACACCACATCCCACCCGAATCGGTGGTTTGTCGCGACGTTCCAGGCCGCGACGGCGGCGAGGACCAGTAGCAGGATCGCAACGACCTGCCTGACCGGATGCCGCAGGGGCACAACGGGAATCGCGTCATCCAGCGGAGTCTCCGGCGGAGGCGTCGACGCGGTTCCGGCGTCCGATATCAGTTGTGGCATCTTGGCTCTCCTTATTGCGCCGCGTTGACGCGGGCCTGGGTGATCATCGCGGATTCCAATCCGTACTTCGTGAGCACTTCGCGGTAGGCGCCGCTGGTGACGACCGTGTCCAGGGCCGCCGCGACCGCGTTCACCAGTGCGGGTTCTTTGGTCACACCGACGGCGACAGGGGTGAAGTCGTACTTATCCGCGATCACAACATCGGGATTCTGCGTCGCGGCGTATTCGAGGATCGGCGAATCCGCGAGGACCGCATCCAGGCGGTCACTTGTCAGCGCAGAGATCGCTTGTCGGGTGTCCTGAAACTGGGACGTCTGTATCGGAGGCTGACCGTTCGCCGCGCACTTCTGGTCATAGTCAGGGATATTGGTGGTCAACTGGTAGGAGCCGATCAGCACGCCAACTCGTCTGCCGCACAGCTCTTCCCGAGTCAGGCGGGGG
The DNA here is from genome assembly GCA_964387245.1 of uncultured Mycobacterium sp. Taxonomy (GTDB): domain Bacteria; phylum Actinomycetota; class Actinomycetes; order Mycobacteriales; family Mycobacteriaceae; genus Mycobacterium. Next base: position 22,608 of record CAYLWH010000019.1, read on the forward strand.
GCACCCTTCGCGACGGCGATCGCGGTGCCGACCTGCATGTAGTCGACGAAGTCGATGACCGCGATCCGCTTGTCGGTAGGCGTCATCGAGGACACCGTCATGTCGTAACGGCCGGCCGCCATCCCGGGAATGATGGAATCGAAGTTGACCACTTTGATCTCCACGTCGAGCCCCAGGCTTTCGCCGATCAACCGCGCGATGTCGGGGTTGACCCCGGTCATGTAGCGGCTGCCTTCTTTGTAGAACTGCGTCGGCGGTTCGTTGGTCGGGATCGCGACCCGCAGCACATCTCGTGACGCCACCGAATCGGGCAGTAGCGCAACGGCGTCGGGATCCACGTCCAGAGCGGGCACGCCCTCGCCGGCCGGGGTGGCCACCGACGGATCGGCGAGCTCCTCGAGCCTGGCGCACGCCGGCGTGCTCAGCACAGCTGCGATCATTGCCGCGGCAACGATCTGCCGCTTGACCGCTTTCATGACGACTTCTCACCGGCGGTTTTGCGGTGGCGAAGCAGTGCACGCCCGCTGGCGCGGAGTTCCTTGATGTTGGAAACCCCGAGAAGCATCAGCGTTCGGCGTATTTCGTCGGCCAACAAACTGATGACGTGCGCCACACCGTCCTCGCCGGCCGCAGCGAGTCCGTAGAGGTACGGCCGACCGATCGCGCAGGCATCGGCACCCAGTGCCAGCGCCTTGACGATGTCGGATCCGCGCCGGATACCGCCGTCGACGATGATCTCCAGCCGCCCCTCCACGCGGTCGACGATTTCCGGAAGGATGTCCAGCGGTGCGGCCATGTGGTCCAGCTGTCGCCCGCCATGGTTGCTGACCTGCACGGCGTCGATGCCGAGGCCCGCCGCGATGCGCGCGTCGTCGGCGCTGACGCAGCCCTTGAGAACGATGGGTCCGCGCCAGCGACGGCGCAGGTCTTCGATGTCACTCCAACCGGTCGGCTCGTAGGAACCGGAGAGCAGGGTTCGCCACATGCTTGGGTCACTGGCCAACGGCCCGGTCGGAATTGTGCCGTCCAAGTTGGGGAAGGCGATCGCGTCATTGCGCAGAAACTCCCACGCCCACCTGGGGTGCAGTGCGCCTTCGAAGACAGTCCTGGCCCGCAGGGTCGGGGGTGCCGTGAAACCGTTCCGGTAGTCGCGCTCGCGGTGACCGATAGCCCGGCAGTCGACGTTGACCAGCAGCGCCTCGTATCCCGCATCGGCAGTCCTGTCGAGCAACTCCTGCAACGCACCCTTGTCGGCGACCGGCTCGATGTTGAACCACCGACGCAGATCAGGGACGCTCATGGCGATCGCCTCCATCCGCGTCGTACTCAGATGCGCCAATCCGTACGGCACACCCGCCGCGAAAGCCGCACGGGCAACGGCGAGTTCACCTTCCGGGTGGAAGATCCGCGTTCCCCCGGTCGGCGACAGGACCAGCGGGAGGGCCGCCGGCTTGCCTAACACCGTGGAAGTCAGGTCGAGATTCTCGATTGCGCCCCAACGCGGTACGAAGGACCAGTCGTTGAAACTCGACCGGTTGCGACGCAGTGAGACCTCGTCCTCGGCGCCGCCTTCGATGTAGTCGAAGACGCTCCGCGGAAGGCGTTTGGCCGCGAGTTTGCGTGCGTCGTCGACGCAGTGGCACGTTCGGGTCAGTTTGTCGGCAACCGAACGTGCGGGCGCCTCGATGTTGACGAGCGAGCGGATATCTCTGAGCTTCATTGGTCCCTCGAAGTCGGTGATGTGGCGTTGCACACAATGGTGATCGCCGACGAGGTCCAGCTGAATAGAAGAAGTTCCAACAAGGTGTCAGTGCGTTGTAAGATTTTCTAAATGGAAGGTGGGCAGATCTCCTCCGCGCCTGCGTCGGTCACGGTGTCGGCGTGGGCACAGCTGGTGGGGGACGATCTGCTGCACGTCGACCCCGCCGCGGCGGACCTCAACCGTCCGGTGTCCGACGTGCAACTCTATGAGCCGCTCGACGAACAGGGCGTGACCCGCAACGCCGTCCTTCTGGTTACCGGAATCGCCTGCCGCTCAGTCGACTTCGAGCGGATGCTGGTTCACGCCACAGATGGCGAGGCGGCGGCGGTGGTCGTGAAAGCACGGGGGACGCCCATCGAGGACTTGCGCGCCGCGTCCGTCGACCACGGGATTCCGATCATCGTCGTGCGTGACGATGCCGACTGGACGCGGCTGGCGGCGGTGGCGCGCACCGCGGTCGCCGGTGCCGCGGTTGACTCAGTTTCCGGGGCGCGACTCGGCGACATGTTCGCTTTTGCCAACGCGGTGGCGACCATGACAGACGGGGCCACCAGCATCGTGGACCCGACCGGCCACGTCGTCGGCTACTCCACGATCCCCGGTCAACCCATCGATGATCTGCGCCGCGAGAGCACCCTGACCCTGCACGAGCGGACTTTGCCTGCTCTCGACTCCGACTACAAGGTGGTCTACTCGTCGAACAACGCAGTCTTGGTCGAACCTCACGATGACGAGGGCGGAAGGTTGGCAATCGCAGTACGCGCGGGCGGAGAACTATTGGGATCGATCTGGGTCATCGATCCCGGAGACGATCGCCGGAACAGCGGTCTCGACGCGCTGAACCGCCTGGCGCCGCTGGCCGGCCTACACATGTTGCACGCACGTTCGGCTGCCGATTTCACCGAACGTCGCAACGTCGATTTGATGCGGACGTTGATGGACGACGCCGCGCATGCACCGTTCGCCGCCGCGGAACTCCGGCTCGGCTCGGAATACAAAGAGGGCTTCGCCGTGGCGGCGTTCACCATCGCGCATCCCCAACCGGGCAGCGTCGATGCGATGCGGGAACAACAGCGCTTGCGACAACTCGTTACCGTCACCTGCAACCTGCAGTTCCATAGCGCGTACAACGCCCTGATCGACTCGGTCGTCTACGCGATTCTGCCTTGCTCTACAGAGTCGTTCCGGGCGGCGCATCGCCGCCTGATCCAGGGCATCGGCGGCTACCCGTCGACGATCAGCGCGCACCCCGTCGTCGCCAGTGTCGGTGGCGTGGCATCCGACTTGAACGAGATACAGCGGTCCCGCACCGAAGCCGTACGCACATTGAACTATCTGCTGCATCGACTTCGAGTGCGGCCGACCGATAAGCCGCCGGTTACCGGCCTGTACGAGGACCTTTCGGTGGAGCTCAACCTGTTGGAGATCGGGGACTATATCGCCGAGCACGATCTCGGCAGGTTCGATGTCATCGAAGCGCTCCGCAACCATGACACGGATCACCAGACCGAGTTCCTCATCACCCTTCGCACGTACCTGGACGCCAACGCGAACATCGCGCAGACCGCCAAACAGTTGCACGTACACGGCAACACCATCCGGTACCGCATCGCCCGCCTCACGGAAGAGTTTCACGTCGATCTGGAAAAACCGGCCACTCGGCTGTGGTTGTGGCTGCGGCTTGCTTCGCAACGTGACTGACAGTGCGCCCGTGGAGCGCCGGCACTGAGTGCCAAGTAATGACCGGCCACCATGCGGGGGCGTCTCGGCAACGGTCGACCCAGCATTCCGTACCACGGAGTAACCTCTCTGTCATGCAGAAAATCGACCGCTGGCGGTCCTCAAATGCCGTACCGGTCGATCCTCCGCCGCCCCAGTATCCGATCGAGTCGGTCGACAAGGCGTTGAAGCTCATCCTGCTCCTGGCCGAACAGCCGGAGATCCGGTTGAGCGAGGCGACCCGGTATCTGGGCGTCGCCTCCTCGACCGCGCACAGGCTGCTCGCGATGCTGCAATACCGCGGCTTCGTTCGCCAAGACCCCGCGACGAAGGCCTACCACGCGGGTCCGGCAATAACGAGCGTCGCGTTCGCGGTTCTGGGTCGCATCGACCTCCAGGGAACGGCTACACCGGTCATGCGCCGGCTCAGTGAACGCCTGCGTGAATCCGTACACATGGGCATGCTCGAAGGCCCCACCGTTCGTTTCGTCGCCGTCGCCGAGGGGCCGACCGCGGTGCGCGTCGCATCGCGCTTTGGCTTGACCATGCCCGCACACTGCACGTCGACGGGCAAGGCGATGCTCGCCCAACTGTCCGACGCGGAGGTTCAACGCCTGTATCCAAGCGAGGATCTCGAGCGGATCACCGCCCATTCCATCGGGACCCGCACCGAGCTGCTCAAGGAGCTCGGCCGTATTCGTCGACGGGGTTACGCGGTGAATCGCGAGGAGAGCGAAGACGGTGTCGCGTCGGTCGCGGTGCCGATCCGAACCCGGGCGCCCGGTCTTCGGTTGGCTCTCAACGCCGCCGCTCCCGCAGGCCGTCTGAAGGTATCGCAGTACCCGATGGTGGCTGCGGGGCTGCTGGAGGCAGCCAAGGAGATCGGCGACCACCTCGGCGATTCGTCGTGACCTGCTAGCAGGGCGCGATGCGGGCGACCTCGTGCCGCCATGCCGCGGTCGCGGTGAAACCCGGTCCCAGGTCCGGCAAGTCCGCCCAATCCCGGTCGTCGACGTCCCTCAGCGTGCCGCCGGCGGAGCACACTCGCAACGACATCCGAGCCAGTTGCTCAAGGCTGATGGCCTGTAGTACGGCCTGCTCGACCGTGGTTGCGGCACTGACGATTCCGTGCCCGCGGCAGATCACCACCGGCCGGTCCCCCATCGCGGCAACCATCTCCTTACCCAGTTGGGCAGTGCGAATCAGTACCGCGCGTCGGTAGACCGGCACGCCACCACGGGCCAGCCATGCGCCAGGGATGTCGAATGCGCCGTAGATCGGCCGGATGGTGATTCCGGCGAGGTCGGCCGCGACGACTGCGGGTGGATGCACGTGTGCGACCGCGCGGTGGTGAGCGGCGGCCAGCAGGGTTTCGGCGTGGATCGGGAATTCGTTGGGCACCCGATAGCCGTCGAGTTCACCTGTGGCACCGGCGGTTCCGTCGAAGCGCACCAGGCGGACGTCGGACGGCCGGGTGTAGGCAACGCCGTCGTCGGTATCGCTTCGGCAACGGATCAGCAGGCGTTCGTCGTCGATACGAAGACTGATGTGGCCGAGGATGCCGTCGACCAAACCGCGCGCCGCGGCGACTCGGCACGCCTGGGCCACCAATGAGCGTTCCTGTTCGAACTCTTCTGTCATGTTGTGTTCCCATGCCTCCTTTCGCTAGGACGTTTGCGCACGGCCCATGCCGAACCCGCCGTCCGGATGCGTCGTGCCGGCAGTGATCCCGCGCGAGCGGTCGGAGGCCAGGAATACGAAGCTCCACGCGTGGTCTTCGGCCGACAGCGCCACCTGCAGCGGGGTCCGGGCGGCCAGAGCGCCGGCCCGATCCGGCGTGTCATCCAGTCGAATATGGTCCAGCGACAGGCTCTTCAGACCGCGAAGGTCGGTGTTGAGCGTGCCGCCCGGTGCCACGCCGTTGACCCGAATGTGCGGCGCCAGTTCGTGAGCCAACGTCGCGATCAGGCCCCGGACGGCGAACTTGGACGACACGTACAGCACCCCACCGCGGCCGGGGTAGAACGACGACGCCGACTCGGTGAGCACGATCGACGCACCGGTCTGCGCCCGCAGCGCGGGAACCGCGGCCTTGACCGACTGCAGATGGCTCAGCACGTTGGTGCGGAACATCTCATCGAACGCCGCGCTCAGGTCGTCGGCGTCGATGTCGGTGATCCCCTTGTAGAAGTCGAAGATCCCGACGCAGTTGACCAGCGTGTCCAACCCGCCGAAGCTCTCGACGGCGGCCGCGACGGCGTTCTCGTTGGCCTCGCGTGTCGTCGCGTCGCCGTGGACCACGGGGACATCCGGCAGTTCGTGCCGGAGGCCTTCGCATTTGGCGCCGTCGCGTTCCAGCACGGCAACCCGGGCGCCTTCGGCGCGGAAGGCGCCCACGACTGCCCGGCCGATGCCGGAGCCTGCTCCGACGACCAAGGCACGCTTGCCCTCCAGCCACCCGGTCATCGCCGGCTGTCCTCGTCGGGCAGCAGCGGTGCGAACACCGTGCCCACCATCGCCGCCAGTGTGCGGGTGTTCTGCCACGTCAACGCTTCGACCTCGAGCGCGTCCAACGTGATCCACTGCCCGGACCTGGGCGCCGTGATCAGCAGCCGCGATCCGTTTCTGGTGTCCACCCTGCGCACCACCACTTCGGTGAATTCGTTTGCCACCGTGAGCGGTTCGCCGACAACGCCTTCCTCGAGTTCGGCCAGCTTGTGTGCCGCCCGACGAGCCGCGTGCGCGTCTTCGTCTTCGCCGTCGGGCTGTCGGCTCACAGGAACACCGCCAGGTTCTGCATTCGGATCACCGACTCGTCGATCGATATGGTGCGCCGAGCCAACTTCCACCGGCCGTGCTCGAAACGCAACAGGTCTTCGCGGCCGCAGGAGACCAACGCAGCCTCGTTGACGTCGCCACGGCTGCGGAACAGCAGTTCGGCCGATTCGACGACGAGATGGTCGTCTTCGGTGGCGAACGTGCGCACGTTGGTGATGTAGTGGCGCAGGCGCGATGGCGGGTCCTCGGTCCAGGCGTGCTCGGTGCGGAAGCGGGCCACCCGACGGCTCAACGAGTACTTGTTCTCGTCGAAATGCGCCATGCCCGGCGAGGTGTCGAAGGCGGCGCCGAGAGCGGTCGTCACGCGGACCGGCATCAGGTAGTGGATGTCGTCGGTGAGCAGGTCCAGCCATTCGTCGTACTGCTGCGCGTCGAGCAGGTAGGCCTCGTCGACCAGGAATTGATGCGCGTGCAGGTGTCGTTCGTCGTTGAACGGCAACGGTTTTCCCACTCGTTGCTGGCGCGGCGCGTGATCGCCGAGCACGGATCGCTCGGACTGCGTCGTCATCGGGCCACCCCGGTGATGACCGGCTGAGAATGGTTCGTCTGCACGAGCGGCATGATGCCGGCCGGGTTGTGGGTGCCGATGTCGGTTCGCCGGGCCGGCGCCTTCGGCGATTCGAGCTGATCGGCCCACAGGCCCAGGAATGCGCGCTGGTTGGCTTCGTTGTAACCGACCCGCGCCACGCCGGGCCCGTGGAACCGGTCCGGCGGCAACGGCTCGACGACGAGCCTGTCATCGGCGAGCAGGCCCATTCGGCTGTTCAGCAGGAGCCGACGCGCCATCGAACCCGCCGCGGTGTTGGTGAGCGAAACCCAGTTCTCGACGTCATCCTGCTCGAACATGCCGGTAGAGCCGAAACACATGAGATAGGCCTTGTAGGAGTTCTTCTTGTACTTCTCGGGCGCGGCCGAATCGACCGCGAACCACGAATAGACCTCGGTCTCGTGCGCGTTGATCGGCTGCCACATCCGGATGGAGATGAACGGCAGCACATCCTCGCCGTCCTCGACCTTGGGCCAGTTGTGCACGAAGCTGAGGTTCGGGAAGCACGATGCCGCCGAGATCATGAAGCCGTCCTCACCGACCAGTTGCTGCTGCTCTGTGCTCCAGACCTCTTTGATGCGCCCGATCATGTCGTCGGGGTAGCCGACATAGCGCATTCGTTCTTCGAAGGTCCCCGGCGGGAGCTTGTATGTGGTTCCGCCGCCTCGGTGTGCCCAGTAGGTCGCACCGTCCTTGCGTTTTTCGGCCTTGGGCTCGCGGAACAGGCCTATCTCCACGACGGACGCGTGGGTCTGCGGCGTGTGGTACATGTCGCCCGCGAAGTTCTCGACGCCGATTTTCCAATTGGCTTTTATCCGCCAACGCTGCGGCCCATGGACTTCCAGGCCGTGGTTGCTCTGCCTGGTGTAGAAGTCGAGGTAGAACTTGAAGTCGCCCAGGTAGTCCTCGAGCGGCTCCGCGTCGGGGTCCAGGCTGATGAAGATCAGGCCGTTGTAGCTCGCCAAACTGGGTGCAGGGAGCAGGGTTTGGCCCTTCTTCTTGAACCCCTCCTCACCGCCGTAGGCATCCTGATGGAAGGGCAGGCCGAGGATCCGGCCGTCGTTGCGGTAGATCCAGCCGTGATAGGGACAACGAAAGTTCGAGGCGTTACCCATCTCGGCGCGGCACAACTGCATGCCGCGGTGCAGGCACATGTTGAACATCGCCCGAATCTCGCCCTTGGAATCGCGGGCGATGATGAACGAGTCGTCGAGGACTCGCCGCACGACGTAGTCGCCGTCCTGGGGGATCTCCGACTCGTGGGCCACGAACAGCCAGGACCGACTGAAGATTCGCTCCCGTTCGAGGTCGAAGATGTCCCCGTCGTTGTAGATGTGCGCGGGGATCATCCCGCGGCGTACATCGTCGTAAACATGCCGCTGATCAGCCATACCGCGCCTCCAAGAACTTTCCCCGTGCGCACAGAAGCGCCTCTGCCGGAAACCAGCATGCGTGGTAGCTGGAAAAAGCGTCAACTGGATCTCTGCAATACAGAGAACGGCGTCAACCCGACGCCACTGTCGAGATGCAGTGCGGATCGACAACCTTGACAAACTTCGGCGTGTCGCGGAGAACTCCGGCGCGTTGAGTATCAACGGTGACGGCCAGTCCGCAGCTACGACACCTCTCACCCGCATACGAGGAACGACATGACCGGTGGTTGCCGCTGGTATGTTGCATCCCAGATTGAATACCAATTCGGTAGTATGGTCCGGTGACCACTCAAATTGCCGTGCGGCTGCCGGACGACCTCGTGAGGTACGTCGATCAGCTCGTCCGCGATGGCGCGGGATCCCGAGCAGCGGTCCTTGCGCGTGCTCTCGCGATGTACCGGCAACATCTGACTGCCGAACGCGACGCCCGCATCCTGGAAGAGCGGGGCGACTACGACGACTTTGACGGCTTGACCGCATCCGGCAATGTCGACGTCGACTGATGCGAGACATCCACATCGCGCATCTGGACAAGGCGCGGCCGGTCGTTGTATTGACCCGTGCCGCCGTTCGAAGCGCGATGCGGCGAGTCACGGTGGCACCGATCACCACCACAGTGAAGGGGTTGAGCACCGAAGTACCGCTCGGAAGACCAAACGGACTTGAACACGATTGCGTCATCAGTTGCGACAACATCGTCACTATCGACAAAGGAGCGCTCGGGCGTCACCTCGGCTTCCTGTTCGACCGACAGGAAGCCGCTCTCGCCCGTGCCATCGCCAATGCCTTCGCGCTCCAGATCGGTGGCGCCGAATGAGGATCAGGCCGCGGCCGAACCGCGGCGGCGGCTGAATGCGTGAGCGGGCAAGAACTTCGTCACCGACTGCGAAACCTCCGGGCCAACCTTGGTGACCACACCGGCCACGTCGTGGCCGAGTACGAAGGGGCCCTGTACGTCAAGAGCTGTTTGAACACCGCCATCCGGTCGCCGATACTTGAACTCGCTCAGCGCCTTCCACCCGCTGAGACTCATGGACTGGTGGTGCGGTTGTCAATACCACCTCGGGAGCCGATGTGCGCAGTGATCATGATTGTCCCGCGGGGCAATTCAGCTGCCCGCCTCGATCTCTGCGACCTTTGTCGCTGCTTCCGGCCCGCACACTTCGCGGAGGTTCACCGGGCCGGCAGCCAGTAGGCCGTCCATTCGACGCTGGATATCCCCCGAAGAGACGTGCGCGTAGAGGTTGGCGCCGGGGCACGTGGTGGCGGCGTGATCGCGGTGGCCCGTCAAAGTCTCGCCGGTGACGTGGAACTGTTGGGTGGCCCACGCGAACGCCATTGCGGCGCTGTCGAGTTGAGCCTCGGAGACGGCCTCCTGATCGAAGTCGCCCTCACACAGAACGAGAAAGTGCCCGGCGGTGTCGTAGTCGGTGGCGGTGTCACCGGCGAGTTCCGGTGTGCGCAGTTGGTAGATGTTTCCGTTGCGGTCGACTGCGGCGTGGTAGGCGATGTCGATCCAGCCGCGATCACCCTGGTGATACCGCTGATGCTGGCGCAGGCGGGCGGGCGCGTTGCGGTTGTCGCCGAGGACCACAGCACTGTGGTGCAGGGTCATGCGGGTGATGGTGTGGGGCCTGCCGCCGGGGCGTGCGGGCTGGGCGCCCCAGGCACTTCTGCACAGCACGATCGCCGAGGTTCCGGCCGGCGTCGGCGTGGTCGGCGAACTTGCCTGTACCGGTGTATCGGTGGCCGAGGGGGCATCGACTGGCCTCGGTGGCACCTCGCCGTCGGCCGGTGGACTCGCGCTGCTGGGTGACGGCGCTGGCGCACCTACCGCCGTCCTGCTCGCACAGGCGCCGACCGTCACCGCCACGCCGAGGCTGCCCGCCAGTTGCAGCAACTGCCGGCGGTTGACGGGGTCCGACCTTCCGGCGTCCTTCATAAGGGGTCACGATACGGAGGCGGGGACACTCTCGTCACCCTGTGATCGGCGCGTGCTCCGATGCCAGGCGTTCTTGGCTGGCCGCCCAGGACGCGAGCAGCTTGAGGGCGTCGGCGGTCGGGGTGTCCGCGGCAGCGGTATAGATGTTGAGCTGGAGACCGGGTTCGGCGGGCAACTCCATCGCTTCGAAGTCGAGGTCGAGTTGACCGACGACCGGGTGGCGCAGGCGCTTACGTCCTGTCCGATGGAACCGGACGTCCTGGGACGCCCAGCGTTGTCGGAACAGCTCACTGCGGGTGGACAATTCACCGACGAGCGCGATGAGCGCGTCGTCGTGCGGATTGCGGCCCGCCTCCAGGCGAAGCATCGCCGCGGCATCCCGGGCGATCTGGTCGTAGTCGACGAAGAACTGTCCGGCCGCTTCGGGATTCAGGTACACGAACCGGGTGGTGTTGGCCGGACGGCGCGGATCGGCGAGCACTGGCGCGTACAACGCCCGCGCGAGCTGGTTCATCGCGAGCACGTCGTGGCGACCGTTGCGGATCCACGCCGGCGCGTCGGTGATCGCGTCGAGCACCTGCTGCAGCGCGGGACGAACAGTGGTCGGTGCCCGCCGCTTTCGGCGGCTGCCTGATGATCCGGATTCGCGGGCGAGCGCGTAGAGGTGGTCACGCTCGGCTTCGTCGAGTTGCAGCGCCGACGCCAGACTGTCCAGCACGCCCTCCGAGGCACCGGACAGGCTGCCCCGCTCCATGCGCACGTAGTAGTCCACCGACACACCGGCGAGCATCGCGACCTCCTCACGACGCAGACCCTTGACCCGGCGATTGCCGCCGTAGGCCGGCAAGCCCGCCTGCTCGGGGCCCAGGCGCGCGCGTCGCGAACTGAGGAACTCGCGGATCTCGTTGCGCAGGTCCATGGTGGCCATGACCTCACCGTAGGCGGATCGGCGTGCCGCAGGCAGGTACTGCCGATACCCGGTACAGCAGACCCTTCTACAACGGTGCCGCCGCGCCTAACGTCGAAGCATGAGCATTCCGACGTTCGCATTGAACAACGGCGTTGAGATACCGGCCCTCGGATTCGGCGTCTTCCAGACGCCGCCCAAGGAGACGATCGCCGCGGTGTCGATCGCCCTGGAGACCGGCTACCGCCACATCGACACCGCCGCCGCGTACGGCAACGAGCGTGAGGTCGGCGAGGCGATCCGGCGCTCCGGCCTGGCCCGCGACGAGGTGTTCGTGGAAACCAAGGTCTGGATCACCGACTTCGGTTATGCCGCAACACTGCACGCGTTCGACAAGGCGGCCGGCAAGCTCGGGATCGACCGGATCGACCTGCTGATCCTGCACCAGGCGTTTCCGGACGAGTTCGCGCTGACCATCGGTGCCTACCAGGCGTTGGAGAAGTTGTATGCCGACGGCAAGGTCCGTGCCATCGGTGTCTCGAACTTCATGCCGGTGCACCTGGAACGGCTACTGGCCGCGGCAGAGGTGGTGCCCGCGGTCAACCAGATCGAGGTGCATCGTACTTCCGGCAATCCGAGGTGCTCGCATTCGACGACGAACACGGCATTCTGAACCAGGCCTGGTCGCCGGTCGGCGGCATCACGTTCTACCGCGACGGGAAGCACGGGTCCACGTTGGCCGATCCGGTGATCGGTGAGATCGCCGCGGCGCACGACAAGACACCGGCACAGGTGATGCTGCGCTGGCATCTGCAGCAGGGCCGCCAGGTGATTCCGAAGTCGGTGACGCCGTCGCGGATCGCGGAGAACTTCGACGTGTTCGACTTCGAACTGTCCGCCGAGCAACTTGCGGCCATCGACGCGCTGGACACCGGTATACGCGGTGGGCCGGAGCCCGAGGCCATCACCCGCGCCAAGTACGGCATCGAAATACCCGAACCCTGAGGAGGATTCATGCACACACGCACACTCGGTCAAGGTCTGAGGGTCTCCGCGGTCGGTCTCGGCGCCATGGGGATGTCGCAGAGTTACGGTCCCAACCCCGGCGACCGTGACGACATGATCGGCGTTCTCCGCCACGCCGTCGAACATGCCGGGGTGACGTTCTTCGACACCGCCGAGGTCTACGGGCCCTATGTCAACGAAGAACTCGTCGGCGAGGCGCTCGCCCCGTTGCGCGACCAGGTCGTCATCGCCACCAAGTTCGGCTGGAACATCGTCGACAACAAGATGGTCGGAACGGATTCGCGGCCCGAGCAGATCAAGCGGGTCGCCGATGCGTCGTTGCGGCGGCTGGGCATTGACGTGATCGACCTGTTCTATCAGCACCGGGTGGATCCCGCGGTACCCATCGAGGACGTCGCGGGCACGGTCGGCGAACTTGTGGCGGCCGGAAAGGTTCGCCACTTCGGGCTCTCCGAAGCCAGTGCAGCAACCATCCGGCACGCCCACGCCGTTTCTCCGGTGACCGCGGTGCAGAGCGAATACTCGCTGTGGACCCGCGATCCGGAACCCGAGGTGCTGCCCACCTGCGCGGAGCTGGGCATCGGGTTCGTGCCCTTCAGCCCGTTGGGCAAGGGTTTTCTGACCGGTACCGTCGCCGCGTCGACGCAGTTCTCCGCGGGCGACGTACGCACCACCATCCCGCGGTTCAACGACGAGAACATCAGTGCCAACGAAACATTGGTGAACCACGTTCGCACCCTCGCCGAGGCGAAGGGCTGCACTCCCGGCCAGGTCGCACTGGCCTGGCTGCTGGCCCAGCAGCCGTGGATCGTGCCGATCCCGGGAACCCGCCGTCGGGAACGGGTCGACGAGAACGCCGGCGCCACCCGTGTCGCGCTGTCAGCCGACGAGGTGTCCGACCTCGACGCGCTCGCCGCGCGGGTCGGTGTGCAGGGCGACCGCTACAACCCCGGCGG
>CAYLWH010000019.1:35837-38086 GCA_964387245.1 uncultured Mycobacterium sp.
TTTACCCGCTTGTCTGTTCGCATGCCTGACTTCAATCGTCGACATGCGATCTCTCTGGCCGGAATCGCCGCACTGGCCGCCGCGATGCCCGTTCCGACCGCCGCTGCGGCGTCTCCGACCAGCCGCGACGTGCCCCTGGACCGGCCGCCGCTACCGACCGCCCCACCACCCGGCGGCTACCTCTTCCAGGACGAATTCGACGGGCCGGCCGGTTCAGCCCCGGATCCGACGAAATGGGAGCCGGCCCAGGAGCGCGAATCGATGGAGAATCCCACGTTCTGGGAGCTGCCCGGCAACGTGGGCCAGTACCGTGACGATCGCCGCAATGTCTACCTCGACGGCCGGTCCAACCTGGTCTTACACGCCGCCAAAGACGGCGACACTTTCTACAGCGGGAAGGTGTTCGGGAAGTGGAGAGGCGGTATCGGCCACACCTGGGAAGCGCGGATGAAGCTGAACTGCCTGACGCCGGGTTGTTGGCCGGCCTGGTATCTGGCCAACAACAGCCCGGTCAACGGCGGCGAAGTCGACATCATGGAGTGGTACGGCAACGGCCACTGGGCCGCGGGCACCACCGTGCACGCCAAGTTGAACGGCGGCCAACACGTCAGCCAGGGGATAACCGTGGACAGCGCATGGCATACCTGGCGCGTCCAGTGGGATGACGCCGGCATGCGGTTCTGGAAGGACTACGTCGAGGGTGCGCGGCCGTACTTCGACGTTGCGGCCCATTCGCTGCCGGACTGGCAGTTCAATACCCCCGGCTACCAACTGTTTCCGATCCTGGGCCTGGCGGTCGCCGGATCCGGCGGCGGCGATCCGGGTCCCGGTGCCTATCCCGCGGACATGCTGATCGACTGGGTGCGCGTCTGGTGACTCACGTGCCCTGAGCGCACCGGTGGCCACCGCCCCCGGGTATCCCGGGTCGTCGGGAGTTGGCACTTAGCGCATTGCTATTTTCCAGGGGTGATTTCCTCAGCTGTCGGAGCACTCGCGCGTTGTGTCTCCCCTTTCCTGGCGGTTGCCGCCATCGCCGCCGTGGTTGGTCTTGCCGATCCGGGGCAGGTCGGACCCACCCCGGAGGTACGCCTGGTCGACGAGGCGAACCCGTTGGCCGGAAGGCCCTTCTACGTCGACCCCATATCGGCGGCCATGGTCGCCGCGAACAACGCCAATCCGCCCAGTTCGGAACTGACCGCCGTCGCCAACACGCCCCAGGCGTACTGGCTCGACCAGGCATTCCCGGCCAGCACCGTCGCAGGCACGGCGTCCAGGCTCGCCGGCGCGGCGCAGGCTGCCGGAGCCATGCCGGTACTGACCTTGTACGCACTCCCCCATCGCGACTGCGGGAGCTTTGCGGCGGGCGGGTTCTCGACGGCCGACGGCTACCGTCAGTGGATCGACGCCGTCGCATCCGGTCTGGGCTCCTCGCCGGCGGCGATCATCCTGGAACCGGACGCGCTCGCCATGGCCGACTGTCTGTCGGCCGACCAGCGTCAGGAACGATTCGACTTGATCCGCTACGCCGTCGACACGCTGACCCGCAACCCGGCCGCGGCCGTGTACATCGACGGCGGGCACTCACGCTGGTTGAGCGCCGAGGAAATGGCAGCCCGCCTCAATCAGGTCGGTGTGGACCATGCACGGGGTTTCAGCCTCAACACGACGAACTACTACACCACCGACGAGCAAATCGGCTACGGCGAGGCGGTGTCGGGGCTCACCAATGGTTCGCATTACGTCATCGACACGTCGCGCAACGGTGCCGGACCAGCCCCCGAGGGTCCGCTCAACTGGTGTAACCCCGACGGCCGAGCGCTGGGCACCCCGCCCACCGCGGATACCGCAGGCGCGCACGCCGACGCCTACCTGTGGATCAAACGTGTGGGCGAATCCGACGGGTCATGCGGACGCGGGGAACCCCGGGCGGGGCACTTCGTGAACCAGTTCGCGATCGACCTGGCCCGTAACGCCGGCCAGTAGGGTTTCGCCGTCTACGGTCCACGCGTCGCCGGAATGCGGACACCGGTCGATCGCTGCGGTGTCCGCGCGTAGTGTGCCTATCGGCCTCAGCGAACACGCCGACAGAAAAGTTGAGCAGATTCATGACCGCAGCAGCAGAAGCGTCGGCACTCGAATCGCGGGTCGGCCACTACTACCAGATGGACGACACCTATCAGGTCGGCCGCGAGAAGGTGCGTGAGTTCGCCCGGGCGGTGCAGGACTATCACCCCGCGCACTGGGATGTC
>CAYLWH010000019.1:38186-47467 GCA_964387245.1 uncultured Mycobacterium sp.
ACCGGCGAGGAGGTCGATCCGGCGATCAGGCCGGCCGTGCAGAACGTGATCATGCACGACGTGAACCTCCTCGGCGTCGACAGATCCGATGTGGACTACCAGAAGGCAGTCCGCCCCGCGGGCGAGGTTCGGATCGCCGAGGCGGGCGCGACCCGCACGCCGGGGACACCGTTCTTCGACAACGTGAAGGTCGGCGACGAGTTACCCGTGCACCACACCCGACTGTCCCGCGGCGACCTGGTGAACTACGCCGGCGTGTCCGGCGACGCCAATCCGCTGCACTGGGACGAGAACATCGCCAAGCTGGCGGGGCAACCCGATGTGATCGCCCACGGAATGCTCACCATGGGGTTGGGCGCCAGCTTCGGCTCCGCATGGTCGGGCGACCCCGGTGCCGTCACCCGCTACGCGGTGCGGCTGTCCCAGCCCGCGGTCGTGTCGGCCATCGGTGGCTGCGATATCGAATTCAGCGGGCGGATCAAGTCGCTGGACCCGGCAACCCGTACCGGTGTCGTCCTGGTCGCCGCTCGCTCGAGTGGCCGGAAGATTTTCGGCCTGGCGACGCTGAACGTCCGCTTCCGCTGACCGGACGGCCCTGGTGACGGCGTCGGTTGGCAACGAGGGGCGGTCGGGACGAGTCGTGGTGATCACCACCGGTGGGACCATCGCGACCAGCACCGATGCCAACGGTGTGCGCCGCCCGACGATCCGCGGTGCAGAACTGGCCGCGGGCCTCGACGTCCAGGTCGTGGATGTGATGCAGAAGGACAGTTCACAGTTGACGCCGCCCGACTGGGATGTCATCGGAACCGCAGCGAAGAAGGCGGTGGCGGGCGGAGCAGCTGGCGTGGTGATCGCCCACGGCACCGACACCATGGAAGAAACCGCGATGTGGCTGGACGTCACGTACATCGGATCTGCCCCGATTGTGCTGACCGGGGCGCAGCGCGGTTCCGACAGCCCGGACGCCGACGGTCCGATGAACCTGCGGGATGCGATCACCGTGGCGTCCAGTCCCGCCGCACGCGATCAAGGCGTGCTGATCACATTCGCGGGCGACGTGTTTCAAGCGTTGGGGACCCACAAGACGGACACCCAGGATCTCCGCGCGTTCGGCGGCACGCCACCGGTTGGGTCCGTCGCCGACGGCACCTTCACGCGGAACCATCCCGCCCGGCGGCCATTTGTGGGCGACGTGTCGACGGCCAGTGCGCCGCGGGTCGATATTGTCGCGGCCTTTCCAGGCGACGGCCCGGGTCCCATCGATGCCGCAGTCGCCGCGGGAGCGCGCGGAATCGTGGTGGAGGCGCTGGGATCCGGCAACGCAGGTGACGGGGTGGTGGACGCGGTGCGCCGGCACGCACCGGCCGGCGTGGCCTTCGGAATCTGCAGCCGCGTCCCGGCCGGGCAGGTCATCGACGCGTACGGTCCCGGCAGCGACATGGTCAAGGCGGGCGCGGTGATGGTACCCAACCTGCGGCCGAGCCAGGCGCGGGTGCTGATGATGGCCGCCCTGGCCGCCGGCGAGCCGGTGGGTGAGGTCATCAACCTCTGGGGCTGATCCGGTCCTGACCTGGCAAGTCGCTGAATCATCTCTGCTGATCCGCCAAACCCCCTGCGGGCCCAGAGCGGTCTGGGGCAGGATCGGCTACGTGGGGGCACAAATTGGACGCCCTCCGGGAAGGAAAAGGGTAATGGCTGATGTAGCCGTGTTCATCGTTTGGGACGAGGTTCGGCAAGGCCGTGAGCGGCGCGCCATCAGGGTCTTGACGGCCGCGCGGGAGTATTTCGAGGGCCTCGAGAAGTCAGGGGCTGTCGAGGGTGCCGTGGTGGGTATCACCGGGCCTGCGGCACCGACAAATATCGGTGGTTTCTTCGTGGTGCGGGGCAGCGAGGATCAGCTCCGCGAGGTTCGCTCCAGCAAGGAGTTCAAGCGGCTGATGCTTCGCACGAAGCTGGTCGTCGAACACCTACGAGTCGTGCGGGCCCTTCTTGGCGGGGAGTTCCTTGAGCACCTCAAGGAACTCGCGGCAGAGGTCGACGACCTCGACAAGTAACCAGTTGCCCACCCCGGCGCGGTCTCGTGTGACTTTGGTGTTGGTGTAGCGCCCAGGAGACGGCACAGCCCGCCGTCTGAGATTCCCGAGACCCAGCAACGGGGTGTGGCTTACGGTCCCGGTTCCCTACCGCTCGGTGAGGAACCGGGACCGCTCTGCGTCAGTAATCGTCCCGGATCCGGGCGGTCGCCCGTTTCGTTTCGCCCATTGGGGCACTCACCCGTTGAAATCTCTGCCCTTGCGTCGGGTGCTCTGAGACGATGGTGCGGTGTCTGCGCCGTCGGGTCTGTCTTCTGCGTCCCCCGTGCGTCCGTTGAGGACGCCGCGGGCGGCGGCGCTTGCCGGAGTGTTGTTCGCCGTGCTGTTCGGGACGACGGTGTTTCTGATCCGGCACAACATGCCGGAGGAAGCCGAGGACGCGACGGGGTGGCTGACCACCCAGCACAGCGGCATCGCCATCGCCACGGTGCTGATGCCGTTCGCCGGGATCAGCTTCCTGTGGTTCATCGCCGTGGTGCGCGACAGCCTCGGTCCGTTGGAGGACCGGTTCTTCGCCACGGTGTTCTTGGGCAGCGGACTGCTTTTCCTCGCGTTGATGTTCGTCGCGACCGGGGTCGCCGCCGCACTCGTGGCGAGCAAAGGCGTCATCGATCCGGTCGCCCACCCTCAGGTGATCGACTTCGGCAAGTTTGTCGTGCTGGCGATCACCAAGACCTACGCCATCCGGATGGCGGCGGTGTTCATGATGTCGCTGGCCACCATCTGGCTCAAGACGGGTCTGATGCCGCGCTGGCTGGTGGCTGTCAGCTATCTGGTGGCGCTGGGGCTGCTGGTCATCGGCGACGTGAGCATGTGGGCGGCGTTGGCCTTCCCGGCGTGGGTGCTGGTGGTCAGCGGCCTGATACTGGCCCGCAAAGGACTCTTCGCGCAGCAGGCCAGCGACCGCTGAACGGTTTCGGGCGGCAGCACGAGACCACAGACAACATTGATGGCCCGGAGATAGTGATTCGGGTAGCCGAATCGGGTTCCAGGCCCCGGCCTTTGCCCGTGGTACCCCCGATGCGGTGTTGACTGCTCAGAATCAAACTGGCTGTGTCGGGGACACCGATACTTGCTCCCCATTCCTGCCCGGGGTTGTAAGTTTATTGACCTAGCGTGACACCATCGGGAAGGACACTTCTGAAATGCGCATTAGACCCACCCGTACCGCAGCGGCGTTAGCGCTAGCGCCCGCCGCTCTGGGCGTGACTATTATCACCGCACTAACGGCTAGTCCGGCGAATGCCCAGGTGAGTTTTGACGCTCCCGTTCCGCAAGCTCCCGGCCCCAACATTCCCGGCCCCGGCATTCCCGGGCCCGACATCGATATCCCCGACCTCGACATTCCCGACGTCAACGTCCCCAACGTCAACCTGCCGAACGTCCCCGGCAACGTCAACCTGCCCAACGTGAAGGTCCCCGACGTCAAGGTCCCCGACGTCAACCTGCCCAACGTCAACCTGCCCAACGTCCCCGGCAACGTCAACCTGCCCAACGTGAAGGTCGGCGACGACATCGCCGACATCGTCCCGGACTTCAAGGTTCCCAATGACGTCGTCGACATCGTCCCGGACTTCCACCCGCCGAAAGTCGACATCCCGAAAGTCAATGTCCCCAACGTCAACGTCCCCAAAGTCGGTGGTGGCGGCCGTGGCCGCAGGTAGCGCGGCGAGGGCTAGCGCGCTCCGCAAACCCCGCAGGAATCCCGAGGCAAGATCCGGCCACGGGGGTTCCATAGCGGGTTTCGCGCAATGAGTTGCCCGCAATCCAAGAAAGTCGCGACCGATTCTGTTTAGCTTTGCATTGCAGTCGAATGGTTCTTCGTACCTAATCAAAGGAGTCCGACATGTTGCTCAATGCCCGACTGGCCCATCGCGCGGTTGTTGGTGCGATCGGTTTCGGCGCAGTCGCTAGTGCATTGTTTGCTGCGGCCCCGTCAGCGCTGGCCGATCGCCCTCCCAACTGCACCGCCGGTGACCTGGCGCAGGTAGCGTCGAGCGTTTCGGCGGGAACGTCGGTTTATCTGTTCACTCACCCCTGGGTGAACGACTACTTCAGCAGCCTTGCCGACCTGCCGCGCGAAGAGGTCCGTCAACGGGTGCGGGACTACCTGGCAGCCAATCCGCGCGAGCAGGCCGAAATCCAAGCCATCCGCCAGCCGATGGTCGACCTGCGCAACCGCTGCGGCACCGATACCGACACACCTTGAGCAGCGGTGCGGGTCGGGCGTAGCGGCTCCGCAGGAGGGCACAGGCCGTAAGGCGCTGAGGGTGGTGCGCCACCAGCCCGTGCGTTGGTGATCCGCCCACCGCACCGTCCGCCGGCCTGCCCAACGTAGCGGCATCACGAACACCAGCCGACAGCCTCCAGACCACACTGCAGCGTGCTGATCGCCTGGCGCCGTTCCCAACCACGGGGCTTACGATCGGCGCGTGCGCGAACCAGCAGCTGAAGCGACCTTCGCGACGCCATCATGACCGTGTCAGGATCGCGCGTCACCCGGCTCTGCGCGGTTGGAACCTTCTTGCTCACCATCGCTGCGGCCCCTTCATGCGGACATGCAGGGCACCCTTTGGGCACCAGCACGCCGACAACCACCGCGTCGGCAATCATCGCGCCGGGCACCCCCGAGCCGACGCCCACCACGCCGACGGCCGCCGCGCCGAACGTGGCCTCCGAGTATGACTTCACACCCGTCTCCCAGCTCATGAACGATGCGATCGCGGCGCATCGGATGCCCGGTGCGGTGGTCCAGATCGGGCATGCCGGCAAGGTCGTCTTCCGTCAGGCCTTCGGCTCGCGCAAGCTGCCCCACGAACCGGGACTGGACGGGTTACCGGCACCCGCCGAGCCGATGACCGCGGACACGCTGTTCGACCTGGCGTCGTTGACCAAGAGCGTGGCTACGACCACCGCCTTCCTGCAGCTGTACGAACAGGGCCGGGTGCAGATCGACGATCCCGTGCAGACCTACCTGCCGGATTTCAACCCCGCCAATGACCCCCGACGTGCCCGGGTGACGTTGCGCATGCTGCTCACCCACACCTCGGGCATAGCGGGAGATCTGAGCCTGGACGGTCCCTGGGGACTGGACCGCGCCGACAAGGCCGAAGGCGTTCACCGTGCGCTCGCCGCCTGGGTGGTATTCGATCCCGGTGAGACCTTCCACTACTCGGATATCAACTTCATCATCGTCGGCGCGCTCCTCGAGAGGATCACCGGCGAACCTTTGGATGTCTATGTGCCGGACAAGGTTTTTGCGCCGCTGGGCATGTCGGACACCCACTACCTTCCTGCGACCGAGGCATGTGGCCCGCACGAGATCCGGGGAACGGCAGTCGCTCTCGGTCAGTACGCACCGTGGGCAGGCCAGTGTCCGGCAGGTACCTGGAGCACCGGACTGCTGGCGCGCGTCGCACCGACGGCGCATGACGAAGACACCCCGGGCATCAACCCCAACTACGGTCAATTGCTTCGCGGGACCGTGCATGACCCGACCGCACGCCGCATGGGCGGAGTGGCCGGCAGTGCCGGGGCATTCTCGACGGTGACGGATATCGGCCGGTACGCACAGGCCCTTCTCGATCGTCTCGCCGGCCGTCCGAGCACGTTTCCGCTGATGCAACCCACCCTGGAGTTGATGACCACTCCGCAGCAGCCCGGACACAACGCTGGACAACTCGACGCGGCGAACACCGCCAGCCGGGAGGCTCTCGAAAGTGGCGCTGGTGCAACAGATTCCCTGCTCGCCCCGAACTATCCGGCGATAGCGGGACAAGACCTCCGCGGCTTCGGTTGGGACATCGATACGGATCAGTCCAGACCCCGCGGCATGATCTTCCCCGTCGGCAGCTTCGGCCACACCGGCTTCACCGGAGTGACGCTGTGGATGGACCCCGGCTCGGACACTTACGTGGTTGTCCTGGCGAACGTGATCCACCAGCGCGGCGGTCCACCCATCGCCGGCCTCAGCGGCGAGGTGGCGACGGTGACGGCGCGGGCGCTACATCTCTACGGCAACTAGCTGCAATTCCTTTGCACGGCCGATGAATTAGGGCCACCCAACGGCGTTCGGACGCCGAGCACCGGTTGCCTACGCCGACCGTATCCCCATCCGGGCTCCCACGGCCAACGGCCGCGGTCGTCGGCCCAGACGAGTTGCAGGGCACGAATCTGTGGGCCGCACAGGGCAATCGCGAATTTGAGATGCACGTCGGGATGTTCGACCTCGACTACCTCGATGAGAAACCTGTCCTCGTAATCGATGTGCATCGCCGGCGCCAGCACGGTCCCGTCGTCAACCATCAGGTGCGCAATGGAGTTCAGCACGCGGTGGACGGTCCGCGGCGGCAGTCCGGTCATCAACAATTCGGGCAGGCCGAGGTCGTGTAGTCCGATCGTGTAGGCGAACGGCCGCTTCTCACTTTCGACGAACTGAACCGCCCAGCCGTGCCCCCTGATTATGTCCCGCACCTCGTCCAGGTAGTCCTCCGTCGTGGCATCGGGATGATCACATTGCCAGCACATGGCCGCACCTTTCCGTAGTGGTTGTGACCAGAGTGCGCCGGCGGTCCGACAAACTTCGGTGGGCGTTCGTCCGAGCCGGCACGGTGTGCCATCCCCGGAAGTGGCGTCGGTGTGGCGACGTCATGTCGCTGCCAAGCTGATGTCGGCGCGACGTACGCGAGCGCGCTCATCGATCTCGCCGAGCTGCCACTACATCGGGCATCGCATCAACCACTGCTGGAACGGATTTGGGAATTGCGGCACGTCTTGACAACCTACGATGCCGCCTACATTGCGTTGGCCGAGGGGCTCGACAGCGTCCTAGTCACCGCGGAAGCACGGCTCGCGAAGGCACCTCGACTGCGCTGCGCCGTCGAGGTGCTGGGTCAGCCCACGAACCGGTAGTTGACGTCGAGCGAGCGGTAAGTGCGCTCGGCCCGACGATCACGGGTGAGCAGTGTGCGGTGATTGGTGATGGCGGCTTGACCGACGAGCGCGTCGTAGACGGATCCTCCGACGATGTCGAGGTCGACAAATCGCTCGCGAAGGTTGCGGATACCAGTCGCGTCCAGCCAACAGTCTTCTGGGAAAGCCGCAGCCAGTACCGAGGCCGCTTGGCCCGCACTCAGGCGCAGTGGAAGTGGTAGCCGGGTCAGTACCGAATACGTCTCGAACATGGCATGCCCGGCAAGCGCAGGACGATGCTCGACCAGGGCTCGGCGGCAGGCCGGGTGCGCTTCGTGGGTCGGATCGAGAGCGGCGATGGCAACGCTGGTGTCACACGCCCAACGGTCACCGTTGAGTGTCATCACGGAGCCGGCGCACGTCGTCATCCGTCAGCACGACACCCTCGACATTGGCCAGTACTGGCAGCCCGTCGCTGGTATCGATAGAGCGTTGGCGGCGACGGACGGGCTCGATCCTGAGGCCGGATCCGTCTGGGATCAGCTCAAGTTGCGTCTCCGGCGTGATTCCCAGCGCGACGCGCAGCGCTTTTGGGATCACAACCCGTCCCACTCGGTCGACTGTGACGTACATGGCACCATTCTACCAATTAATTGGCAAAATGGTAACAAACAACCATACACGGGCCCGAAGGTCGGCGTCACCTCGTGGCTCCGGTGCCGACCGGGAGGTCGGCAATGCGAGCCAGCGCCGACTTCAGGCAAGGAACGCTGACCGCTCGACGGAGCTTGCCGGCCGCAAGGGGGCACTAGGATCGACTCGTGGGCGAGGACGCCGGGTTGCGTAGAGCGCTCGGACTGCCCCTGGTGACCCTCTACGGCCTCGGCAACATCCTCGGCGCCGGCATCTATGTGCTCATCGGGAAAGTGGCGGGATTCGCCGGGTCGAGCACCATCCTGGCCTTCGTGCTGGCGATGGTCACCGCCGGGATCACTGCGTTCTCCTACATGGAACTTTCCGGGCGTTACCCGGTCAGCGCGAGCGTCTCGGTGTATCTGCACCGAGCGTTCGGCAAACGCTGGCTGTCCACGGCGATCGGCCTGGCGATGGTTGCCGGCGGCGTCGCGTCGGCGGCGGCACTGGCGCAGGGCTTTGCGGGGTATCTGAAATCGTTCGTCTCGGTTCCCACTCTGGCGGCCAGCGTCGGGCTACTTACCGTCCTCGGGGCGATAACGATCAAGGGAATCGGCGAGTCGGCCAAGACCGCGGCTATTCTCACCGGTTTGGAGGTGCTGGGCCTGCTTTTGGTCATCTGGTTCTGCCGGAATGCGTTCCCACAGGCCGATGTTCGGGGCATGCTGGCGATCGATCCCGCCGTCGGCCTCGGCGGGGTGTTCGCCGGCGCGTTCCTCGCCTTCTACGCCTTCATCGGCTTCGAGGACATGGTCAACGTGGCAGAGGAGGTCAAAGAACCAAGCAGGACGATGCCGCTGGCCATTCTGATCGCATTGGTCGTCTCGACGGTGTTGTACCTGCTGGTCGTCATCGCCGCGACGACGCTGGTGTCCCCGGCCGAACTGGCCGGCAGCGATGCGCCGCTGAGCCTCGTCGTCGAACGAAGCGGTGCGAGCGGTGCCGCGTTGTTGAGCCTCATCGGAATGGTCGCCGCCGTCAACGGGGTCATCGTCCAGATCATCATGGGCTCACGAATTCTCTACGGGCTGGCCAGGGAGGGCTGGATCATCGGCCGCCTGGCAAATGTGCACGCGGACTTCAAGACTCCGGTGACCGCGACCCTGGTGGTGCTCGTCGCCATGATCATCGGCACCGCGCTGCTGCCGTTGGTGTCATTGGCGCAACTCGCCAGCCTGCTGGTGCTGATCATCTTCACCCTGGTGAATGCGTCACTGATCGCCCTCAAGCGGCGCGACACCGCACACCCGGAATACATCACAGTCCCCGCCGCGGTTCCCTACCTCGGCGTGATCGTCTGCGTCGGCATGATCACCTTTCAGGTGATCAACTGGAATCTGGAGTAACCGTGCCCAGCGCGTGAAGCCTCACCTAACTCAAGTGCTGGCGTCGCAGCAGTGCGAAGATTCGCTCAAGACGCAGATGCGGCGGCGGCGCGGCACGATGAAGGCATGGATCTGATCTCCGAGGCCGCTTCGGGCGGTGCCGACCTGGGCTATCGCGCCCTGGTGGTCGACGACGAGGCACCGCTGGCCGACGTGGTCGCCAGCTATCTGCACCGCGAGCACTTCGAGGTGACGG
>CAYLWH010000020.1:0-25439 GCA_964387245.1 uncultured Mycobacterium sp.
TGCGATCGGGCAGATCGTGCCGGGCAAGGTCACCAAGCTGGTTCCGTTCGGCGCGTTCGTCCGTGTCGAGGAGGGCATCGAAGGCCTGGTACACATCTCCGAACTGGCCGAGCGCCATGTCGAGGTACCGGACCAGGTGGTGGCCGTCGGGGACGACGCCATGGTCAAGGTCATCGACATCGACCTGGAACGCCGCCGGATCTCGCTGAGCCTCAAGCAGGCCAACGAGGACTACACCGAGGAGTTCGACCCGTCGAAGTACGGCATGGCCGACAGCTACGACGAGCAGGGCAACTACATCTTCCCCGAGGGCTTCGACGCCGACTCCAACGAGTGGCTGGACGGCTTCGACAAGCAGCGCACCGAGTGGGAGGCCCGTTACGCCGAGGCCGAGCGCCGGCACAAGATGCACACCACCCAGATGGAGAAGTTCGCCGCGGCCGAGGCCGAGGAGGCGGCCCGGCCGTCGTCGTCGGCAAACGGCTCGTCGCGGTCGGACGAGTCGGCCGGCGGATCGCTGGCGAGCGACGCCCAGCTGGCAGCGCTTCGCGAGAAGCTGGCCGGCAGCGCCTGATTCACCACGCTCACGAAGAACTCCCCGGCTCCCTGGAGCCGGGGAGTTCTTCGATCCGGGGTCCTGACAGACTGGCCTGATGCTGCGAATCGGTTTGTCCGGCGGGATCGGCTCCGGAAAGTCCACGGTGTCGGCGGTTTTCAGTGAGTGCGGCGCAATCGTCGTCGACGGCGATGTCATTGCCCGCGAGGTGGTCGAACCGGGGACCGAGGGCCTGGCCAAGCTCGTCGACGCCTTCGGTGCGGGAATCCTGCACGGCGGCGGCGTATTGAACCGTCCCGCACTGGCCGCCATCGCGTTCAGCGACGACGAGAAGCGCACGACCCTCAACGGCATCGTGCATCCCCTTGTCGCGCACCGGCGTTCGGAACTGATCGCCGCGGCTGCCGACGATGCCGTCATCGTCGAGGACATCCCGCTGCTCGTCGAGTCGCAGCTGGCGCCGATGTTCCCGTTGGTCGTCATCGTGCATGCCGACGTCGAAATCCGAGTGCGCCGTCTCATCGAAAATCGCGGCTTCAGCGAGGCGGACGCCCGGGCGCGGATCGCGGCTCAGGCGGAAGAGGAGCAGCGGCGCGCCGTCGCCGATGTCTGGCTGGAAAACTCCGGCAGCGCCGGCGAGCTGAAGGAGCGCGCCCGCGACCTCTGGTACCAGCGCATCCTCCCGTTCGCCCACAACGTGCAGGCGCGCCGGCCCGCGCCGGCCGCGCCACGCCTGGTGCCCTACGATCCGTCCTGGCCCGACGCGGCCCGGCGCATCGTGGCGCGGCTGAGCACCGCCTGCGGACATCGGGCAAGGCGCATCGATCACATCGGCTCCACCGCCGTGCCCGGTCTGGACGCGAAGGACACCATCGACATCCAGGTGAGTGTCGATTCCCTGGCGACAGCCGACGAACTGGCCGGGGCGCTGCTTGCCGCCGGGTATCCCCGACTGGAGCGCGTGACCGCCGACGTCAGCAAGCGCGATGCCCGCAGCACAATCGCGGAGTTCGACCACACCGATGACAAATCGTTGTGGAGCAAGCGTTTTCACGCCTCAGCCGACCCCGGTCAACCGACCGACGTGCACATCAGGGTGGAAGGCTGGCCCAATCAGCAGTTCGCCCTTCTGTTCACCGACTGGGTGGCGGCCAACCCGGTTGTGCAGGCTGACTACCTGGCGGTCAAACGTGCGGCCGCGGCACGGGGGGGGTCGGAAACGGGTGCCCACGCCGACCCCGCCGACCCCAGGGAGCCCTGGTTTCTCGACGCCTACCGAAGGGCGTGGCAGTGGGCCGACACGACGGGCTGGAAGCCCCGCTAGCCTGCGGGGGTCGCCGGTGCCGGCGGTTCCACCGCAGTGGCGACCACGTTGCCGGCGCCGGCCGCGCTGATCAGCGGCGCTCCGCAGAACAGCTTGCCGTAGTCCGGGTCGTCATCGGCGTGGGTGAGCCGCGGGCGGATGAACTGGTCGGCCTGGGCGACGGTGGCGTCGTCGACGATTATCTCGCAGTGCAGATTGGCCGAGTAGGGCCACTGGACCGACACCTGCATGCCCGCCAGATTCGCGTCGGACAATACCGTCTGCGCTTCGAAGACACGCCCGGGCAGCATCGTCGGAGACGCGCTCTGCACCTGGGTGTCGTTGATCTTGTAAGTGACCAGCGCGCCCCGGGCAATGCCGTCGATACGGGCCCGGTAGGTGACGTTGTGCAGTGGCCGCTCCGGCGTCTGCTGTAGCGCCACAGGCTCCGGCGTCGGCACGGGCAGCGGCTCCGGGTCGGCCCACGCCGGTGCCGGAGCCAGCTGCGCGCAGGCGAACACCAGCAACGCGGTGGCGGCTGCTTGTGCGGGTGGACTCATGTTCGCTGACAATACGCTGTCATTGCCACGACAGTTCGATTCCGTTGCCAGCCAGCCAGGCATGCAGGTCGCGGCCGTGGGCGGCCAAACCGTCGATGGCACGCACGGCTGTGCGAATGGCGCGTTCGGCGGTCTCGGAGGTGATCAGCCCCATCTGATGGGCTGCCAGCAATTCGTCGACGTCCACCATCTCGGTGCGCTGACCCGTGTACACCACCAGGTCGACGTAGTGGTCCTCGCTTCGCCAGACGTCCCCGTCAACGGTGATGTCGCCGACGTCGAGATAGAAGTCCTGGTCACGCTGGTGCCCCGGGTTCCAGTGGAAGACGTTGGCCCGCAGCCCGAGCGTGGGCAGCAGCCAGGATTGCAGGTAGTGAAACTGGGCGCGACCCGGCGTGGGGCGGGCCATGTAGAGCCCCCACGGTTTGAGGGTGAACACATCCACCGCGCGGACGATGCCTTTGGGATCGGTGTTGGTCCGCGCGGTCAGGTCGAAGAGCTCGCGTTTCGGTGGGTGTACGGCGACCAGCATATGGGGGTGCCGCGCGGCGCTGAACCTGTCGGTGCCCCCGCTTACTCTGGATCCATGGCCTTCGCTACCGAGCATCCGGTTGTCGCGCACTCGGAGTACCGCGCGGTGGACACCGTCGTGCGCAGCGGAGGACGTTTCGAGGTCGTCAGTGAATACGAACCCGCCGGTGACCAGCCCGCGGCCATCGAGCAGCTCGAGCGCCGGGTTCAGGCGGGGGAGAAGGACATCGTCCTGCTCGGCGCCACCGGTACCGGCAAGTCAGCGACAACCGCCTGGCTCATCGAACGTCTGCAGCGGCCCACGCTCGTCATGGCTCCGAACAAGACCCTCGCCGCGCAGTTGGCCAACGAGCTTCGGGAGATGCTGCCGCACAACGCCGTTGAATACTTCGTCTCCTACTACGACTACTACCAGCCCGAGGCGTACATCGCGCAGACCGACACCTACATCGAGAAGGACAGTTCGATCAACGACGACGTGGAGCGGCTGCGCCACTCGGCGACCTCGAGTCTGCTGTCCCGGCGTGACGTGGTGGTGGTGGCGTCGGTGTCATGCATCTACGGACTGGGCACCCCGCAGTCCTACCTGGACCGCTCGGTGGAACTCAAAGTCGGCGACGAAGTTCCGCGGGACGGGCTGCTGCGGATGCTCGTCGACGTTCAATACACCCGCAACGACATGTCTTTCACCCGGGGCTCGTTCCGGGTCCGCGGGGACACCGTGGAGATCATCCCGTCCTACGAGGAACTCGCGGTCCGCATCGAATACTTCGGCGACGAGATCGAGGGCCTCTACTACATGCACCCGCTGACCGGTGAGGTGGTCCGCAAGGTCGACTCACTGCGGGTCTTCCCCGCGACGCACTACGTGGCCGGACCCGAGCGGATGGCGCATGCCATCTCGTCGATCGAGCGGGAACTCGAGGAGCGGCTGTCCGAGTTGGAGGGTCAGGGCAAGCTGTTGGAGGCGCAGCGCCTGCGGATGCGCACCAACTACGACGTCGAGATGATGCGTCAGGTCGGGTTCTGCTCCGGCATCGAGAACTACTCCCGCCACATCGACGACCGGCCGGCCGGATCGGCGCCGGCGACGCTGATCGACTACTTCCCCGAGGATTTCCTGCTCGTCATCGACGAGTCCCACGTCACCGTGCCGCAGATCGGCGGCATGTACGAAGGCGACATGTCCCGCAAACGAAATCTCGTCGAGTTCGGGTTCCGGTTGCCCTCGGCGGTCGACAACCGGCCGTTGACCTGGGAGGAGTTCGCCCACCGGATCGGCCAGACGGTGTATCTGTCGGCGACGCCCGGGCCGTACGAGCTCAGCCAGTCCGGCGGTGAGTTCGTGGAGCAGGTCATCCGCCCGACCGGTCTGGTCGACCCCCAGGTCATCGTGAAACCGACCAAGGGCCAGATCGACGATCTGATCGGGGAGATCCGCACCCGGGCCGAACGGGACGAGCGGGTCCTGGTCACCACGCTGACCAAGAAGATGGCCGAGGATCTGACCGACTACCTGCTGGAGATGGGTATCCGGGTGCGCTACCTGCACTCCGAGGTCGACACCCTGCGACGGGTCGAATTGCTACGCCAGTTGCGTCTCGGTGACTACGACGTGCTGGTCGGCATCAACCTGCTTCGGGAGGGGCTCGACTTGCCCGAAGTCTCGCTGGTGGCAATCCTCGACGCCGACAAGGAAGGCTTCCTGCGTTCACCGCGCAGCCTGATCCAGACCATCGGCCGCGCCGCGCGCAACGTGTCCGGCGAAGTGCACATGTACGCCGACAAGATCACCGATTCGATGAAGGAAGCCATCGACGAGACCGACCGACGCCGGGCCAAACAGATCGCCTACAACACCGAACGCGGGATCGACCCGCAGCCGCTGCGCAAGAAGATCGCCGACATCCTCGACCAGGTCTACCGCGAAGCCTCTGACACCGAGGCCGGCGAGGCGGTCCCCATCGGCGGCTCCGGCCGCAACTCGTCGCGTGGCCGGCGCGCACAGGGTCAACCCGGCCGCTCGGTGAGCGCGGGGGTGTTCGAGGGTCGCGACACCACCAACATGCCTCGCGCCGAACTCGCCGACCTCATCAAGGACATGACTGAGCAGATGATGGCCGCGGCGCGCGACCTGCAGTTCGAGCTCGCGGCCCGGATCCGCGACGAGATCGCCGATCTGAAGAAGGAACTGCGCGGCATGGATGCCGCCGGGTTGAAATGACCTGGTGAACTCGATCTCTGCTGAAGCCCTACGGTGATGGGGTGACCGAGTCGCCGGCCGTCCGGTCGGGCGCCTGGCGTGACCTGCTGGGCTCCCGTTACCTGGGGATCTCGACGGTGCTCGCCGGTGGCGTCCTGCTGTATGCGACCAACGAATTTCTCACCATCAGCCTGCTGCCCAGCGCAGTCGCCGACATCGGTGGCCAACGGTTCTACGCCTGGGTCACCACCGTCTACCTGGTCGCCTCGGTGGTCGCGGCGACGACGGTCAGCGCGCTGTTGGCCCGGTTCGGCCCTCGGGCGGTATACCTTCTGGCCGCCGGGGTGTTCGGTGTCGGCAGCCTGGTATGCGCATCCGCCCCGAGCATGGAAGTTCTGCTGATGGGCCGGGTGGTGCAAGGCGGTGCCGGGGGTGTGCTCGCCGGCCTGGGCTATGCCGTGATCAATTCGGCTCTGCCGCAATGGTTGTGGACCCGCGCGTCGGCGCTGGTGTCGGCGATGTGGGGAGTCGGGACGTTGGTCGGCCCGGCGGCCGGCGGATTGTTCGCCCAATTCGGCGTATGGCGCTGGGCGTTCGGCGCGTTGGCGATTCTCACCGCGGCGATCGCGGCCCTGGTGCCGCTGGCGCTGCCGGGGCGTTCCCCCGCGTCAGTCCACGCCGCCTGGCGTATTCCGGTGTGGTCGCTGCTGTCGCTGGGCGGCGCCGCGATGATGGTCAGCGCTGCCGGAATCCCGCGTCACCTCCCCGCCACTGCGGCCCTGCTCGTCGGCGGCGCCATCCTGGTGGCGGTGTTCCTGTGGGTGGACCGTCGCGGCGGTGCATCGGTGCTGCCGCCCAGCGCTTTCCGCCCCGGGCCACTCAAGTGGATCTACGCCACGCTGGGCCTGCTGATGGCGGCGACCATGGCCGACATGTACGTGCCGCTGTTCGGTCAGCGATTGGCGCACTTGGTTCCGGTGGTGGCCGGCTTCGTCGCTGTCGCATTATCCGTCGGTTGGACCGTGAGTGAGATCGTCAGCGCATCGGTGAACCGAACCCGGGCCGTTGTCCGGATTGTCGCCGTCGCACCTCTGGTGATGGCTCTCGGACTGACCCTGGCCGCGGTCAGTCAGTTTGACGACGCATCACCACGACTGGTGGCGGTGTGGGTGGTGGCGTTGTTCATCACCGGGTGCGGGGTCGGCATGGCCTGGCCCCACCTGTCCGCCTGGGCGATGGGCAGCGTCGACGCCCCGGGCGAAGGCGCCACGGCCGCAGCGGCCATCAACACCGTCCAACTGATGTGTGGGGCGTTCGGCGCCGGGTTGGCCGGGGTGGTGGTGAACATGACAGATCATGGCGGCGCGGGCGCTGCCCGGTGGATGTTCGCGGTGTTCGCCGGACTGGCCGCGCTCGGATGCGCTGCCTCTTACCGCGCGAGTCGCGGCCGGATCTGAGCGCGCTGCGATCACCGCGATCCCAACCCTGGGTGGTTGCGCACCTGCCTGGCACAGTCGTGATCGACGCGGGTGTGGCCGAGAGGTTAGGCACCGGCCTGCAAAGCCGTTAACGCGGGTTCGATTCCCGCCACTCGCTCGGGTCTAAGTGCAGCTAGACCAGCTGACATCGCTCATCTGAAGTACTCCCCGTTCGGCGGGTCGCTGTGAGTGACCCCACTCAGGCGGTTGCCTCATCAAGGCAGCGTTCGAACCGAAGTTGCTCCCGTCGCGCCTCGCACTCGTTGCCTTCGGCGAGGTGAGCCTTGACGACAAGCTGATGGGCAGACTCCCTCGCTCCCTCAATAGATAGTGCGGCTAAGGCGAACTGGATGGCCATCGTCGTGTTGCCCGCTGCAAATGATTGACGGGCGCGCGCCTCGAGCGCCGCGAGCCGCAGGAGACGGATCCGCTCCCGTTCCACGATCAGCCAGTCGTCGTACCAGTCCGGAAGAAGATCAGTCAGCAGGGTTTGGAACGGTGCGGGGACGCCGCCGATCTCGACCGAGTCGATGAACTCGTTCGCTTCGTTTCGAGTGTCCAGCCACACGTTGGGCGCCAGAGCGAGCTTCATCGGTGACACGTCGATCACCGGCACCCGCAATTGGTTCAAGCGCCAGAGAGTGGAACGGAGGTTCGCCAGCGCACGCTTCTCGGACTTGTCGGGCCACAACTGGAACGCGGTGAACATTCTGCCGACGCCGCGAGGCGTCAATGCCACGAATGCAGTGAGCCGCTGCACCGAAGGTTGTAGCTCGACCGGTGCGCCGTCCAGTGAGAGCTGGAAGCCGCCGAGCAATCGGAGACGTACCGCCGACGGGCGCGCGTCATCTTCATCGCGTGTCGCTCCGGCGATCTCGGTATCGCGGGTCTTGCTGTAGTTCGTCGTGGCGGGGGGTGCATCGCGCACCATCGTGTCGGTCATGACAAGTCCTTCGCGTGGGTGTTTCGCGATCAAACTCCTCTACCTGACGCATCGCCGTGACCGCTGTTATGACGTCATCGTTGCGTCATCGTCGCGGCGTCGTCGCGTCTCAATTGGCGGCGATGAAACGGCTAATCAACGAACGCAGGGCGCGCTCGATCTCAGTGGCTCCTCGAGCCGTCACTTCCTCATCATCGCCAACGACGACCAGGCGGGATCGGATCTCGCGGTCATGGGGTTCGAGCCAGACCCGAACCACGATGGTCATGTCGACGGTTGTGTCGTGGTCCACGGACTCAGTTCAGTGGACCACTGTCACGGTCGTGTCACCGCGCGAGTTGCTGGAGGCGGGGTCCGGTTGGTTGACCAACTGGGTCATCGCCGCGCTCGGCTCGACCTGCAACTCGGTCGCCAGTAGGTGGCGAAACCGGTGGAACTGATCGCGGGCTGCGGCGCGGTTGCCGGCGGCGAGATGCGCACGCACCAACAGGAGTTGCGCGGACTCGCGCAGCGGCTCGGCCGCGACAGCGGCAAGTGCTGTATCGACCGCATCGAGCGGCCGGCCGCTCTCCAGATCGTCGAGTGCGAGTGTTTCGAGCGCGTGGAGGCGACGCTGCCGATGTTGTTCACGAGGGACGACCAACCACGTCTCGTCGAAGCCGGGGAGGAGGTCGTCCAACAGGAGTTCCCGGTCGACCGTCATCGCGGCGGTACTCGTCGGGGGCGAGTGCAGCCGACGTGCGACGGCAGCCGCCTCGTCGAGGTCGACGGCCAGTGACTCGAGCAGCGTGACCGACGCGCCGCAACGGCCAATGATGTTGCGCGCGCTCTCCGGCATCCGCCATATCGCCGAGCGGAGGTTGGACAGCGCGCGGGCCTGGTCCTGATCCGGCCATAGTTCACCTGCCACGCGCGACCGGGGGGCGCGACGCCCCAACATGACGAGCAGCGCCAAGATCCGTTGCTCGGTGGAGGGCACTTCTACGGGAACTCCGTCGACGACGAGACGAAACGTACCGAGCAGGCTCAGGCGGGCATCCGTTCCAGGATCACTGCGCCTGGTGTGTGACCCCCCGCCCATGCTCGAAGATTTTACTGACCTGGAGGTTGGGTCATCGACGATTGGCGGTTACCGACGGAGCGGTGAAATACGCGTCGGGCACCCCCGACGCCACCATGTCCTCGGTCGGTGATCGAGGTGAATCCCGGCGCTGGGGCGCGGTCGACGCGGTCGATGACCACGCAGGTTCGATGACGCTCTGTACGACGCGGTCGCTGACGCTGACCACTGTTCCTCCCAGTGCGAGCGCGACGTCGAGGGTGGGCTGCTGTGGGTGGGAGAACGACACGTGCCAACCCGGTTCGAGCGGGCTGACGGCAACGGCCATGTCTTTGGAGGTGGTCGTGAGCCTCGGAGGCGAAGACGCCGACCCGCACGTCGAGCGGATCGTGTCCCACACCTCGTCGAGGTGCTCGGCGCCGACCAAGGGGTTGCCCCTGCGGCTGAGAAGTAATCCGGTGCCGGCGATCAGGGTCGCGCCGAGCACCGCAGCGCCGACCACGGCCGCCCGCCCCGGGGGGCCTGCAACGAGCCACACCTCGCTGGCGACGACCGCCGCACCGCCCTGGATGATGCACATGACCTGTGGCACCGACATCCGCCAGACGTGCGGCCGGTGGTCACCTCGAAGGCGTTCACACCCGAAGCGCACAACGGAGTAAGACGCCAGGAACCAGACCGTCGCTCGACCCGGCGGACCGGCTACCAGAGCCAGCCCGATGACGCCGATGACAAGCAGGGCGATGCCTTCGAGCGGTTGAACAGGGAACAAGCGGCGGCCGGTCAGACGATCCGGAAGAAGATGAGCTGCGCTGTAACGCAAGCCAATCGGTGCCGGGGTGCCGTGGCAGCAACCGACCGCGGCGCAGCCGAAGCGTCCGAACGCAAGGAACCACGGGACCGACACCGAGAACACGTCGAGCACGCCGACGGCGGTGGTGCCCGAAGCCCAGGCGAACAACGCCACCGCGCCGTATGCGACCCAGACATATTCCATCAGCACCAGGGACTCGTGTCCGGTGACCGCACGACGGAGCAAGCCCCAACCGAAGAACGACAACCCTGCCACCGCCGACAACCCGAGCGCGGCGGCCAGCGCCATCCCGGTGCGCAGCGACGCAAGGATCGAGATGAGCAGCGCGACCTGAAACCCGATGATGCCCAGCGACCGAAATGCCGGCACCCGTCGGCCACCCACGTCGAACCAGACATGCGGGATCCGGTCGAACCACCTGTTCAAACGCACGCGTGTCATCATGGGCTGCCCGCCGTCGCCATCGCGTCACCGCCGCGATCGCCGGGTGGGGCGTGACGCGGCGGTGACGGAGGGCCCGAAGAGTTGGGCGGGTGCCGAACTCGATGTCACTGGCGGCCGTCGCGCTCAGCGTCCGGGAGATGCTGGCCCGGTATTTCGCGGACCTCGACACGGCCGACCCCGACGCATTCCGGGCGCTGCCCAACGTGCAGATCGTGCGCACCGAGGACTACGGGCAGCTCGGTACCTCGCCGAACAGCTTGATCCGCTTCCCGTCGCTGGCCATCTTCTGCTACCGCGTGGACGTCAACCGGACGATGCGCGCACCGTGGTCGGCGGTCGCCCATCACGACCAGACAATCCACCTACCGCTCGATGTTCACTTCCTGCTCACACCGTTCGACAGTGACGCCGAGGCCGAACTGCGCATCCTCGGAGCAACAATGCAGTGCCTCGAACTGCATCCGATCCTCAGCGGGCCGCGCCTTCACCCGCTCGGGAACTGGGACCCGCGCGACTCGATCCAGCTGATCAACGAGGACCTGCTGACCGAGGACGTGCTGCGTACGTTCGACACCCTGCCCACCGACTTCCGCCTGAGCGTGTCCTACCTCGCCCGGATCGCCCGTATCGACGCTCCCGCCGAACCGGACCACCCCGACGTCCTGACGGCGATCCGCGGACTGACCCCCTCGGTGGTTCCGTGAGCGCGACCAACACCTATATCCCGTCCAGGTACGACGAACGCGTCGTCCACCTCGCACTCGGCGTCGAACCTCGATCCGCGCTCGATGCAAAACGCCTCGATTCCGGCGTCGACGTCCGGTGGGAGCGTTTCCCGCGGCCGGTCGACCGCTGGCGTCGCTGGCGTCCGCAGGAGACGCTCACCTCGGCCTTGCCCGCGTTGCACCGGCAGCGCAGCGGCCGGTTCGCCCGTCGCTATGACGAACGTGTCGACACGTCGATGGATGTCCGCATCGTCGACGACGAACGCAACGGCACGCTGCGAATATCCGGACGCGGTCGACGTATCGTCCCCCGCCGGCTGCGGATCGCGATCGCAAGCGAAGCTGTGGTGCTCGCGGCGGCCCCACCACATCCGATCTGGCGGCGCGCTTTTCCAATCGAGTGCTTCCCGGGTGCCGCCGCCGACCTGCCGTCGGGCGCCACCGTTGTCCGCGGCACCATCCTGCGCACTGACGCCGACGGAGAACTCGTACCGGTTCGCTGGGCGCGGGTGCTCGCCGAGACGCCAGGCGGTGTCGAAGTGGGTTGGGCGCACGGTGATGAGCGCGGCGAGTTCGTGCTCGTAGTGCGAACCTCGTCCGGTGATGTCGCCGTGCCGGCCGATCCGTTCCCGGTGGCGCTGACCATCGGCGCCCAGCTTCCCCCGCCCGGCCCCGATCCGGCGGACCCGTTGCTCGCCGTGATCGACCCCCTCTGGGACCTGCCCCTCGAAATCGCCGTCGCCTCACCCGATCCCGGCGGGGAGGCAACTCTGACCGGACGGCGATTCCTGCCCGAGCACTCGCTGGTCGTCCCGATCGTTCCGCCCCCACCCGTTCTCGTCCCGCACGGCCGGCAGGTGTCGGTCGTCATTCGGATCAGCTGACCGTCGTCGACAAGGAGCAAGGTCATGCCTGAATATCTGGCCCCCGGGGTCTACGTCGAAGAGGTGAGCTTCCGGTCGAAGTCGATCGAGGGCGTGCCGACCAGCACAACCGGCTTCGCCGGTCTGACGCGCTACGGGCCAGTTCAGTACGGCGGGGGTCCCTCCACCACTGAACCCCGCCTGATCACCAGCTACACGGAGTTCGAACGCGTCTACGGCGGGCTCGCGCAACTGGATATCGACAGGGGTGATGGCCAGCCCAGGAGTGAGTCCTATCTCGCACACGCGGTGCGGGCGTTCTTCCTCAACGGCGGGCGACGGTTGTACGTCTCGCGCGTCTTCCTCCGCGTGGCCGACGACGACAACGGATGCGCCCATCTCGACCTGACGATCTCCGGCGCCGACACGGCGAGCTGGCGGGCGCGCTGGCCCGGCAGATACGGCAATGTGCTGCTGGTCGTGCGGCCCGTGCGCAAGGGCAACTGCTCCTACCAGCACCCGGCATTCGGGACTCAGGCCCGGGGGCTGACCCAGGGCGCGGTCGTCGAGATCACAAATCCCCCCGCTGAACCGCCCGATCCCGGCACCGATGTGGTGGCAGGTCACCTTCGCGTCGTCGACGTCGACCCGACGACGGTCGATGCCGCCGGGCTGGCGCAGCAGACGTTCCACGATGACGCCGGCGCGGTGGTCGTGGTCCCCGCCGGAGCCGTGATCAAGGAGGTGACCCTGCAGGTCCGGGTGAACGCGGGTGATGACCGCCTCGACGTCTACGACGACCTGGCCACCCACCCGGCGCAGCGGCGTTGGATCGCCAAGATCCTCCAGGCCAACGACCCCGAGGACGAGAACTCGATCCTCTACCTCGACACCGAGGCCCCGGCGACACTCGCCCGGGCGATCAACCTGATGGTGACGCTGCAGACTCCGGTAGCAGGGGAGCGACTCGGCAACGGCAACGACGGCAGATTGCCGCTCGCACCGGATCTCCTTGGTGACGTCGCCGACGTCGACAACGCGGAGCGCAAGGCGACCGGTCTGCGCGCACTCGGCGAGATCGACGACATCGCCATCGTCGCCCTGCCCGACGGCGGCACCTACGACGACCCCGCCCAATGTGAGGCGGCAGCCGGAGCGCTCATTGGGCATGCCGAGGAACTGCGTTACCGCATCGCCGTCGTCGACGCACCCAAGGGCAGCTCGATGAACGAGGTGCGCGCCTTCCGCGGCAAGTTCGATTCCAAGTACGCCGCCATGTACCACCCGTGGATCGAGATCTTCGATCCACTCGAACGCCCGGCCCAGGGCGCTCCGCCGCGCCGGGTGATGCTGCCGCCTTCGGGCTTCGTGACCGGCATCTACGCCCGCAACGACATCACCCGCGGGGTGTTCAAAGCACCGGCCAACGAGGTGGTGCAGGGCCTGACCCGGTTCGAGGCGAACATCAACACGCCACGCAACGACGTGCTGAACCCCGAGGGGATCAACGCCCTGCGGTTCTTCGAAGGCCGGGGCAACCGGGTGTGGGGCGCCCGCACGATGTCGTCGGACCCCGAGTGGAAGTACGTCAACGTCCGTCGGCTGTTCATCTACCTAGAACACTCGATCGACAAGGCGATGCAGTGGGCAGTTTTCGAACCGAACAACGAACGGCTCTGGCGCAACATCCGGCAGACCGTTGAGGACTTCCTGTACGTGCAATGGCTCAACGGTGCGTTGCTCGGCGCCAAGCCCGAGGAAGCGTTCTTCGTCCGCTGCGACCGCACGACCATGACCCAGAACGATCTCGACAATGGACGGCTGATCTGTCTGATCGGAGTCGCGCCCACCAGGCCCGCCGAGTTCGTGATCTTCCGCATCGGCCAGTGGACCGCCGACGCCAAAGTCTGAGCCACACCACATGACTCCCGAGCAAGCAGACGTGACGACGAGAGGAGAGGCCGATGCCGGTTCAGCGCGACAACCCCTATGGGGCGTTCAACTTCCTGGTGTCGCTCGGTGGCGATCAGGGCAGCGGCGACGAGGGGCAGATCGTCGGCGGATTCAGCGATGTGAGCGGCCTCGGGTTCGAGGTGCAGTACGCCGAATACCGCAACGGTAACGAGAAAGTGAACACCGTCCGCAAGGTGCAGAACACGTTCACGGTCGAAGACGTGGTCCTCAAGCGCGGGATGGTCGGCTCGAAGGACCTGTTCGATTGGCTGAAAGCGGTGCGGGAGGGCGACATCGACGCGCGCGTCGTGACCATCACACTGCTCGACGAGGCCCGCAACGCGGTGAGCACCTGGAAGCTGCAGAAGGCCCAGCCCAAGAAGTACACCGGGCCGACGCTCGCCGCCAAGGGCGGGACCGAGGTGGCGATGGAGGAGCTGACGCTGTGCCACGAAGGCATCGAGTACAGCTGAGGTTCTGACCGACCATGCCGCTCGGACCGGCCATCGGAACACTTGGGGCGCCGCGGATCTCGATCACGTCGCCGGCCGCGCAACGCACCCTCGTCGGGGTGCGCCGCGACGTGGCGGCGTTCCTCGGTGTCGCACCACGCGGTCCGACCCGGCTACCCCAGCGATCCCTTGAGGCCGACGACGATATCGCCACCTGGTTGCAGACCGCCCCCCGCAGCAGGTCGGT
The DNA here is from genome assembly GCA_964387245.1 of uncultured Mycobacterium sp. GTDB lineage: Bacteria > Actinomycetota > Actinomycetes > Mycobacteriales > Mycobacteriaceae > Mycobacterium. The sequence goes on from CAYLWH010000020.1 coordinate 14,133, forward strand.
GGCCGTGGCCGTCACGAGCTGGGACGAATACCGGCGGTTCTTCGGTGGCTACGAGGGGCCCGGCCGTCTGCCATACGCGGTGTCCACGTTCTTCACCAGCGGCGGCCGTCTCGCCTATGTCGTGCGGGTCGTCCATGAATCCGGCAGGCCCGATGACGAGGGCGTGGCTGCGGGATCGTTCGCCGGTCTACAGACTTTGGCCGGTCAGCCGATCACGCTGCTCGCCCGCAACGAAGGCAGTTGGGGCAACAGACTTGGGGCGACCCTGCGCTTCGTGACGCGACCGATTGCGTTGCGCGCGTTCACCTCTGGCAACCTCGTTGTGGACCCTCGCGAGTGGGTGCCGGGCGGGTCGCTGGTGCGCCTGACAATGACCGATGACAGCCGCCTGCTCGAGTACGTCGACTCGTCGACCGAGGAGCCCGAGCCGGCCGGGCCCGGTTCTCGCCGCGTCCTGCGCCTGGCGGGGCCGATACCACTCACGCTGCGATCGCTGGAGGTGGTCACCGCGGCACTGGAGGTGGTCGACGGCGATCCGGCGTTCCCGAGGCGGGAGGTGTTGGGCGACATCGGTCTTCGCTTCGATCACCCGCGGTCGCTGGCTCGTGTGGTGGTCAACGAATCGACGTTGGTGTGGCCAGAGGTCGGCTGGGCCGGCGGGAGCATCCGCATCGACGACACTGGGCTGCCCTCGATCTCGCTGGTGGCGTCCGGGGGTCTCGACCGGTGGCACGAGATCGTGCCCGACGACTACTTCGATCCGCACTGGGTGCCGGGCGACGAACTGGTCGGCGACGGCGTCCAGTGCCTGGCCGAGCACACCGACATCGGTCTCCTGCTGGCGCCCGACCTCTACGATCCGCAGCCGATCGTCGACACCGACGACGTCACCGATCCGGTGACGTTGTGCGGACCCGATTTCGCACCCCACCTGGACATCGAACCGCCGCCGGCCCCGCAGACCCCTACCCCGGGTCTCGACGGGCTGCGCCTCGACCCGCTCGTCCCCGGCTCGCTCGACGTGATCGTCGACGCGCAACGACGGCTTGTCGACTACGCCGAGTTCCGACGCGACCTGACGGTCCTGCTCGATGTCCCGCCCGGGCTGCCGCAACGGCGAATGCTCGACTGGCGCAACGAGTTCGACTCCGCGTTCGCCGCCGCCTACCATCCCTGGCTGGATGTGGCGACCGTCGACGATCAGCGCGACTCACTCGTGCGGATCAACCCGTCGTCGTTCGCGGCGGGGATCATCGCCGAGCGGGAGATCCGGCTCGGTGTCCAACACGGCCCGGCGAACGAGATCGCCCATGGGGCGGTCAGGGTGGCCGACGAAGTGTCACCCGAACGTCACGATGAACTGCACGTCAACGGGGTCAACGTCTTTGTGCCCGAGCGCGACGGCATCCGGCTGACCGGCGCGCGGACACTTTCGCGCCGCGCCCCGCTGCGTCAGCTGAGCGTGACCCGGCTACTCACGGTGTTGCGGTTGGCGTTGGAGACCGAGATGCGTTGGGCGGTCTTCGAACCGAACAACCGGGCCCTGTGGGCCGAGGTGCGACGGCTGATCCACGACCTGCTCACCCGGTTCTACGAGGGCGGGGCATTCCGCGGGGCGACAACGAAAGAGGCGTTTTTCGTCCGCTGCGACCGCACGACCATGACGACGAACGACCTCGACAGCGGGCGGATGATCTGCTTGGTCGGTGTGGCGCCGGTCGAGCCGGTCGAGTACATCCTGATCGAGGTGGCGCTGAGCGCCGATCGTGGTGTGCGTGTGCAGGTGGCGGGATGACGCTGACGTGAGGGAATACCGGCGCCGCGAGGCCGACAGCGCCGTCGAGTCTGCCGCGGCGTCGTCCGGCCACACCCTGCCTTCGGATCTGCGTGGACACTTCGAGTCGTCGCTCGGCGCCGATCTGTCGGGCGTGCGAATCCACACCGGCCGCGACTCGCACGACGCGGCCGCGGCCGTCAGAGCGCAGGCGTTCACAGTCGGGCAGGACATCCACTTCGCCACCGGGCAGTACGACTCCGGCAGCAGCTCGGGCCGGCTCCTCATCGCCCACGAGGTGGCGCACACGGTGCAGCAGCAGGGCGACGTTGCGCATCGCCAGCACAATCTGGAGCTGTCGTCGCCGCGCGACGCCGCCGAGGTGGAGGCCGACGGCGCCGCTGCGGCGATGGTCTCCGGTCGGACGTTCCAGGTCGTGGCGGCGCCGCTCGCGGTGAGCCGTCAGCAAAGCCGGGACGACGAGCCCACGCTGCGCCTCGAGATCGACCTCGCCGCCACCCGCGAGATCCTCCTCGACATCAAGGACGCGATCCTCGATGCGAAGGAAGACGGGTCGAATGTCTACGTGACGTACGAGTGCGAGGAGTACACGATCTCGCCGGCGGCCAAGACGCGCCTGCTCGCCGCCATCGAGACCCAGTACAAGTCGAAGTACGGCGGCTCGCACCGGTACGAGGGGATGTCCTTCGACGAGCGCTGCCAGGACGCGCTCAAGCGCAAAGACCAGGACCGGCTCGCGTATCTGAACGACGTGGTGCGCGACATGGTCGAGTGGAATGAAGAGGACGACAAGCGGAGGGGCCTCGCCGACGACGGTGCCAATCGGATCTGGAAGGTCATGTGTGACGACGAGGAGCTGCGCATCGAGAAGGCGCTGCTCCTCGGGTGGCAGCGGCGGTTCAACGCCGGCGAGGCGCCGTCGTCGATCGACGACAAGGTCCCCGACAGCGTCGATCTCAAACTGATCCGGTTCGGCTTTGCCATTGGGGCGAACCTGGACGTGACCGAAGATCTCGCAACGGGGAGTGTCGCGTGCTTGGTGAGCATCAGCGTCAGCCGCGAGAAGGCGGAAGTGAGGTTCAACCCCGGCCTCCTCGCCTATGGCGGTTTGGCAGGCACGCTCGACAGCGTCACGATCACGTTCGGTACCGGCGCGGTCTCGGCCCGCACAAGCGGCGCGCTCAGCGGCACGATAGCCAGCAGGGCCGAGGAGACGATCAGCGCCAAGATCGCCGGCACCGGCCTCGACGAGCCGGGCTACGACCCCTTTGCCGACGATCACCTCCAGCAGAAGCTGAAGAAGCTCGGCGATGGCGGCGGCGGGGGCACATTGAACGAGAAGACCGGCCTTACGAACTTCAACGCCGGCGCCGAGCTCGTGTACAAACGCGGCTTCGAGTCCCTCGACGAGAATAAGACCGGCCTGGTGATCGCCCCGAACAGCCACTTCAGCGTGTGGTTCGAGTCGGCGGGCACCTTGTCGAGCGTTGGCCCGGATCTCAGGGAGATGAAGCGCTTGACCCTGGCGTCAAGCGGCATGACCGTGCAGTCGGAGGGGAAGCCGGTGATGCAGCTCAAACAGGTGCGGCTGGAGCGCGGCGGCACGGTCAAGCTCGTGAAGTTCGACCTCCTCGGCAAGGCGAAGGAGCTCGCCAGCGACGAGGAAGCCTGGCGCTTCCTCTTCGGCGCGTTGTCCGCGAGGGAGAAGGGCGCGCCTGACGCCTTGGCGATGGAGCACGGCCGGCAGAACAGCGACCCCGAGATCGTGAAGGGACTCGCGAAGTCTCAGATCGAGGTGAAGCTGACCGCGGCGGTTCGGGGCCTCCTGAAGGAGTACGGCGACACGCGGATCCTCGACATGAAGCTCTCGAAGATCGTCGGGATGTAGCCCGCCAGGCTGGCCGCGCACGTCGTCACTTCTGACCCCAGGCAAGCTCGCTGCTCGGCGTGTCCGAGGTCGCCAGGGAGTCGATGCGCACCAGGAGCTGCCCGCTGTCATTGGGGGCCCGTTCGTAGACGTACACGGTCCCGCGATACTGGCCAGCTTTGTCCGCCTTCTCGTAGATGACGTCCGCGGAGGTTCCGACGGCCTTCCACGCGGCGAGTTCCGACTCGTTCATGTAGTCCTCGGGCTTGCCGCTGTAGAAGGCCTCCCCGTAGGCCGGCGCGGGTTCCTTCGGGATCTTGACCTCGGCGCGCAGCTGCCGCGTCTCCTGGGACCGGATCGCCGCGACGGTGTTGTAGTCCGCGCCACTGACCCACACGTACCCGGAGCGGGCCTTCTGCTTCCCGTGGACCAGGAACACCGGGTCCTGGTCCTTGAACCAGCGGAAGCTCGTGAGCCGGTTGACCTGGCCGCCGCGGAACTCCTCGTAGACGTGACGATCCGCTCCCGCGGCGAAGCGCCTGATCCGGGTCGGCAGCATGGAGGCACTCTGCGGCACCTTCGAGCCTGGCGCGTAGACCCCGGGCGCGTCATCGGTGCGGCCAGGGTCGGTCCAGCGTTCCCGGATCTGGCGGTTGGTGCTCTCGATCACCCGCCGGGCGGTGGCGTTCATCACCCGGGTCAGGTCAGGCGAGTTCTGCCAGCTCTCCACGACGTGACCGTCGCCGTCAAGGGTCCCGACCCGGATCTGCCATGTCTGGTCGCTGAACTTACCCTCGGTGCCCGGCGTCTGCCTGATCGGCGACCAGGGGTGGTCGAGGAACTCGGAGGCGTAGTCCTGGAACGTGTTGACGTGTTCGCTGGTCCACAACAGCAGATCCGTCCAGAAGAGCCGTTGGTCCTCCGTCGGCCACTCGTGGACCGGTGGAATGAGGAGTTGCTCCACCGCTTTGGACGCCTTCGCCTCGTCCGTCAAAGCCATACGTTTACGGGCCTGCTCGTCCATGTCGTTCCACACCCTGCGCTGTACGCCGTGGACGATCGCGTCGGCAGGGACGGCCTGACCGCCCATGAAGGCGCGGTACGGCGGGCGCAGCCCCTTCTCCTGCCACCAGGAGATGTCCCTCCAGAAGAGGTAGAAGTCCTGGTGCTCCTGGGCGCGGCTCTCGTTCAGGGCGTTCGTGATGAAGGGGCTGGCAATGTTCCATGCCTCGAGCGCGAGGCCGAACAGGGCCGGTCCGCGTGCCCGGGCACCGCCACCGGAGGAGCCGGCGATCCGGTTGAGCTGCGCCTGGCGCTTCATCCTGCGGGCGGCCTCCCGCCACGCGGCACGTTCCTGGTGGCGTGCCCCTGCCTGTCCCACGGTCTCGCCGAGGATTCGCCGTGCCGTCCCGGGATCCAGCTCGAAGACGAGCCGGCGGACCTCGTGTTTGGCGTAGCCTCCCCGCTCGGCCTGGCGGATCGCGGCTTCGAGGCGGCCCGCCGCCTCCGCCGATCTGGCCAGGCGCTGCACTTCCTTCTCACCGAGGGTCCGTTCCGCGGCCGAGGCCTGACCGAGCGCCGCGGTGTTCGCGTCAAGGCGTTGGGTGACCGTCGCCTGGGGCTGGCGCGTTCCAGGAGTGAGCTGATTCGTGACGAGCTCCATCCGGGTATCGAGCACACCCCGGAGCCGCTGGGCCTCGGCACGCAGTCCCGAGATCGCCTGGGCCCGTCCGCCGCTCTCCTCGGCACGGTACGTGGATGTCGACTCGATGGCGGTAGCGGCGCGTTCGAGGGTCCGGATTCGAGCTCGCGCCGTGGCCGCCGCCGGGTCCGCGGCCCACTCCGCGGCGCCCTGCCCGCGGACGGTGCCGCTCCCGCCGATCGTGATCTGCTGATCGGCCCGGCCCAGGGCCTCCATCGTCGCGACGACGCGTATCCCCGACTTCTGCAGGGCGCGGACGAGATCCATGTTGACCTCGTGCTTTCCACCGGTCTGGGCGACCACAGTGACGTCACGTCCGCTCGAGCCCAGCGCCCGCAGCAGGGCCTGCAGACCTCGAACGTCGCTAGTTTTGCCCACCGCACCCAGGTGGTGCAGGCCGGACAGCGTGGAGGCCTGCTGGACGAAGGCGCGGAAGGCGGGCTCGCCCATCGATTGCTGCACCCTGAGGATGTCCCGTCCCCGCATGTCCCCGGTGATCAGGAGGCCAGGCCCGCCGCGCACGCTGGTGACCCGGGTCATCAGGCTCGCCGCGTCGGCCAGCTTCGACGCCCGCTTCCAGTCGCCGGCACGCAGCGCCCGGTTGTACGCGTCAAGGCTCCTCGTGTCGGCCACGGACTCGATCGCCGCGCCACCGAGCAACAGCCGGGACTGCATGGTGCTCCGTCCGCCAACCCCCGGCACCTCCTGCATCGTCAGCGCGCTCGGTGCCCAAGCGGGGCCGAACCCCGCGCCCGTGTGCTGCGGCCGCTTGAGCTCGGTGATCACGTCTCCCAGAGGCCCGAGGGTCGATCCCTGCGATCCGGGAGCGACGTGCACATTCGCCGCTCGCACCACGTTGCTCTGGACGAGGCTGGTCAAGTTCGCGACGTGGTCCGCGTGGGTGTGCGAGGCGACGACGTCGGACACCGAGGTGATACCGAAGCGGGCGGCGACGGCCTGGATACCCTGCACCTGCACAACGCTGGCACCCCCGGTGCGCTGCCCTCCCACGTCCACCATCGCGCCCAGCCCGGAGCCGGTGTGGATCAGGTGCACCCCTGCGTGCCCGGAGGCGGGCATCCGCCCGATCGGTGGCCGCTGCGGAGGAGGAGTGTCGGTCTTGGCCGACGGCGGGGGCGTGCCGTTGCGGATCAGTCCCGCTCCCGGCACGACGAACACGTGCTTCTCCGTGGATCCGGCCACCTCGCCGACGAGGACGACGGCGAGGTTCGCATCGCTGTCGGGGACCCACGTCCAACCGCTGAGGTCGTCGGCGGTCACGGGCTGGTCCGGGGTGGCCTGGCCACCCGCCGGCTGCTTGTCCGGGGACGCCTCGTCGTCGGACTCCATGTCCAGGTCGCTGGTATCCGAGCTGAGCATCGACGGCGCCTCGGGCAGCTCATCCGGTCCCTCCGAGGTGCCGCAGCTTTGCAGTGCCAAGCCTCGCGCGCCTCGTGGAACGGCGGCTCCACCCTTTTGCCCGCGGAGGTTCTGGCCGGCACTGACGGCAGCCTGGGTGGCCTCCTGTTCCAAGGCGACGGACGGACTCCCCGGAATGACCGAGCCTCGCTGTTGCAGCGTATGTGCCAGCTCGTGGGCCAAGACGGCGTCCCCGACCTGCGTCCCGGGCCGGAAGTGGCCATCCGCGAACCCCACGTGCTCACCGACCGCGAAGGCCCGAGCCCGGACGTCCTGTGCGATCCGTTGGGCCGCCTCGTCGACGTGGATCCGTACGCGCGAGAAGTCGACCCCAAAGGCACGCTCGGCACGGCTGCGCAGCCCGGAGGACAGCGGTTCGCCGTCGCCGAGTGCATCAAGGACTGCGCGGGCGTCGGGCCGCTCCGAGGACTCCCGGAAGTCGGCCGCTCCGGTGGGCGTCACTTCGGCGACCAGGGGGTCCGGCCTCCCGTCGCGCCACGCCGCCGCCGCCACTCGGGCTCGTGCGGCCACTGCCGCCAGCCAGTCGTCCGGCGTGTCCCGGATCGGGTGCACCCATAGCCGCATGGCGGACACGAGGCGCTCGACGGGCTCCTGCCGCAGCCTGTCGAGGTACCGAAGTAGGTAGGGGCAGTCCCCGGTCGACCGACCGCTCGGAAGGAGCACCGCGTCCACCTCGCGGCGTACGACAACCTGGAGACGCTCCAGGAAGCCGTTCCTCGTCAGCTGCCCCGGACCGGCAGGCACGCCGTCCGCGACCAGGACGGTGACACCGTCGACCTCTGGGGACGGCTGGTCGCCCCCCCGCTCGCGGGCGGCGTCCGGCGCGGGCGCGTCGACCTTGCTCGCGGAGGTTTCCACCGGTCGAGCGTCCGACGTGGTCGTCACCACCCCGTCACGGGCGCCGACCGCGCCCTCACGGACGCGGTGACGCGCCCGTGACGACGCGCGCCGAGTGTGGGCAAGGTGGCCAGGGATGACCAGTTGCTCACGACATTCCGTTTTGAGGTGTCGTTCGTCCGCGCCGCAGGTGACGGCCCGCAACGACTCGGGGACGGCGGGTTCCAGGAGGTGAACGGCCTCGAGGTCGAGATGGATGTCGCCGAATACCAGGAGGGTGGCCGCAACGACGGCGTGATCCGCCGCGTGGGCCGCGCTAAGTATCAGCCGCTGGTGTGCAAACGAGGCATGTTCCTGCCGTCCGGAGGGGACGCGGAACCCGAGCTGTGGCAGTGGTTCCAGGACGTCGTCGTGGGTGTCCGCCCGGTCCGGCGATACAACGGGTCCGTCCGGGTCCAGGACCAGGCCGGTGAAACCAGGGCCACCTGGCGGTTCGTCCGGGCCTTGCCGGCCAAGATCGTCGGCCCGCAACTCAACGGCAAGAGCGGCGAGATCGCCGTCGAAGAATTGCACCTCGCCCACGAGGGCTTGCTGTTGGAGGGCACGACGTGAGCGAGTTGGCCAAGGCCGATCTGCAGGTTCTGGATCGTCAGGGCAAAGCCACCGAGACCATCCCGGTGCAGTTCAACCCCACCACCATGCAGTTGCAGATGTCCAACAGCGTCGACGGCGGCGATTCCCGGGGCCGCCAGACCCAGCAGTACAACGGCTCGTCGAGCACCGTGCTGAGTCTCGATCTGGAGTTCGACACCGCGGACGAAGGCACCAACGACAACCCGGTCGACGTGCGGACAAAGACCAATCAGGTTCGCCAGTTCGTACTCCCCGGCGGTGAGGGCTCCAAGCAGGCGCCGCCACGGGTCAAGTTCCGGTGGGGGACCTTCGAGCTGGTCGGCGTGATGAGCAGCCTGACCGAGGAGCTCAGTCTGTTCTCCCGAGACGGCGCGGCGTTGCGGTCCAAGCTGAGCGCGCAGATCAAGGAGCAGGATCCGAAGTTCGAGGCGCTCGAGCGTGGCGCCGGAGCCAACGACAACAAGAACCCACCGGCGGCCGGTGACGGCGGTGCCGCCGCCAACGGCCCCGGATCGTCGGGCGGCGGGCCGATCGACCGGGCCGTCGCGGCGCTGTCCGGTGAGACCGCCGCCGACTTCCTCGCCCGCAACGGCCTTGCCCCCGAGGCCTGGCGGGCCCTGGGATCCTCACTCACGCTGGGCGCTGGCATCGAACTCGAGGCCGGGCTGACCGTCGGATTCGACACCTCCCTGACGGTGGGCGCCGGTGTCGGCGTGACCGGCGGTCTGCACGTCGGGCTCGGGGCGTCCATCGACGCGACACTCGGCCTCGCGTCGGCTGCCGGCGGATCGTCTACGTCGTCGACACGCTCGTCCCCGTCGGCCACGTCGGGCCCGGGGCCGGGCTTCGCGCTGTCCGCCGCAGGGGGAGTCACCGCGGCGGCCGAAACCGCCAAGACGACCGCGGCGGCGGCGTCGGCCAACGCCAGCCGGGCGAGCTTCGGCCGGCCACCCGCCGCACGGGCCGCAGCGGCCCGTCCCGCTGACCGCACACCGCTGGCCGTCATCGGGTCGGTGCGCACCCAGCCGGTAACCCCTGCCGCGCCGCTACTGTCGCCACCCCATGCCGACGCCCGCAGCACCGCGTACGGTCGCGGCGTTCCCCTGCGCGACCGCGTGCAGGTTCCCGGTGCCGAGGTCGACGGCTGGGTGGTGGTCGGCGCGCCGTCGCCGATCGTCGCGACCACCCGGCCGGCCCGCCGCGGCGCACCCTGGGAGCGGCTCGGTCCGATCACCCCCGACCGCTTGGCCGGCGAAGACAGCCACGAAACGGGCGGTTGCGGCTGTCACCGCTGCGATCCGTTCGGACGGAGCGGCCACCGATGACCGTGCACATCGGGCAGATCACCTCCGAGGTGCGTTCCTCCGCATCCGTGCATCCCGGTCGCGCCGCCGACACTTCGTCGCCGTGGGACGAGCGAGTGCGGGTCGCGGCAATGCTCGAGCGGGTGGCCCGCGATCGCCGGCGCACCTCGACGGGAGTCGAGGATGACTGACCTCGCCGTCCACCCGTATGCGTCCCACGCACCGGTCTTCTCGGTGGATTCCACCACCGAGGGCCGGTTGGGCCGCGACCTGCTACGTCTCGACATCGAAGAGGGCTCGCTCGGGCTGCGGACGCTCGTCGCGCACTTCCACGGGATCGGTCCGGACTCCGACGGGTCGACGAAACGGCTCTCCTACCTCGATGGCGACCCGCTGGAGTTGGGGAGCACGATCGACGCCAATCTCGGCCCGCCGGGCGGCGAGCGGCAGCTGTTCCACGGCAGGGTGTCGGCGATCGAAGTCTGCTTCGCCGAAGGTGCGGCACCGTTCGTCAGCGTGTTCGCCGAGGACGCCCTGATGCGGCTCCGGCTCGCCGACCGCACCGCCACGTACACCGACATGAGCGACGCCGACATCGTCACCGAGGTGGCGCGTGCCCACGGCCTCTCCGCCGAGACCGACCTCGACGGCCCGACCTACCCGCTGGTGCAGCAGTGGGAGGAGTCCGATCTTGCCTTCCTCCGCGACCGCGCGCTGCGGCTCGACGCCGAGGTCTGGGCCGACCATGACGACGTGATCCACGTCGCCGGTCGCGAGCGACGCCCCGGCGCCGACCTGCTGCTGGTACAGGGCAACGAACTCATCGCGATCGAGGCCCGCATGGACCTGGCCCATCAGCGCTCGTCAGTCGAGTATCGGGGCTGGGATGACCTACGCGTCGAGGCGATCTCCGCCGAAGCGTCCGGTGACGTCATCCGCGGTGAGATCGCCGCCGGCCGCATCGGTCCGGATCTGGTGGCCGATGTGTTCGATCAGGCGTCGATCCGCCGCTCCCGTCGCGACGCCCTCTCGTCGGACTCCGCACAGGCGTACGCCGACGCGGAGATGCGTCGTCGTGCCCGCGCGTTCGTCACCGTCGAAGGGACGACGGCGGGTTCTCCGGATCTTGTTCCCGGCGCCCGCCTGGACCTGCGGCGGGTCGGTGGACCCTTCGAGGGCGACGGGTATCGGGTGACGTTCGCCCACCACAGCTACGACCCGACCACCGGGTACCGCACGCGTTTCCGCGCCGAGCGGCCGCAGGTGACCTCGTGATCCCCCCAGTCCACCAGGTCGCCCAGCCCGGCGGAGTGCTGCATCACGGGCTGTACCCGGCCACCGTCACCGCCCTCGAAGGCGACCCCGACAACCGCCAGCGCGTCAAGGTGCGGTTCGACTGGTTGGCGACAACCGAGGGGAACATCGCGCCGGAGGGCTGGGCGGTGCTCATCACGCCGTACGCCGACGCCGAGCAAGGTTTCCAGATGCTGCCCGAAATCGGCTCCACCGTCGTGGTCGGCTTCCAGGCCGGTCACCTGGACCACCCATACGTCGTCGGTGCGGTGTGGAACGGGAGGGCGGCAGCGCCGGACCCGTTCACCGACGCCAACAACACCCGCGTCATCCAGACCCGTTCCGGCAGCCGGCTGGAGTTCGACGACACCGCGGGCGCGGTGGCGATTCGTGTCACCACCCCCGGCGGGCACGAAATCGTGATGGACGACGGGGG
>CAYLWH010000020.1:25539-46388 GCA_964387245.1 uncultured Mycobacterium sp.
GCCGCCCGGCCCGCCTTCCACAAGTACGTCTCGACCGGGTTCGTCGCCGACTTCCTGAGCAACCCACAACGCTCGGTGGTGTTCGACCCGACGATCGACGTCCTGCAACGAGTCGAACCGATCCCGGCAGCCGAGCTGGTCGCCGCCGACGGCCGGTTGAAGTCGCTGTCGAGAACGCGGCTCGTGCCGACCCAGACCCGCAAGCTGTTCCTCGCCGCCCACCAGCGCTTCTACCTGGTCGCCATCGGGCTGCACTGCAACCGCGTGGGGTTCCCGATGGTCGATCCAGCCAATGTCGCCGAAGTCGGGTTCGTGCTGCGCCGGCGCCGGGTGCTGGTGCCCAACGGGCTCGTGCCGGAAGCGCTGACGCTGATGCATGAACTCAGCCAGGCGAGAGCGACCACCCAGGTCCGGTTCCAGCTCGACCTCGCCAGGCAGCGTTCGCGGCTGCTGCATCCGTTCCGCTCGGCCAGTCGCGACCGGGTCACCGCACCGCGAGCGGCCACGATCGCCGCCGCACGCGAGGTCGAGTTGGCCAAACGGCGGCTGCGCACCTGGGCCGCTGCGAACGCGATAGAACAGACGACCGAGGGCTGGGTTCCGGCCGCCGAGGGCAGCTTCGGGTCCTGGGTGCCGATGCCCGACGACCCAGAAGAACTCCTCGAACGCGGCTATCCGATGCGGCTGCTGCGCCCCGCCCTTCACGACCCGGACCACGCGGCACACGATGGCACCATCTACTACGCCTCGGTTCCGACCGCCAGCGACGAGACCACACCCGACGGGCGGGCCCGCTTCAACGAACTCGACACCTACGAGATCCGGGTTTACGCCCGGGCCAAGCACGGAAACTGCCCCGGACGGCTGACGTGGTCCGAGCCGACGCAGGTATTCCGCCTGGCATCGTTCTACGACCCGTTCGGCAGTGCGCAGCGGCCCACCGAGATCCGGCTGCCCGACTTCAAGGAACTCGAGGCCAGCGCGGCGTTGCCGTCAGTGCGCATGACGCAGCCGGCCGGGTCGTCGCTCGAGTTCTCCAAGTTCGGCGAGATCCCGAAAAAGGGCAAAGTCGGTGGCGCGCAGGAGATCTGCTTCTTCTCCATTCCGATGATCACAATCATCGCGATGTTCGTGCTCAACCTGTTCCTGCCGGTCGTGATGTTCGTGTTCGGCCTGTGGTGGATGTTGAAGCTCAAGTTCTGCATCCCGCCGTCGATCGAGTTCGAGGCCGACCTGGCCGCCGAACTCGATGTCGAGCCGCCCGAGCTGCAGTTGATGGCCGACATCGACGTCGACGTGATTCCCGGTACGGACCCGGACGACATCGCCAACGTCCTCAAGAACATCTTCGACCCACCATCCGACCCCGAACTGGACCACGTGCCCGACGAATGGAAGATCGGTCAACACCTGCTCGACCCGGCGTCGGAAACCGCCTTCACCAACAATGCGCTGTTCCAGCTGGCGCTGCGCAACGGCTACGGCAAGTCGGCAGACGCGGCACCGGTCTACACGCTGCCGGTCGACTACACACCTTCGGTGACCCGTGCCCAGGTGGTCCACCCATGACCTCCCCGAACGGTCTGGTCGAACGGCGCCTGGGACGCGGCGTCGTCTTCCCGGTCCGCCCCGACCCATCGCGCGGTGACGTGCAGTACCGCTCCGGGGTCGAGAAGGTTCGACAGGCGATCGAGCTGGTCCTGCGGACCGAGCCCGGCGAGCGCCTGATGCGTCCGTCGTTCGGCTGCCCACTGCGGCAGTTCCTGATGGAGCCCAACACGGTGGCCACCAGGACCAGGCTCGAACGGGCCGTCACCCGTGCGCTCGAGGCATTCGAGCCCCGAATCGCGCTGCGTCAGGTGCTGGCCAGCCCCGGCGACGAACCGTCGCTGATCCACCTGACCATTCGCTACGAGCACCGCCTCGACGGCAGTGCGGGCCTGCTCGTGTACCCCTTCTACCTGGAGACGTGACCCGTGCCGTTGCGAACTCCCGTACTCGATGACCGCTCCTACGCCCAGCTGCGCGACGAGCTGATCGCCCGCATCCCGGTCTATGCGCCGCAGTGGACCGACCATCATCCGAGCGATCCCGGCATCACGCTGATCGAGCTGTTCGCCTTTCTCGGCGAGAACCTGCTGTACCGCTTCAACCAGATCCCCGACGCGACGAAGATCGCTTTTCTCGACCTCCTCGGTGTTCAGCTACTGCCCGCGACCCCGGCAACCGGGATGGTGTCGTTCGACACGACCGCACCGGACGGCGAACTCGTCGCGATGCACGCCCGGCTGCTCGCCGGTGACGTCCCGTTCCAGACCCTCGACGACACAGTGGTGTGGCCGGTGGACGCCCGCGCGGCGATCCGGGCCCGTGCCGACGACGAGCTCGACGCCGACACCGCGGAGTACGTCAACCGGGCGGCCGCGGCGGTCGGCGCCTCGGCAGCCACCGTTCGCCGCTACCGGACGTCCTTCGGGGCACGCGACCCGATGCGACCCGGCGGCGACGCCCTCGACCCGGCGGCGTCGATCGACGGGTCGCTGTACGTGGCTCTCACCAGCGAGTCGGCCGTTCTCACCGCGATGGCCGACGGCCGGTTGTCGATCGGGATCCGTCCGAGCGTCGACGTGCCGTCGATGGAGGTCCGGGCGCGGACGCCGTGTCCCGGCGACCGCATGGCACCACCGACGCCGGCGATGCAGTGGCAGATCGCCACGACGGTAGCCGTCACCGACGCCCCCGACCCCGCCACCGCGGACCCCCAGTGGCGAACGCTCGACGTCGTCGGCGATACGACAGGCGGTATGACGACGCCCGGTGTCGTCTGCCTGCGGATGCCCGCCGAACTCCACGACATCGGTATCTACGTCCCCGACGACGTCGACGCACTCGGTGCGGGTGACCAGCCCCCGCTCGTCGAGGATCCCGAACTCGACGCGACGATCGTCGCCTGGTTGCGGGTCTTCCGGCCGACTGGCGGGGATCTGCCCGCGCTCGACTGGGTCGGCGTCAACGCGTCGAGCGTCGAGCAGTCGCGCACCTCGAACGCCGAGTACCTGGGAGTGGGGACCGGTGAGCCCACCCAGCAGCGATCGCTGGTGCATGCCGGCGTGCTGGGCAAGGTCCAGATCGACGTGGAGGAGATCGGCGCCGGGCGGTGGGTCCCCTGGACCCAGGTCGAGGACTTCCGGGCATCGAAGGTCGACGACCGTCACGTCGTCGTCGACCGTGAATCGGGGACCGTGCGTTGCGGCGACGGCCGTCGGGGAAGGGTCTGGCAGATCGGTGAGCGGATCCGCGCCCGTAGCTACCGTTCCGGCGGAGGTGCCGTCGGCAACGTCGCACCGGCGGCGATCTCCAAGGCTCCCGACAACCCGAACGTCAAGGTGCGCAACCCGTTCCCGGCGCGCGGCGGCGCGGACGCCGAACCGCTGCCCGATGCGCTCGCCCGGATTCCCTCGGAGTTCCGCAGCCACGAACGAGCGGTGACGGCATCCGATTTCCGCGAGCTGGCCGAACGGGCCGGGGCCGTCCGGGCCGAAGTGCTTCCCCTCTTCCACCCGCTGACACCGCGTGAGGAAGCCGCCGGCGTGGTGTCCGTCGTGGTGTGGCCGGCCGAGGACCGCGAACATCCCGGTGCCCCGCGCCCCGATCGAACCCAGCTGGACGCCGTGTGCCGGTTCCTTGACGCGCGTCGGCTGGTCACCACGGAGCTGCACGTGATCCCGCCGACCTACCGGCGGGTCGCGGTGTCGGTCGGTGTCGCGGTGCTGGACGGCTTCGGCGTCCAGAGTGTCCGGCGCTGGGTGGAGCTTGTCCTGCGCCAGTTCCTGGCACCGCTGCCGCCGTACGGCCCCGCCGGGCGGGGCTGGCCGCTCGGACGCCGGGTGTTCGCCCCCGAGCTGGAAGCGGCCGCATTGCAGGTCGAGGGAGTCGAATTCCTCGTGCCGACGGCGATGCCCGGTTCGGGGTGCCCGGTCGGGCTGCGGCTGGCCGAAGAGTCCGAACCCGGCGTCTGGGTCGAGCCGGGAACCCGGTCGATCGCGCTGGAGCGCTGGGAGGTCGTGGAGCTGGCGGGTATCACCGTCGTCGACGGGCCCGCCCTGCCGCCCGGCCAGAACCTCGACCCGCCCGCGCCGAGCGGCCCGGCAGTCCCGGTGCGTTCGCCCGTGGAGGTGTGCTGACATGGCTGCGGAACGGCCGGTGTCGCTCGTCGCCACCTGTGATCAGTGGGTGCGCGCGACCCATCACGGCACCGCGGTCGACGGCGTCGGCGGCGAGCTGACGCTGAGCTGGAGCGACCGCGAAAGTCCAGACCCCCAGCCGGGCACCTGCCGCAGCCGGGGCCTGGCGACAGACCGCTTCTGCCGGATCTACCGGTTGCGCGAGGACCGCCTGCAACGGCTGGTCGTCGGGCCGACCGCTGCGGGCCTCGACTATTCCGAACTGCCGGAACCGGTCACGCTGATCGGTGGGGCGGCTCCACCGCCGCCACCCGGACCGGACTTCGGCTGCACCGACAGCGGGGTCCAGATCGACCCGGTCGGGTTGGCGATCGACGACGACGATCGCCTCTTCCTCGCCGACCGGTCGACAGACAGCGTTTCGATCGTCGACCTGTGGAGCCGTCGACTGTTGCGCACCGTGACCATCTCCACCCCACGCCATCCCGACCGGACGCCGGTGGGTCTCGCGCACCGCGGCGGAATCGTGTACCTGGTCACCCGTGACCCGGCCACGCTGATGAGATTGACGGTGGCCCGTGGGCCCGACGAATTGCGGTGGCCCGAGGCGGTTGCCGGGCTGCCGCCGGGTGCGGAGCCGTGCCGGGTCGCGGTGCTCGACGACGGCACACCGGTGGTCCTGTTCGCCGAGCCCGAGGGCAACGGGTGGCTGATCGCCGGGAAGCGTCCGCCACGAGCGGTCGGTCCGGCTTCGGATATCGCCGTCGATCGTGACGGCGCAGTGGTGATCGCGCCGGGTGGCCACACCGGCCCGGTGGCGTTGCGCCGCGTGGCACCCACTGCCGACGGCTGGATGCCGACCAATCCGCTCGACGCGTCCAACTACGACGGCGGCGGGTTGGTGCTCACCCGCGACGGCCGAATCGGGTACTTCACCCCGTCCGGATTCCGGCTCGCGGTGATCGGCCTGGTCGATTACGTGCTGAGCGGGACCTGCACGACCTACCGACTCGACAGCGGCCAACCCCGCAACCAGTGGGGTCGCATCCTGATCGAGGCGTGTATCCCGGACGGCACCCGGTGCCTGGTGGCCACCGTCTCGACCGACGACGAGTACGTGTGGTCGGTCGCACGCCTGCCGGCGTCCCCGGCAGCGTGCACTCCGGCCACACCCGTCTCGCCACCATTGCCGCCGCCGGCGCTCGACGTCGCCGAGGACGACGTCGCGGGCGCACTACACCGCCGCGCAGACCCGGTGACCCCGTGGTGGCGCGGCGACGACCGCTTCGCCACGTTCGAGGCACCGGTCACCGCGCCGCCGGGCCGCTACCTCTGGGTGACGCTGCGCCTGATCGGCAACCGTCGGCGCACGCCACGGGTGCGTGAGTTGCGGGCCGAGCAAAAAAGCCACGGCATGTTGCGGCGGTTGCCGGCGCTGTTCACCGAGGATCGCGACCAATCGGCCTTCCTGCACGGATATCTCGCCACGTTCGACGGCATCCTGTACGACCTCGATATTCGGGCGAGCTGCCGCGACATCCTCGTCGACCCGCACGGCACCCCGGCCGAAGCGCTCGACTGGCTGGCGTCGTTCTTCGGGCTGGTGCTCGACGGTCGCTGGGCCGAGGCCGCTCGCCGACAGCTCGTTGCCGAGATCGTCGCCCTGTACCGGTTGCGGGGCACGGTGTGGGCGCTTGGGCGCTACATCGAGATCTTCCTCGCGCGAGGTCGTGCGGGGGAGCCGGGGCTGATCGGGGTGTCGCCGGTGATCATCGAGCACTTCCGCCTGCGTGGTGTCGGCGGCCCGCTGCTCGGCGGCGACCCGTCGCTGCGCAGCCGTTCGGTGGTGGGGGCGGGGTTGCGCGTCGGCGGTGCGGTCGGTGAATTGCACAGCCGGCCTCTCGATCCGGACGACAACGCCACATCGACGTTCTCTTCCCACGCGCATCGCTTCAGCGTGCTGATTCCCCGGCCCCTCGTCGGCGAGGAGGAGGCGGCGATCCGGCATGTGCTCGACACCGAACGCCCGGCCCACACCGCCTACGACTTGTGCACGGTCGACGCCGGGATGCGGGTGGGCAACGGCTTGCACATCGGCATATCCTCGATCGTCGGTCCCACCGGAGCCTTCGAGCACACGATCGCGGGGCGCACCCTGCTCGGCCGCCGCTCGATCCTCGGGCCGCCGTCGAGCGGGATCGCCGTATCGGCGGCGCGCGTCGGAACATCGGCCCGGGTCGGATGAGGCCGCGATGACCACACTGGACATCGACCGGCTCAGGGCGCATTACCACGATGTCGACCCGGTCCGGCTCTCGGTGCTCGACGAGAGCCTGCGCGAGCTGGCCGATCACGTACTCGACGACGAACTCGCGGGTGACGGCCTTGCCGATGCGCTCGCTTCCGTGTGGGCGGTGTGTATCGGCGAACTGGTGGTCGCCGTCGATCTCGATCCCAGCCGGTCCACCCACAGCGTCGCCGCGTCGTGGGCGCACGCGATCCTCGAAGCGGTCACCGGTGCCGTCGACGGCGTTGATTCGGCCACCGGGGCCGTCGTGTACCGGCGGGAGGCCGATGCGCTGATCGATCTCGTCACCGCTTTCGCCCGCGGTGACCTGTCCCGGCTGTGGGCCTGGCGGCAGGTGGGCCTCCTCAGCCCGAGCGTGCTACAGCCGACGCAGGCCGACGTGGCCGCCGCGGCGCTGGCCCGTCCGTCGCTGATCCCCGCGGTGCTCACTGCGGCCGGGCCCGCATGCCGAGCCGTCTTCCGGGTCGACGACTGGATCCGATTAGCGGACGCCGTCGCCAGGCATGTCGGGTCGCCGCACGAGGCCGAACCCGGGCACACCGGCGTGCGGGGCGCCGCCCCGACACGGTCGCCGGACGCGGCGGTGCGTCCGGATCGGTGGCTACCAAAGGCCGGCGCCTGGGCGACGGTGCCGGCCCGGGTGTGGGCGGCGGTCGCGGACGGCCGCGACCGGTGGTCGTTGGCGGTGCTCTGTCAGGTGGTCGCCGGTCCTCGGCTGGCCCGCGACCGCTCGGCGATCGGTGCGATCGTCGACGAAGCTCCGCCGCACCTCGCGCCCGCCGTCCGGCCTCGGCCCGCCACGCCAGGATCGGACCCTCGCGAATCTTTCGCCGGGCCCCGCGAACCGGACGACGCCGAATGGTCCGATGCCGACGGTGCGGTCACCAGTGCCTGGGGTGGGGTGTGGTTCCTCGCCCACGCACTTCTCGAACTCGGTGTCGTCGACGGTCTCAGCGCGGGTCCGGTGGGTCTACACGATGTGCTCGACGCGCTGACCGCGATCGTCGTCGCGGTCACCGGCGCACCCGCGGATGACCCGTCGGTGTCAGGTCTGTGCGGACGTGGAGCCGCCAACCCTGCATGGGCTCCGACTCCCGTCCAGGAACATCAAGTCGGGCGTTGGGCGACCGCGATCACCGCGTGGCTCGCCGAACGGGCGGACGGGCGGCTCGCCGCCCGGCTCGTCCGAGCGGCGGCCGGCGAAGGGTCGCTGTGGCGACGGACCGCGACGATCGAGACGTCCCCCGGCCGGGTCGAGATCACCTCGTCGTTGCGAGACGTCGACATCGACATCCGGATGGCCGGCCTGGACATCGATCCGGGCTTCGTGTGGTGGCTGGGCGCAGACGTGGGGTTCCGCTATGTCTGAACCAGGCACGCTCGGGGTGACCGCTGCCGTCGGCGCGCGCTTCGCCGCGCTGGCGCGCGACGACGAACTTCGCGCGGCCTGCTTGGCTGCGGTGACTGCTCTCGACGGCGACATGACCTCGGCGGTGTTGCGCCGTCTGGCCGACGGGTTCGACCTCTCCCCGTTCGAATGCGACGTGCTGACGCTGGTCGGTCTCCCCGAAGAGCACGAGGCGTTCACGGAGCTGGCTCGGCGCCACCATCCGCTCGGCGAACCACGGGTGTCGTTCGGGATGATCGCCGCCACCGTGGGCCTCGACGACGGCGGTCGGGTCCATCTGCGGCGGGCGATCGAGACCGGCCCGCTGGCGGCGAACGGGCTGATCGACGGCCCACGGATGGTGCCATTGCCCGAACGCGGCCTGCGGCTCGTCGACGGGCTCTGGGAGGTGATCCGCGGCGGCGACCGGTGGCCGGCCGACGTGGTCCCGTTGATGGCTCCGCTGTCGCTCCCACTCGGCGTGCCCGGCGACCTGCCTGAGGCCGCCCTGTCGGCGGCGTTCACCGCGGAGCCGTGTGTTGTGCTGGTGACCGGCTCGACCGATCGGCCCGTCGAGGAGACCGCGGCACTTGTCGCCTCGGCGCTTGTACGCCGAGAGCGGTTGTATGTCGGTTTCGACGCCTCCGCCGTCGTGGGTCCGGCAGTGCAGCCGATCACCGCCCACCTGGTCGCCCGCGGCGCGATACCCGTCGTCGTCGGGGTCCCCCCGGCCTCGGTGCTGCCCGCCTATCCCGGGCCGGTGCTGGTGTGCATCGACGCAGGCAGTCCGGTACCGCTCGACGACCGTCCCGTCGTCGAGGTCGCCCTCGGCGCCCGATCGCTGGGCGCCGACGCGCGGATGTGGGAGGTGTTGGCGCCGGAGTTGGACGGTGAGGCGTCGGTGCTCGCCGGGTTGCTGCGAGTCGACCATCTCAGCGCAGCGCGCGCCGTGCGCGACGCCAGGGCCGCGGCCGGCGCATGCGGCATCCCGCTCGACGTCGATGCGATCATCCAGCGGGTCCGTCGTCGCAGCGACACCCAGTTGCCGGCAAGCGTGCGCCGTGTCGAACCGACGGCGCGGCGGGAGCGCCTGGTGACCACCGCCGACAAAGATGCGCTACTACGTTCGCTGGTCGACCGCGTCCGCACCCAGGTCCGGGTGCTGCACGACTGGGGCTTCTCGAGTGTCGGTGGCGTCCGCGGTGTTCGGGCGTTGTTCACGGGCCCACCGGGAACCGGCAAGACCCTTGCGGCAGAGATCACCGCCGCCGAGCTCGGCCTCGACCTGCTCGTCGTCGACCTCTCCGCACTGGTCAGCAAGTGGATCGGCGAGACCGAGAAGAATCTCGCCGAGGTGTTCGACGCAGCCGAGCACAGCCAAGCCGTGCTGTTCTTCGACGAGGCCGACGCCATCTTCGGTAAGCGCACCGACGCCAACGACGCACAGGCGCGCTGGGCCAACCTTGAAACGGCCTACCTGCTCAGCCGTATCGACACCTATGAGGGGCTTGTTCTGTTGGCCTCGAACCTGCGGACCAACATCGACCAGGCCTTCGTCCGCCGGCTGGACGTGATCGTGGAGTTCGACGAGCCGGGGCGTGTCGAACGGGAGGCGCTGTGGCGTGCCCACCTTCCCGACCACGCGCCGCTGGCCGTCGACGTCGACGTCGCCCAACTGGCCGAGCTGTACCCGATCACCGGCGGTCTTGTTCGCAATGCCGCGCTCGCCGCCGCATTTCACACCGCCGGGCGCGGGGGAGTGATCGGGCGCGGGGGAGCGATCGATCAACGCGCGCTGATCCACGCGGTCAACCGCGAGTACCAGAAGGCCGGACGTTCGTTCCCGGGTGTTCCCCGGGCCTTCGCGGACACACCGACAGAAAGTTGTTGACATGCCGACCAACTTGCAAGACCGCGCCCAGGACCAGCTGGACCGGTTCACCGCGCTGACCGATGTCGTCCGGGCCCGCCTCGCCGACGTTCGCGAGGAGCTCAATCGCAAGGACGAACATCCGGAATCCCACGAGCCACCGGCGTGGCAGACGAAGTTCGGCGGCGCCCAACATCTGCTGGTGGCGCGGGCGCGATTGGCCAAGAACCGTGCCGATCAGCTGGCCGTGCGAGCCGGGCTGGCAGCAGTCGAGACGCCGGCCGAGGCCGGCCCGCGGGGTGATGTGCTGCGCGACTTGATGATTGACGAGGCGACCTATCAGGTCGAGGTCCGCGCCGCCGAGGAACGGGTCGCGGTCGCCGGGTCACTGATCGAATCGCTGGGCGCCCTGGCGGCCAAGTGCAGCGCCGCATCGGCCGCGGCGGCCGAACGGCTGACCTGGGGCACCGAACACCAGGCGCTCGGAAACCGACTGCGCGACGCGCTGACCGTGGCGCCCCTGGACACGGTGGTTGCCGACGCGACTGCACTCGCCGCCGGCGGGGCGTTCACCACGGCGAACAACCGGCTCGACGCGCTCTTGCCTGCCGAACTCCGAACGCGCGCAACCACCAGGCTGGCCGAGGCCCGATCGGCGATAGCCGCCCGTGACGCGCTGATGGCCACGGCAGATGACGCGGTAGCCAACCTCACCGCCGACGCCCGCCCGGTCGATGCTGCGGTTGCCGCGGCGACGGCCGACCTGTTGTCTGCCGAGCGCACGCTCGACGACTACATCGGACGCGCCGCAGGGCGGTTGGCGGCCGCGTCGGCCTCGCTACAGCGGATCGCCGCCCACCCCGCTCTGACGCCGGCCCAGTCCGACGCACTCGACGCCGACGGCCGGGCGGACGCGGTCGCCGCCGCCGGCGCGGAGGCGGATCTGGCGGACGCTTTCGACGCCGTCGCCGCTGCGCAACGTGGCGTCGACGACGCCATCCTTGCCGCAATCGCCGAGGACCCGGACCGGGATCCGGAAACTGATGCCCAGGTCATCGCGGCCCGCGCCACCTTGAACGGTGCCCCGCTCCAAGACGCTTTGACCGATGCCCGGGTCGCCTACGACGCCGCTGCTCGCCGGGCACTCGACGAGTGGGAGGTCGAGGTTCCGTCGTCGCTGTGGGATGCGTTGGCGGACTTCCTCGCCACCGAGCGGACGCTGGACGGGCTCGGCGATCAGTCGGTCCGCAATGAGCTCGTCACCAATCTCGATGCGGCCACCGACGCGTTCGCGGCTGCGCGGAATTCCGCCGATGTCGCCGAACGGACCGCCCTGCAACTGGCGTGGCGCCGGACCGAGCGGCGTGCTGTGGTGGTCGCCATCGGGCAGACGACGCCGAGTCGCTTCATCCAGTACGTCCGCGGCTGTGGCGCGTCGGGTCGTACGACGGTCGAGATCTGACGCCGCCGACAAGCGAGGAGACCACCATGTCCAGTCCCGATCTCCTGATTGCCGATGACCGCTGCGGTCATACCACGCTGCCGGTCAACCCGTTCGTGTCGAACCGCTACCACTTCGGCATGCTGCTCGGCGTCGCCGACTTCGAGACCGATCAGGCCTATCACCGCGGTAAGGCGTGGTTGCACAATGCCTGGCTGCACGGCAGCGGTGTGGTGTGGGGCCTCGATGTCGAGATCCGCGCGGAGGCCAACGAGGTCGTCGTGTCGCCGGGTTTGGCGATCGACGGCCATGGGCGCGAGCTGTCGGTCTCCGAGCCGATGTGTGTCGACCTCGGCGCCTGGTTCGCGCAACGTCGCCCCGACGACCTCGAGGTGCAGACCCGACCCGACGGCGACCTCACGTTCACCGTCCACGTCCAGTTGTGTCACGACAGCTGCCTGGACCGTCCCGTGCCATCGATCAGCGAGCCCTGCGACGACGCCAGCTTCGACACTGCCTATTCGCGGGCCGTCGAGCGCGGCCTGCCCCGCATCGTCGTGCCCCGCCCGGCTCCCGCGCCCAACGCGCCCAGGCTGCGCGAGTTCTTCGGTCAGTTACCTGTCACTCACGACGAGGTCACCGAGGCTCTTGCCGCGGTCGAGGCGGCCGACCCCGCCGACCGGGCGGCCACCAGCCTGGACTGGTTCCGACGCCTCGCGGCCGCCGACGTGACCGAGCTGGCCCCGCAGGCTGGGGCTCCGTCGTGGTCACCGATCGCCGGCGACGGTTGTGTCCCGCTCGCCGAGTTGCGGGTTCGGCTGCACCCCGACGGCGACGGGTTCACCATCGTCGTCACGGGGGAGCCTGACGACCCGGAGGACGGCGGGATCGGCTCGACCGTTGCCGATACCTCGATCCGTCCTGCCCTGCTGCGTACCCACACCATCCAGGAACTGCTCTGCCATCGACCTTTCGGGCCGAACGGCGAAGCGGACGCCAGGTCGAGTACGCCGTTCCGGGCCGTGGTCGGTTCCGCGCGCGCCGACGGAACGGCCGTCGAACTGAGGTTCACCGACGACGTCGACCCGGTCACCGTCCAGCCGGCGGCCTTCAGCGTCTCTGTCCTGCGCGCCGACGGCTGGCACGAGTCGACGATCGAGCGGGCCGCGGTCGGCGATGACGACGCCAGCCTGGTACGGCTCACGCTTTCCGGCGCGCCGCGGTCGAGGCCTCTGCGTGTCGTGGCCAACGGCACCGGCAGCCGACCGATTCTCTCCGCGGGCGGTTCCGTGCTCGCCGGGGTCGAGGGCGACCCAGTGGTACCCAGCGGCAGCGATGCCGCGCTGATGATCACCGACACCGGCACGCCGGGGGAGGACTGACGGACATGTCCAGCACGCACAGGTTCGAAGCGGCCATGACCGGTCCGAGCGGTAGCCGCGCGGCCAAGGTTGCCGCCGATCGGCTCGGGACGCGCTCCCTCGACACCTCGATGCCCATGGAGCTGCTCGGCGCGTCCGCCGGGATCAGCATCATCGACCCCTCGACCGTGCTGACCCGGTTGTGGTATTTCGACGGCAAGTTCCTGCGTGCGGACGGATTCCGCCGCGACCAGGAGTACGTCCGCTCGCTCGTCGCACTGTCGAACCAAGCGCTCGGCACCGGTGTGGTGCACGGCTTCGACGTGCGGCTCGGCGAATCCGGCCGGTTCCACGTCGACGGAGGTCTCGGCGTCGCCCCGTCCGGCCGGGTGGTGTTCCTCCCAGCCGACACCGAGCTCTCGATCGCCGAACTCATCAGCCGGTCGATCGGCGGGTTCGATCCGGCAAGTGCGCCGGCCGCGGGTCCGGCTGACTTCTCCCGCTGCCCCCCGGACGAGCTGCGGGACCCGGAACTCCCGGTGCCGCCGCGCCCGTTGTACGTGCTCACCGCGGCTGCGGCCGAGGCGCTGTGCGGCGAGGAAGAGCGCTTCGGCAAGCTCTGCGAGGACGCCTGCTCCACCGACACGGACCGGTCCGTGGCCGTCGAGGGCGTCCGGTTCCGCGTCCGCGAACTGGTGCTCGCCCTGCCGACCAGCCGGGTGGTCCCGTTCACCGGTCGGCACCTGCGCTCGCGGGTTGCGTCGGCGTACTACCGGGTGGAGCGACGAGCGGTGCCGTCGATGATCTCCGGAGCCGGGCTGCGAACCCCGGTGTGGTGTGCCGGCGCCGACGGCATCGGGAGCGAGGAGATCCCCCTCGCCGTATTCGACCGTTCCGGAACCGTCACCACGTTCGTCGACATGTGGACCGCCCGCCGGGAGCTTGTCGAGACCACCCCCCAGCGGTACTGGCAATGGCGCTTCGCCGCCCGCCCGCTCGACGTCTTCTTGGCCCAAGTGCTCCAGTTCCAGTGCCAGCTGGTCGGCGTCGGCACCGATGGGGGAGCTGATGACACCGATCCCTGTGCGGACGAGCGCCGCGCACTCCAGGAGGTCGACGCGGTGCTTGGCACCCTGTCGGAGATGTCGATGCACGAACTCCAGCCGGCCGCGGCGGTGCTGCGTGACCTCCCCAAGTTCCTGGTCGCCCGTCTCGGGGAGCTGCAGATGCTGGTGGCCGGTGTGCTTTCGGGTACGAGGATGTCACCGAGTGGGTCGCTGCTGATCGACCACGGCATCGTCGAGACGGCAGCGGCCGGGTACCTGCCAATCGACCCGCGCAGGGATGTCCGCGCGCAGGTACGGGCGTTCATGGGGTCCGGGGTCGACCTGCGGTTCTGCGCGGTTCGACCGGATTTCGTGCCGGAGGCATTCCAAGAGGCGCAGCACATGGAGCGCATCTCGCTGACGCAGGGCCTTGACGATCCAGGTCGCCTCGAAGAGGTCGACGTGCTTGTCCCCGACGGAACGTTCGAGTCGGCCCCGAAGGCAACCGGCGTTTTCGAGGGCCGCGTGCGCGTGCTTCCCGGGGTGGTGGGCGACGGCGCAGACGTCGTGACCGGCTCGGCGCTTGCACTGCGCGCGGTGGGACGGGACCAGGTGTCCGACGGATGGTCGTGGACAGTCGCCGCATTCAGCGAGGCGCCGCAACGTCTCGGGGTCACCGACCTTGCGGCGGCGATGCTGCGTGATGCCGGCGGCCCGAGCACGGCAGATATCGGCGACGACGTGGTGCGAATCCACGCCGAGGACGACGCCACGCACGCCGCGATGCTCGCGGATCCGGGACTGCTGCTGCGACTGAATCGCGAGGGTGCCAACGCCCGGCTGCGGCGTGAACGGGTGGTCAACGCGGCGGCGACCGGCGCCGACGAGGTCGTCGGCGATCTCGCAGTCGCGGCCGACCAACGGCGACCCGTGGCCGGCTGGTTCGATGTCGAGACGGCCGACGCGCTGGACGGGCTGGCGGTCGGCGGGCGAACCTCGATCCGGCTGCGCGCCATCGCCTACTCGCGTGCCAGCACGTCGCCGGTGATGATGGACGCAATCGTCCAGGGCACTGCCGTCGTCACCTCCCGCCAAGCCGTTGCCGCTGGGAGCGGACGCGGTACCACGGTCGTGTTCGTCACGCGTGTAGAAGGTGTCCTCGACCCGCTGGTCATCGTCGGTGGCGAGGTCACTGAGGACGAGCCGTCGCCGTTGCGCGATCTGGTGCTCGAGTGGCGGGTGTCGGTGGACCCGTCGCGAACCCGCGTGCTGTCCGTGGCGGCGACCCGGGGCCGGCGGGGTGGTTCGCTGATCGGGAAGATCACCGAGTCGATGGGACGCGCGCGCCACATCGAGGGTGTCGTCGGCACCGCCCGCCCGGTGCCCTCGCTGATCGACGTCGGAGCCTTCAGTGCGGTCGTCGACGTCGATGCCGGCACCCAGTCACGCCGGCTGGGCGACATCGAACTTGACGAAGCGGTGGGCGCGCTCGACGTCGGTGCGCCCGGACGCGATCTGGGTAACGCGGCGATCGACGTGATCGCCGGTGAGCTCGCCGCCCGACAGCGCGAGAATGGCTTCGCCGAATTCGCCCGGAACCGGCTCTTCCCGGCCGCCGACACCACCGGTCACATCACGGCACACACAGACTGGGTGATGTTCCATCGTCGGCGAACCAAGCAGTGTGCCGCCGTGGAGAGTCCGACGCCGGTCGGGGTGCGACGGTTCCGGTGGTATCACGCCACGCTCGGAGCCGACCAGCAGGACATGGCGAGTGTCAGTTCGATCGCCGGAACGTTCGCATCGGTCGACGCGAACGGTGTCAACGCATTCGCCAGGGTGTTCGCCCGGTTGGACAAGTTTGGGTTCGAGCCGGTGACCATCGTGGAGTTCCCCGCCGACGGCACCGACCTGCTGTCCTCCACCACCGCCCTGCGCACAGCGTGGACGGCCGCATCGCGTGGCGAGCGGATGTCGGCTGCGGTGATCGCCACCGCAGGCGTCGGCGACGGCGAGATCGTCAACCTCGGTCGGCTGAACACGGCGACCGGGGCGATCGGCGATCTCATCGACATCTCGAGAACTCGGATGCGGGTGCTACCGGAGATTCCACCCGACGTGCAGTCCGCCGGCCTGGATGGTGTCGTGTTGAGCATCGGGATCGAGCGCACGCCGAGCGTCACGGCGTGCGCTCATGTGTTCCGCATGGGGCGGACCGCTTTCAACCGGCTGATGTCGGCGCTGCCAAATCTCGACACGCTGGACGCGATCCGCGGCCTGCTCACCCAACTTCAGGTTCCCGACCCCGTCGTCGCCCACTTCACCGACGATGCGCTCGACAACCGGGAGGAGATTCGCGCCTGGTGGCCGGACGGTTCGGTGGTGACCGCGGCAATCGCCTTCGACCGGTCGATCGTGGGGGATGCGGCCCAGCTCGGCCGGTGGACCGGACCCCGGACCGACGCCCTGCGGGAGCTCATCGACGTCGGCGCAGTGCAGACACCGGATCGGGTCGAGGTCGACCTCAGGGGTTGTCAGGCCGTCTACTTCGTGCAGGAGGCCGGACCGAACTGACCCGTCCCTTCCGTCGCGCTGGTTGACACGACCTGCATCACCACAGGTGGCTTCCGCCGGCTGCGCCAAGTCAATCGGGCCGGTGGCCATCGACCGAGTGCGAGTTTCTCGGTTCGACGCCCGCCACTCGCTCCGCAGAAAGCTCCAGGACCTCGGCGAAGCCGGCGATCAGGCACTCGTGGAAGACGTCGTAGTCGGGGATTGCCGCGGTGTCCGCATCGATCCCGATCGCACAGGTGTCAACGTAGGTCAGCAGCGTCACGTTGACCGCTGATCCGATCGTCGGCCCGAAAGCGTACTGCTTCAGCACCTTGGCGCCGCCGAGGAACACGGGGACGGGCACGCCTGGGACATTGCTGGCCAGGAAGTCGACGTTGCGCAGAATCGAACCGATGTACCAGCGCGGCATCAGGTTCAGCGCGCCGGCGATCAATTGCGTGTAGGGCAGCGACGGTTCGTTGCGGACGGCACGGGTTCGGCGTTTGATCTCCGCGATCCGCGAGGTCGGATCGGTCAGACCGACGGGCACGTCGAACCGCATCAGCGTGATTCTATTGCCGCCCAACGGGTCTGTTTCATGACGCAGACTGATCGGCATCGTCAGGTGCAGATCGTGGACCGGGCAATCGTGGACTTCGTGATACCGGCGCAGTCCACCGGCCACCCCGGCCACGAACGCGTCGTTGAGTGCTGCACCGCACCGGTGTCCGGCGTCCCGCAATGCCGGCATGGGGACGTCGAGTACGGCCAGATGCCGGACGAGACTTCGCTCGGTCATCAACGGCGAACCGGTCCGGTTGACCGGGCGTACCGTTCGGTACACCGAGGCGGCGGTGGCCGAGGCCGCCTTGGCCGTTGCGAGCGGCCGCAGCACGCTACCGGCGAGCAGTCCGGGGACCTTCTTGATGGCCCCGTTGACGAACTTTCCGGCGGCGCCGACGTCGTATCGGAATGCCTCCAAATACGCGTCGAGCGCGTCCGCCGACGCCGTCGGCGGCACCACCACTTGCGCTTCCGCCGCCTCCGGTCGCTCGGCGCCGGGTGCGTCGGTGAGATCGAAGACCGTCATGGCGATCTGCACGCCTCCGACGCCGTCGGTGAGCGCGTGGTGCAGCTTGCACAAAACCGCGGACTGCCCGCCGTCGAGGCCCTCGATCACGGTGATCTGCCACATGGGCCTTGCCGGATCGAACGCATCCATCTGCGCGATGCGGGCCATCTCGACCACGCCGTCGAGGTTGGCGGGCGTCGGAGCGCCGACTCTCCGTATGTGATAGTCGAGGTCGAAGTCGGACACGTACTGCCATCGCGGCGGTGCCTGGGCCGGCGAGGACACCACCCGCTGCCGGAACATCGGAAGTGCGCGACTGACGGCGTCGAACCGCGAACGCACCACCTCCCAGTCCGGTGAGCGGTCCAGCAGGAGCACCGTCACGATGGTCGACCGAAGCCGCGGATCACCTTCCATTGCCCAGCTGAAGGCGTCACTGTTGCGCATGAATTCTGCCATCGTGCACTCCCTATGCCATTCGCCAATCACGCTACGGGGGTTCACGACCCAAATTGCCCTGCTAAGGGGTGCCGGGGACTTTGGTTGCGGTACGAAGGACCTTGGTCGCCGGGTTCCCGCGGAGCGGTAGCGGGACCGAGGGACATCGCACAGGCCATGGGCGGGGTTCGGCCCCACGACCGCGCACGCCGGTAGCACCTTCGGCTGCCAGCGCTGAGCCCGCCAGGAATTTCGTGCGCTTCCGTCACTCGGCCAGTGCGAGCACCTCGTCGAAGCCGTCGATCAGGCATTCGCGGAACACCTCGTGATCCGGAATGGCGGCGGTGTCGATGTTGACCCCCAGTTCGCAGGTGTCTACATAGGTCAGCAGCGTGACATTCACCGCCGACCCGATCGTCGGCCCGAATGCGTACTGATGGCGGACCGGGGCCCCGCCGAGGAACACCGGCACCGGCACACCGGGGACGTTGCTGGCCAGGAAATCGACGGTGCACAGGGTCGAACCGATCAACCGGCGCGGCACCAGGTTGAGACCGCCGGCGATCGCCTGTGTATGAGGTAGCGAGCGTTCGTCGCGCACAGTGTCTACCCGCCGCCGGATCTCGGCGATCCGCTGTGCGGGGTCCGCCATACCCACCGGCAGGTCGAACCGCATGAGCGTGATCCTGTTGCCGCCCATCGGATCCGACTCGCCGCGCAGACTGATCGGCATCGTCACCTGGAGGTCGTCCACCGGGCTGCTGTGCTTTTCGTGGTAGCGGCGCAGCCCACCGGTCACACCGGCCACGAAGGAGTCGTTCAGCGAGCCGCCGCAACGGTGCGCGGCGTCGAGGAGCTGCGTCTTCGGCACTTCCAGCACGAACAGCTGTCGGATGAGGCCGCGCTCGGTCATCAGCCGGGAGCGGGTCCGGCTGACCGGCCGGACCGTGCGGTACACCGACGCGGCAGTCGCCGCGGCCGATTTGGCCGTGGCCACCGGTTGGCGTGCACCCGCGCGGATCACCGCCGGGGCCGCTTTCACGCCCGACAGGACCTTGCTGAACCGGCCGGCGTTGAAGCGGTAAGCGTCGCGGAGTTCGCCCAGCGGGTCGTCTGCCGGTTCGGGGACTTCCGGCGGGTCGGGACGCGGCGTTTGCGGTTTCGCCTCGAGATCGAACAGCGTCATGCCGATCTGAATCGCACCGATGCCGTCTGTGAGGGCGTGATGCATCTTGCACAGCAGCGCGGACTGTCCGCCTTCCAGACCGTCGATCAACGTGGCGTGCCACATCGGGCGCACGGGATCGAAAGCCTCCATGTGGGCGATCCGCGCCATTTTCAGGACACCCTCGAGGTTCGGCGGTTCTGGTGGTCCCACTCTGCGGAGGTGGAAGTCGAGATCGAAGTCAGATGCGAATCGCCAGCGGGGCGGCGCAGCACCCGGGGAGGGCACGACGTGTTGCCGGAAAGTTGGTAGCGTGCGACTGACAACGTTGAAGCGTTCGACGACCACATCCCAATCAGGTGTTCCGTCCATCACCAGTACGGTCACGATGGTGGACCTCAGCCGGGGATCCCCTTCCATCGCCCAACTGAATGCGTCACTGTTTCGCATGAATTCGGTCACGGTGCACTCCCTACGCCGCTGTGTTCTCCCAAAGCTACGAGCACCGCGGTCTTCGGGGACGCGAATGGAGAACCTGATGGACGACCGGGGATAGCGGCCTTACCTCAGGCCACGGGCACGGGTACCGACCCCGTCGCGGATCAACAGTCCGAGCGCCCAGGACACGATCGACAGCACGATGGCGCCCCAGATCGCCGTCCACCAGAACTGGTCGACGTCCAGGCCCCAGTGCGTCACATGCCGGGTGATCCCCGACGTGATCCAGATCATGAACGCATTGATGACGATGTGGACCAGGCCCAGCGTCAGAATGTAAAGCGGAATCGCCAGTATCTGCACGATCGGCTTGATGAAGGCGTTGACCAAGCCGAAGATCACCGCGACCACGAACACGATGCCCATCTCCTGCAGGGTGTTTCCGCCGCCGACGAAATCGATGCCGGGCACGATCAGCGTGACCACCCAGAGCGCAAATCCGGTCAGTACGGTGCGGATGAGAAAAGATCCCACGGCGCTGATCCTGACACGTCGCATCGCAAAATTCGTGTCATATGTCGAATGGCTACGTTCGGGTGCCGAATTCGTGATCCGCCGCTGATGCGATCGCCGTGAAGTGCCCGTAGGCCGGTCGCCCATCGGCGACGCGGCGCATTCGTGACCAATCCGGCCCGGCGGGCGAGACCCGTTGTCGGATACTCGATTCCGACCGGCATTCTGTTGTGACGCCGGTCACTCGGTGTCTGCACCGAGTGCGGCGACGCGGCGGACGCGCGCTGTCGGAAACATCACGAAGCTGGATCTCAGGCTTGTGGAAGGACAAAATAGCGGGGACCGCGATAACCGTGTCTGGCGATTTGAGCCCAACGTCGCACGTCGACGGGTTAGTGTCTCAGGTTGACGCGGGACATAAACCGACTTTGGGAGGGTTAAGGATGAGCAGCTACAAGACCGTGGTCGTCGGGACGGACGGCTCAGACTCGTCGCTGCGAGCTGTCGACCGGGCGGGGGCGCTCGCCTCGGGACCGGATGCGAAATTGGTCATCGCGACGGCCTACGTCCCCTCGGCGGATGACACCCGAGCCGCCGATGTGCTCAAGGACGAGGGCTACAAGGTGTCTGGCAGCGCACCGATCTACGCGATTCTGCGCGAGGCCAAGGACCGGGCCGTGGCGGCCGGCGCCCAGAACATCGAAGAGAGGGCGATCGTCGGCGCCCCGGCGGATGGCCTTGTGGACCTGGTTGAAGAGGTCAAAGCGGACCTTCTGGTGGTCGGCAACGTCGGGCTGAGCACCATCGCCGGTCGGCTGCTGGGCTCGGTGCCCGCCAACGTGGCGCGCCGCTCGAGCGTCGACGTGCTGATCGTCTACACCAGCGGATAGCTACCAGCCGCGTTCGCGCCACTCCTGCAGGTGCGGCCGCTCGGCGCCCAACGTGGTGTCGTCGCCATGCCCCGGGTAGACCACGGTCGAGTCGTCATAGACGTCGAACACCCGACTGGACACGTCGTCGAGTAATCGCTCGAAGTCGCCTTCCTGCCATGTCTTTCCGATGCCGCCCGGAAA
>CAYLWH010000021.1:0-24661 GCA_964387245.1 uncultured Mycobacterium sp.
TACCGCATGATGCCGCGCGCGACGTTCTGCCAGCCGCAGGTGGCCAGCTTCGGGCTCACCGAGGAACAGGCCAAGGCCGAGGGGTACGACGTCAAGGTGGCCAAGTTCCCGTTCACCGCCAACGGCAAGGCGCACGGCCTGGCCGACCCGACCGGGTTCGTGAAGCTGATCGCCGACGGTAAGCACGGCGAGTTGATCGGCGGGCACTTGATCGGGCCCGACGTGTCCGAGCTGCTACCCGAGCTCACCCTGGCGCAGAAGTGGGACCTGACCGCCTACGAATGCGCCCGCAACGTGCACACCCATCCCACGCTGTCCGAAGCGCTGCAGGAATGCTTCCACGGCCTGGCCGGTCACATGATCAACTTCTAGCACGATGCGATGGTCCGCGGCGGTTCCGGCTCTGTTGTCGGCGGTGGCCCTCGGGGCGGCGCCGCTGCTCGGCGCGCGTCCGGCGGCCGCCGCGCCTGAGATACCCGACCTGTCCGGATACTCCCCGGCCGCAGTCGAGGAATTCCTCGACGGTGGCGAGGTCTACTTCCAGACCCCGGGCGGGCAGCTGTGTGCGATCCGCCCCGGGCTGGGGATGGCGGGTTGTGACGGGCCGTTACCGGGTGCGCCCGAGGGTGCCAACGAGATCGCGCTGGCGATGGATCCGGCCCGCCGTGGCCTGCGGTCCACCGCCGGCCCGTTGTTCGTCAAGCCCAGCGGCGCTGCCGCGCGGGCGTTGCCGGCCAGACACAAGATCACGTTCGCCGATTTCGAGTGCGGGGTGCGAGACGAGCGCACCACGGTGTGCACCAAGGGGACTCCGCCGGTGCACTGGTTCGCGATCGCGCCGTCGGGCACCGCCGTCGGCCCGGACACCGCCGGTCTGCCGGCCGGTTTCCCGGACCCCAAGGATTACCTCGTCAGCGACGAGAGTTACGGCGTCGGCGTCGGGCCGACGAACATCTTCCCGGTGTTCACCGTGGCCGGCGGTTTGACCTGCAAGATGGCGATGTTCAATGGCGGCGTGATCGGTTGCGACACAGCGGCTCCCAAGACGCTGCCCGGTGTCGGAGACGGGCACGACGAGGTCGTCGCGGAGCTGCCCGGCAGGGTCGAGACCCGAAAGGCCGGTTCTCCGCGGTTCGCCACCCCGGCATTTCCGGGGCCGGTCAAGCAACTGCCCGTGGGCCACCGGATCGACTCGCACGGCGCGACTTGCATGGCCACCGACGAGGGGGTCGCGTGCTTCGGGGTGGCGGGCGGGCCGCCGCAGGGCTTCCAGGTGACCGCGGAAGGCACCACGACGTTCGGCGGCGCTGCCTAGCGGACTCAGTCCGGGAAGTCGAGCGGCACCTTCAACGTGTCGATCGTTGCCGCCACCATGTCGTAATGCCCTGCCAAAAAACAGAATTCGATCAACTGCTTGTTGCTCAGGTGCCCCGCCAACGCGGTCCAGGTGGCTGAGCTCACGGCGCGTTCGAGAATGAACTCGTCGGTGGCCGACAGCAGCGCCCGTTGGCGATCCGTCAGACCTTCGGCCGTGGGACCCTCGAAGATCTTGGCCTGCGTCTCCTTGTCGACGCCGCGGCTGTAGGCCAGCCGGCGATGTTGCTGCAGTTCGTATTCGGAGTGCCGCAGATGCCCGACGCGCAGGATCACCAGTTCGGTGTCTCGCTTTGGCAGCTTGCCCCAGTACAGCAGCGATCCGGCGAAGGGTAGATACGTCCACAACATCGACTTGGTCAGCCCGAGCGCGTTGAACAGGTGGAACTGGGGCGCGCGGATCCCTCGGGCGCCGATCCGGCAGATCACCCAGTTGATCGGTCCGACGTTGCTCAGCTCCCGCGATACCGGAACGCGGGCCGGTTCGATGTCAGTCACCGGCGCACCAGGTAGGGCGAGATGGTGCTGCGGTGTTCGTCGAGGTCAAGCGCCCGGCCGAGCGCGGGGAACGCCCGTTGCGGGCAGTTGTCGCGTTCGCAGACCCGGCATCCGGCCCCGATCGGGGTGGCGGCGATGTCACCGGTCAGGTCCAGCCCTTCGGAGTAGACGAGCCGGTGCGCATGCCGTAGCTCGCAGCCCAGCCCGATGGCGAATGTCTTACCCGGCTGACCATACCGCGATGCGCGGCGTTCAACAGTGCGGGCCACCCACATGTAGTTGCGGCCGTCGGGCATCTGCGCGATCTGGACTCCGATCTTGCCCGGGTTGGCAAACGTCTCGTAGACGTTCCACAGCGGACAGGTGCCCCCCGCTGACGAGAAGTGAAAACCCGTCGCGGACTGGCGTTTCGACATGTTGCCCGCGCGGTCGACACGCACGAACGAGAACGGCACGCCGCGTATCGACGGCCGCTGCAGCGTCGAAAGTCGGTGGCAGATGGTCTCGTAGGACACCGAGTAGAACGCCGAGAGCCGCTCGATGTCATAGCGGAATTTCTCCGCGACATCGTGGAACTGCCCGTAGGGGAGCACCGTCGCCGCGGCGAAGTAGTTGGCCATGCCGAGCCGGGCCAGCGTGCGGGATTCGTCGCTGGTGAACTTGCCTTCCGCGACGAGGGCGTCGATGAGTTCGCCGAACTCCAGATACGCCAGTTCGGCGGCCAGCTTGAACACCTGTTGTCCGCCGGAGAGATGGCTGCTGATCTCCAGCGTCCTGGTGTCCGGGTGGTAGCGATGCAAGACCACCTCGCCGAGGTCGGTTCGTCTGACGATGCGCACCCCGTGCACCTGGATCAGCCGTTGGGACAGGTCGCGGGCCAGGTCGCCGCGGTGCAGCCGCATCCGCACCGTGAGGTCTTCGGCGGCCGTGTCGAGTTCGTGCAGATAGTTCTGCCGTTGGTAGAAGTAGTCGCGCACCTCTTCGTGCGGCATGGTGATGGTGCCAGTCCCGCTGCCCCCGGTACTCGAACTGAAACGGCCTTCGGTGGCCGTGGCGAGCTGGGCGGCGGTGATCCGGTAGCGACGGTGCAGGTTGACCATCGCCTTGGCCACCGCGGGATGCGCACTGACCACCTCGGCGACCTCGGAGAGGTCCAGGCCGATGTCGAGGTCGCGATCCAGGGTGACCTCGCGCAACTCGGCCACCAGCCGGGTGTCATCCCGGGAGGCGAAGAACGTCGCGTCGACGCCGAAGACCTCGGTGATGCGCAACAGCACCGCCACCGTCAGCGGCCGGACGTCGTGTTCGATCTGGTTGAGGTAGCTCGGGGAGATTTCCAGCATCTGTGCCAGCGCGGCCTGGCTGAAACCGCGTTCCCTGCGCAGCTGACGCACCCGCGAACCCACGAACGTCTTCGGCACCCGCCCAGATTACCCGCGTGCTAAGGCGACCTTCGCATGGTTGGCGGGAGCCGCCGTTGGCGGCACCGCGGTTCCCTTTGGCATGATCGCGCAGGGGCGGGCAACAGGGAGGGCATTCGAACGTGGGCGACAATGCGACGGCCGAGACCGGTCTGGCCAAGAAGTTGATGCCGGTGCCGGACCCGCATCCCGACGTCTTCGACCGCCAATGGCCGCTGCGGGTCGCCGACATCGACCGGGTCGGCCGACTTCGTTTCGACGCCGCCTGCCGGCACATCCAGGACATCGGCTCCGATCACCTGCGCGAGCTGGGGTTCGAGGACACCCATCCGCTGTGGATCGTGCGCCGGACCATGGTGGACCTCATCCGGCCGATCGAGTTCCAGGACATGCTGCGGCTGCGCCGCTGGTGCTCGGGTACGTCGAACCGATGGTGCGAGATGCGGGTGCGCATAGATGGCAAGCGCGGGCACGGACTGATGGAATCCGAGGCCTTCTGGATCAACATAAACCGCGAGACCCAGGGGCCGGCCCGGATATCCGATGACTTCCTGGAGGGCCTGCAGCGCACCACGGCCGTCGATCGGTTGCGCTGGAAGGCCTACCTCAAGGCAGGTTCGCGGGAAGACGCCGCGCAGATCCGCGAGTACCCAGTGCGGGTGTCCGACATCGACCTGTTCGACCACATGAACAACTCGGTGTACTGGACCGTCATCGAGGACTATCTGCACGGGCATCCAGAGCTGCTCGCCGCGCCGTTGCGAGTCACCATCGAGCACGACGCCGCGGTCGCACTCACGGACAAGTTGGAAATCCTGTCGCACGTCCATCCGGCCGGCTCGACCGACAAGTTCGGTCCGGAGCTGAGCGATCGCACTGTAACAACGCTCACATTCGCCGTCGGAGACGAGACCAAGGCGATCGCGGCGCTCTATCCGCTCTAACAGTACGGTTGTCCTGCATTTTCCGCACTGACCTGCGACGTTGCGGTTACCGTCGGGTAGCCACTGCGTCGGTCAAGCCGAATGGAACTTCGCAAAATTAGCAGATGGGCCGGAGGGTGTGGCGGAAGTTGGCATCAATATAGCTGGACCTGCATGTATTCGCCGTGGCATCGTGTACCTCAGCACACAAGTGAAGTTGCCAGTGTTAACAAACCGGTGTTCCCGGGGGACGCCGCGGCAACTTGCCGACCACCCGCCGCAAGATCGCAAGGAGCCACCAATGTCCACCGTTGGCACGCCGAAGTCGCCCGAGCAGATCCAGCACGACTGGGACCACAATCCCCGCTGGAAGGGCATCACCCGTACCTACACCCCCGGAGACGTCGTCGCCCTGCAGGGCACCGTCGTCGAGGAGCACACCCTGGCCCGTCGCGGCGCCGAAGTGCTCTGGGAGCAGCTGCACGACATGGATTTCGTCAACGCGCTGGGCGCGCTGACCGGCAACATGGCGGTCCAGCAGGTGCGCGCCGGCCTCAAGGCGATCTACCTGTCGGGCTGGCAGGTCGCCGGTGACGCCAACCTGTCCGGTCACACCTATCCCGACCAAAGCCTGTACCCGGCCAACTCGGTGCCGCAGGTGGTCCGTCGCATCAACAATGCGCTGCTGCGCGCCGACGAGATCGCCAAGGTCGAGGGCGACCGCTCCGTGCAGAACTGGCTGGCCCCGATCGTGGCCGACGGCGAAGCCGGCTTCGGTGGTGCGCTGAACGTCTACGAGCTGCAGAAGGCGATGATCGCGGCCGGTGTGGCCGGGTCGCACTGGGAGGACCAGCTGGCCTCGGAGAAGAAGTGCGGCCACCTCGGTGGCAAGGTGCTGATCCCGACCCAGCAGCACATCCGCACCCTGACCTCGGCGCGGCTGGCGGCTGACGTCGCCGACGTGCCGACCGTCGTCATCGCCCGCACCGACGCCGAGGCGGCCACGCTGATCACCTCCGACGTCGACGAGCGCGACCGTCCGTTCATCACCGGCGAGCGCACCAAGGAGGGCTTCTTCCGGGTGCAGAACGGGCTCGAGCCCTGCATCGCCCGCGCCAAGGCCTATGCGCCGTACTCGGACCTGATCTGGATGGAGACCGGCACCCCGGACCTCGGGCTGGCCCGCACGTTCGCCGAGGGCGTCAAGAGCGAGTTCCCGGATCAGATGCTGGCCTACAACTGCTCGCCGTCCTTCAATTGGAAGCAGCACCTCGACGACGACACCATCGGCAAGTTCCAGCGCGAGCTGGGCGCGATGGGCTTCAAGTTCCAGTTCATCACGCTGGCCGGCTTCCACGCGCTGAACTACTCGATGTTCGACCTGGCCTACGGCTACGCCCGCAATCAGATGAGCGCCTACGTCGAGCTGCAGGAGCGCGAGTTCGCCGCCGAGGAGCGCGGCTACACCGCCACCAGGCATCAGCGCGAGGTCGGTGCCGGTTACTTCGACCGCATCGCCACCACGGTCGATCCGACCAGCTCCACCACCGCGCTGGCCGGCTCGACCGAAGAGGGTCAGTTCCACTGAGCCGAGTGTGGGCGCCATGCAGCTGATTCATATGAGCTGGGCTGCATGAGCCCCACAGTCGACAGCGTTGACCGGCGGGGAGGCGTAGTGAATATTTGAGCGCCCCGTTGCTGCGGCGCATGGTCGAGGCCGGGCGACTCGGCAAGAAATCCGTCACGGCTTTTGCACGTGTTGACGGCGATTTAATTCGCCAGAACGTCGGAGCGTGGGCTAGCCTGTCCGGCGGCGGGCCTTCGGGTCCGTGTCGGGAGTCAGCGGGACCGCGCACTGTTTCGGATGAAACGGTGACCCGTACCCCGAGGTCATATGGGTAACACAGGGATGGACAGCATATGCCTGAGGTCGAAAACGAGCTGGCGCCGTACTACGAGGAGTCACAGTCGATCTACGACGTGTCGGACGATTTCTTCGCGTTGTTCCTCGACCCCACGATGGGGTACACCTGCGCGTACTTCGAGCGCGACGACATGACGCTGGAAGAGGCTCAGAACGCGAAGTTCGACCTCGCGCTGGGCAAGTTGAACCTGGAGCCCGGCATGACGCTGCTGGACGTCGGCTGCGGCTGGGGCGGGGCGCTGCGCCGCGCGGTGGAGAAATTCGACGTCAACGTCATCGGCATCACGCTCAGCAAGAACCAGAGTGCGTACAGCCGGAAGCTGCTGGCCGGCATCCCGACCTCGCGGCACGTCGAGGTGCGCATGCAGGGCTGGGAGGAGTTCGACGACAAGGTCGACCGGATCGTGACGATCGGCGCGTTCGAGGCGTTCAAGGTCGAGCGCTACCCGCTGTTCTTCGAGAAGGCCTACAGCGTCCTGCCCGATGACGGCCGCATGCTGCTGCACACCATCCTGGCGCACACCCAGAAGTTCTACCGGGACAACGGCATCAAGCTCACGATCAGCGACCTTAAGTTCATGAAGTTCATCGAGAAGGAGATCTTCCCGGGCGGACGGTTGCCGGCCGTCGAGGACATTCAGAAGCTGGCCGCCGACTCGGATTTCAACCTGGAGCGCATCCAGCTGTTACAGCCGCACTATGCGCGCACGCTGGACATGTGGTCTGAGAACCTCGAGAAGAACCGCGAGCAGGCGATCGCGATTCAGTCCGAAGAGGTCTACGACCGGTACATGAAGTACCTGACCGGGTGCGCCGACTTCTTCCGCCGCGGCCTTTGCAACGTGGGTCAGTTCACCCTGGCCAAATAGAACAGCGCGGATTTCAGGCCTTCGCCAGTTTCGCCTTCTCTGCCTCGACGTCGAAGTCGGGCGGTGGCCACGCCAGGTTCATCGACGTCAGCGCTTCGATCAGTAACTCGGTGACGGCCAGCCGGCTGTACCATTTCTTGTCGCACGGCACCACATGCCACGGCGCGTAGTCGGTCGACGTCTTGTCCAGCAACGCCTGGTAGGCGTCCTTGTAGGCTGGCCACAGCGCGCGTTCGTCGAGATCGCCGGGGTTGTACTTCCAGTACTTGTCCGGTCGCTCCAGCCGTTCGGCCAGCCGCTTTTTCTGTTCGTCGAGTGAGACGAACATGGCCACCTTCACGATCGTCATGCCGCCGTCGACGAGTTCCTTCTCGAAGGCGTTGATCTCGTCGTAGCGGGCGCCCCAGACGTCGGGCGGCACCAGGTTGTGCACCCGCACCACCAGGACGTCCTCGTAGTGGGAACGGTCGAACACCCCGATGTGGCCGCCCTTGGGCAGCGCATTGCGGATTCGCCAAAGGTAGTGGTGCTTGCGTTCCACCTCGCTGGGCACCCCGAAACTCGTGTACCGAATCCCCATCGGGCTGCCCGCTCCGACGACGTGTTCGACGATTCCGCCCTTACCGGCGGTGTCCATACCCTGCAGCACCAGCAGGATCGAACGCGGGTCCCCCTCGCGGCCGTTCGCGTACAGCAATTCCTGCAGCGCCGCGAAGACCGCGTTGCGCTCGGCTTGGATGGCGGGTGCATCGTCTTTGTCGCCTTTGAAGCCGGGGGTGGCGTTGGTGTCGATGTCCGCGACGGCGTCTCCGGGCTCGAATTTGAGGACCTCATCCGGTTCGTGGGTCCATCGTGAAGGCAGTTCGGCCATACCGGCGAAGCCTATCGGCGCCGCGCCTCTCGTACGCCCGGTATCAATTCATCGGCGGCGGCAGAGTCGAAGGCAGTGTTGGCAAGGGGTGCGGTAAGCCGTTGAATTTCTCCAGCGACCCGCCCACCTCAACGATGCCGCACAGCGCGCTCCACGACAGCATCGCCAGGTAGTCGATCAGCTCGTCGGAACTCATCCGCCGGTGCGACATCCACGAGTGGGTGGCCAACTGCACTCCGCCGACGATCATGTAGGCCCACGGTTCGACACCCTTGGTGTCCATCCCCGCCCGCTGCATCCGCCGGCGGAACATCACGGCCAGCATCCCGGCGATGATCCGTTCGCTGTCGGCAATCACCTTGCTCTTGCTGGCCGAGCTGTTTGCGAACACAAACGGGTAGATCTCGGGCTCGGCGGCGACGGTTTCGACATAGACGCGGGTGATCTCACGGATCATCGTGTAGCCGTCGAGATCGGTGGACAGCGCGGCGGCCATGTTGGGGATCAGGATGGTCTGGACGAAACGCATCATGACAGCGGTGGTGAGGTCGTTCTTGTCGACGAAGTAGCGGTACAGAACGGTCTTTGAAACACCGATTTCGGCCGCGATCTCCTCCATGCTGACATCACGGCCCCGCGTCCGGATCGCCTCCAGGGTGCCGTCGACCAACTCGTTGCGCCGCTCCACCTTGTGCTGGTGCCAGCGACGCTTGCGGCCGTCGATCTTGGCCGCCGCAGGCTCGGGTGCAGATGCCACTGTCGACATTTCCATTCTCTTGGTCATGCCGATACTACTGACCCCACGGCCGCGGGCAGGCAGCCGGCACTCGACGCGGTCACAGTAACTGGAGTGGTGGCTCGGCCGTGCAATGTGGCCGGATAGCGGATGATGGACTCGTGGTAGCTCCGCTGAACTATCCGGCGTCGCCGGACGAGGATCCCGACCTGGATCCCGACCTGGCCCCCGCTGTCCCCGAACGACGTCTGGGCCTGGTCGGAATGTCCCAGACACTGGGCGCGCTCGCGCAGTCGTTCGCCGGCGCGGATCCGCTCGCCGACGATGAGCGCCGGCAGGGTCTGCGTCGGATGAAGCTGGTCGCGCTGTCGTTTCTGATTGCTGCGACGGTGATCTTCCTGGCCTGCACATGGGCGCAGAAGAGTGGCTCGACGGCCACCTGGTTGGGCTACGTCCGCGCGGCCGCCGAGGCCGGGATGGTCGGTGCGCTGGCCGACTGGTTCGCCGTCACAGCGCTCTTCAAGCACCCGCTCGGGATACCGATCCCGCATACCGCGATCATCCGGCGCAAGAAAGACCAACTCGGCGAGGGCCTCGGCGCTTTCGTTCGAGAGAACTTCCTGTCGCCCCAGGTGATCGAAACCAAACTGCGCGGCGCGGAGATCGCCGGTCGGTTGGGTGGTTGGCTGTCGGAGCCCAAGCACGCCGAACGGGTCGCCAGTGAGGCCTCGACCGTACTGCGCGTCGGTGTGGAACTGCTCAACGACGACGACATTCAGCAGGTTATCGACCGGATGATCGTGCGCCGGATCGCCGAACCGCAGTGGGGTCCCCCGGTCGGCCGCGTGCTCTCCACGCTGATTGCCGAGAACCGGCAGGAGGCGCTGATCCAGCTGTTGTGCGACCGCGCCTTCGAGTGGTC
This sequence comes from uncultured Mycobacterium sp., assembly GCA_964387245.1. Taxonomy (GTDB): domain Bacteria; phylum Actinomycetota; class Actinomycetes; order Mycobacteriales; family Mycobacteriaceae; genus Mycobacterium. Next base: position 9,539 of record CAYLWH010000021.1, read on the forward strand.
TCTGAACGCCGGCGAGACCATCGAGCGTGTAGTCACCAAGGATTCGCCGACGTGGTCGCCGCGCTTCGTCGATCAGTTGGTCGGCGACCGCATCCATCGCGAGCTGATGGACTTCACCGACAAGGTGCGCCGTGACCCCAACCACGAGTTGCGCCAGTCGGCCAACCGGTTCCTATTCGAGTTCGCCGGTGATCTGCAGCATGATCCCGCGACGATAGCGAAGGCCGAGTCGATCAAGAAGCAGTTGCTGGCGCGCGACGAAGTCGCCCGTGCCGCCGAGACCGCCTGGCAGACGCTGAAGCGCCTGGTACTCGAAGGTGTCGACGACCCGTCCAGCGCCCTGCGCGAACGCATCGCAGACTCCGTGGTCCAGATCGGTCGATCGCTGTGCGACGATGTCGAACTGCGCGACAAAGTGGACAGCTGGATCGTGCGGGGAGCCCAGCACCTGGTCGGCCAGTACGGCGTCGAAATCACCTCGATCATCACCGAGACCATCGAGCGGTGGGACGCCGATGACGCCAGCCGGCGTATCGAACTGCACGTCGGCCGGGACCTGCAATTCATCCGGATCAACGGCACCGTGGTCGGTGCGCTGGCCGGTCTGGTGATCTACACTGTGGCGCAAATCATATTCTGACCTGCGCTAGCACCTGCTTGCAATTGCTAGCACCTTTGCGTACCGTGGACTTTGTCTGTTCCATAGAGCACAAAGGGTGGCCATGCCGCAGGATGAGAATCTTGCCACAGTGGTGACCCACGCCGCGTCCGACATCGGTAGCTTCATCCGGTCGCAGCGCGAGGCGGCGCAGGTTTCGGTGCGTCAGTTGGCCGAGAAGGCCGGCGTCAGCAATCCGTACCTCAGCCAGATCGAACGCGGTCTGCGAAAGCCGTCCGCGGAAGTGCTCAACCAGATCGCCAAGGCGCTGCGTGTCTCCGCCGAGGTGCTCTACGTGCGGGCCGGGATTCTCGAACCGAGCGAGAGCAACGCGGTGCGCGACGCGGTCGTCACCGATGTGGCGATCACCGAGCGGCAGAAGCAGGTGCTGCTCGACATCTACACGTCGTTTCTGCACCAGAACGATGCCGTTCAGAAGGAGCTCAGATCGGACTGACGAAGAACACGAAGAATTCCGAATCCACTGCGCCAGAAGCGCTTGAGAACAACAACATTCACCAAACCGTTGAAAGGACAATGAAATGGCAGAGAACCCGACTGTTGAGGACCTGAAGGCTCCGCTGCTCGCCGCGGTGGGTGCCGCAGACCTGGCGCTGGCCACGGTCAACGAGATCGTCGTGACGCTGCGGGAGCGTGCCGAAGAGGCCCGTACCGATGCCACGGGGCGTGCCGAGGAAAGTCGCGCCAAGCTGACGGCGCGTGTCGACGAGGCCCGCGAACGGCTGACCAAGCTCCAGGAAGGTCTGCCCAAGGAACTGGGCGACCTCCGCGAGCGGCTGACCGCAGAAGAGCTGCGCAAGGTCGCCGAGGAGTACGCCGAGGCCGCGACGAACACCTACAACAAGCTCGTCGAGCGCGGCGAGGCCGCTCTGGAGCGGCTGCGCAGCCGGCCGGCGATCGAAGAGGCCGCCGGACGGGTCGAGGGGTACGTCGACCAGGCCGTCGAACTGACCCAGGACGCGCTGGGCACGGTTGCCTCGCAGACCCGCGCTGTCGGTGAGCGCGCCGCCAAGCTGGTGGGAGTCGAGTTGCCGGGCAAGGTCGAAGAAGCCATCGCTCCGGTGAAGGCCGCCGCCCAGAAGGCCGCTCCGGCCAGGAAGGCTCCGGCCAAGAAGGCTCCGGCCAAGGCGCCGGCCAAGAAGGCGCCGGCCAAGAAGGTCACCCAGAAGTAAATCTCGCCGACCTTGTTCGGCGATTCGGGCGGCACCCGCCTACCCTTGGACCTGTGATGCTCCAAGGTGTGGCGGGTGCCGTTCTTCTGTTCGTGCACTTTGCGGTTCTGATCACCGCGCTCTACGCGCTCGTTCATGCGGCGCTGCAGCGTCCGGACGCCTACCCGGCCGTCGACAAACAAACCAAGCCGGTGTGGCTGGTCATTCTCGGGGTGGCGCTGCTGTTGGCGTTCGTCCTGGGTCCGGGCTTCGGATCGGCGATCGCGGCCTGTGCCGCCGGCGTGTACCTCGTCGACGTCCGGCCGAAGCTGTTGGAGATCCAGGGAAAGTCTCGCTGAGCCAATGCGTTACCCCCTCGCCGCGGCAATCGCCGCCGCAACAGTCATGGTCGTCGCCGCGCCGGCGTACGCCGACGACAACGAGTCAGGGCCGCGTTTCGTGGATCACACCGAATGGGTGAAATGGGGTGATCTGTCCAGCCTGCGGGTGTACCCGACGCCCACCGCCCGGGCCGAGGCCGCTCAGCTGGGCACCCGCACCGAGGGCGAGGCCGCATGGAGGCAGGTACTGGCCTCGTCCCCGGATGCGGACATCCCGGGCATGCGGGAACAGTTCCTGTGCCACTGGCGGCTGGCCGAGTTCGCGGAGCCGGGAAAGGCCAGCTGGAACCTGGAGCCGTGGCGGCCCGTCGTGGATTCCGCGACGATGATCAAAACGGGGTGCAACCCGGGCGGCACCGAGGAACCGTTCTGATGAGCTGGACCCGTGCCGAGGTGGCCGCGTCCGTCAGAGCCCTGCGAAGCAGGCGTCCTGGTTGTCCGGCGGGATGCTCGCGTTCTGCGTCGAGAACCGGCTCGTCACACCGGCGTCGGTGACCTGCACGCTGTCGGCCCGAATACCCATCGGAAGGTCCCTGATCAGATGCGAGGTGAACGCATCCAGGGCCGGTTGCACCGATTCCCTCGGCAGGGTGAAGCCCAGTGCGGTGACGCTCTGCACCTGCAGGGCCAACGCGCCGTGGGTGACCGTCGGCTTGGCCACGACGTTGCCCAGCGGCCCCTCGAGTTCGAGGGTGCCCCCGACCGCACTCGTCGTCACCGCTGACACGATGCCCCCGAACAGCGGGATCGCGTTCTGGACGGTCTGCTTGATGCCGTCGTTGGTCCAATCGACGGTCGCGACCAACGAGCCCACGGTGCCCGCGGAATCCGCGGAATCCCGCAGTTGAACATCCTTGATGTCGATGTTCAGTTTCATGCCCTTGGCGTCGAGGACCTGATTGCCGGCGGTCTCGATGGAGATGTTGGTGTAGTGCCTCCTGAGGTGTTGCCACAGGAATGGCGGTACCACCCCGAACGAGGCGCTGGCCTGGTCCCCGACGACGCATTGGACCACCTTGGCCACCACCGAGTTGGCCCGGCTGCGGCCGTACAGTTCACCGCCGAGCAGCGCTGCGAGCCCCAGCGCCGCAACGATCACCAGAACGAGGACGACAGACAGCGGATCCTTGACGAACCGGCGCAGGTTGCTCTCTTTCTCGGCCTTCGGGGGGTAGGACTGCGGCCTGGCGGTCGGTGGGGGCGTCGACACCGACACCGACTCCGGTCGCGGGATCTGGCGCGTCGCCGGTTCCGGCGGCGGGGTTTGACGCGCGATGCGCTCGGTGGGGACCGCCGTTGGCGGTGGCCGACGCGAGATGCGCTCGGTCGGCGGCAGCGGGTCCGGTTGTGCGCATCGGGACGGATCGTGGCCGCCAGGACGGGGCGGGTCCGGGGGCGGATTCGTCACCCGCGCGATTCTGCCTTATCGACCTGCGCGGACTCCGAGCGGTTGCGCAGCACCGCCAGCGTGTCGCGCGCGGCCTCGACGGCGTCGACGTCGACATCGCAGGTGAGCAGCTGTGGATCGGCTCCCGCGGCGGCCAGCACATCGCCATACGGTGACGTGACCAGGCTGCCGCCGACGCCGGTGGGACCGCTGGCCGCTATCTCGTCACCGGGGTAGGCCTGACCGACGGCCGCCACGAAGCCGGCGGTGTCCACGGCTCGGGCCCGGGCCAGCAGCGTCCACTGGTCGAGCTTGCCCGGCCCTGAGCCCCACGAGGCGCTGACGGTGAACATCCGGGCACCGCGCAGCGCCAGCCCGATGTACAGCTCGGGGAAGCGGATGTCGTAGCAGGTGGTCAGCCCCACCGGCACGCCGTCGACCTCGACGAGCGCCGGTTCGTGCCCGGGGGAAACGGTCTTGGACTCGCTGAAACCGAAGGCGTCGTAGAGGTGGATCTTGTCGTAGTGCGTATCCACGGCTGGCCCCGCGGCGATCAACGTGTTGGTGACGCGGCCGTCCCCGGACGGGCAGAACATGCCGGCCACCACGGTGACGTGGTGCTGGGCGGCTATCCGGCGCACGCCGTCGGCCCACCGGCCGTCCAGGGGTTCGGCAATGGTCCGCAGCGAGATGCCGAAGCGGCACATCGTGGCCTCGGGGAACACCACCAGCCGGGCGCCGTCCTCGGCCGCGCGGCGGGTGTACTCCTCGACGGTGTTCAGGTTGGCAGCGGGGTCGGTGTCGCTCTTGATTTGCGCCAGGGCAATCCGCATGGTGTCAGGGTAGGCCCGCCGGCGCCGGTGCGTGCGCGTCGAAGGACACCGTCACCACGTCCTTGACCTTCATCGCGCCCACCATCATCGAGAACGGTTTGACGCCGAAGTCGCTCTGTCGCACCTGCGTCTGGCAGGTCAGCTGCCAGTCGCCGTCGCGCTCGGTCACCACGAGCGGGATCTCGCAGGGTCTGCTGACGCCGTGGATGGTCAGCGGGCCGACCAGCAGGTATCCGGCGTCGGTCGGGGTGATTGTGTCTGCTGCGAACTCGATCTGCGGAAATTTCTTGGCCTGTAAGGACTTCAGCGCGTTTCCGCGCGCAACGCCCTTCTCCGCGCCGGTCAGAGGCGTGACGCCGCCCTCACCACGCAGCACCTGAAGTGAATCGAGGTCGACGACGAGGCGTGCGGCCGCCGGAACGCCCGCCGACCACGTGACGCTGACCTGCCAGGTGGCCATCAGCAGCGTGAGGCGGTGGCCCATCCGGGCCGCCCGGCCGGTGACGCCGGTTTGCACGGTCAGTTCGCCGTCGTTGTTGTCCAGGTCCCATGTGGTGTCGGCCTTCTTGATCACCGCCTGACCTTAGGTCGGGTGGGTGACGGACCGCGCATCGAGGTATCGGCAGACCTGTTTGGTGTCGGGCAGCAGCCGCAGCCGTTCGGCTGATTCCAACCTCGTCACCGGCAGGGCGCGTACCCCAGATCAACCACCAGCGGGTGATGGAGCCCAACGGCCGGTGGTCCATGGCCGAGATCTAGTGGTGCTTGGAGATCCAGTCGGCCATGAAGGCCTCCTCGGCGTCGAAGAGCAGCGTGATGTTGGACAGGATCAGCTGCTCGAGCACTCCTCCGATGAACGGGATGTGCACCTTGCACACGCTGGCCAGCCGCAACCGGCTGGTGTCCCCGGCGTCGGTGAGGTGGTACCTGCCGCCGAAGTGGCCCGGGCCGTGCGGCACCGATGCCCGGTAGCCGCCCCGGGCGCTGTTGGCGTTGGCGTCGAACGGGTCGAAGTGCTGTTCGCGGGTGATGATCATGTCGACCGGCATCACCGCGCGCGCCACCGGCGGTAGGTAGGTCCGGGGCAGATTCTGCTTGAACACGATGTCGGTGCCGGACGCGTCGGAGCGGAAGTGCGTGATCTCCGACTGCGGTGTGACCCAGCCGTAGGCGTCCATCAGCGTGTCCCAGTAATGCCGGCTGGTGAAGTCCTGATAGATCTTCTCGGCCGGGGCGTCGAACGTGATGGTGTAGTCCATACGACGACTCATGGCCGCCGATTTTACTTGCCGGTCAGGGATTCTCGGTCAGCCACTGCGTGGTGAATCGCTGCTCGGCGATCAGCAGATCCACCAGTAGGGTGCTGACGAAGGTCTCGATTTTGCCGCCCACCAGCGGGACCCGGACCTCGACCTCGCCGTGGAACCTCAGCCGAGAGCCGGTGTCCTTCGGGGACAGCACCGCGTCTCCGCCCAACGACACCGGCGCCCCCTCAACGTCACCGGACACACGCGCGGTGGCAGTCGCGCCGTCGACCGGGCTCCAGGCCTCCTTGCGGATGATCCGCAGATCCCCCTTGTGGAACTGGTTCACGATGCTCGGCAGCCGGTCGCGTCGCAGCATCTGAGTGGTCGCCACCGAGATGCTGCCGTCGGCCCGGACATCCAGCGCGTCCAGCGTGGCGTCGTCGGCCCCGGAATCGGCCAGCCGGGCCAGCCAGTAGTGCTTGTGGGCGAACGCGCGATGCACCTGATCGACGGTGCCGCCGTAGTCGGCGGCCATGTCGAATGAACGCGGCATAGCTGGTCAGGCTACCGTTACCGCCCGTGACCCGTTCGCTGTTCGCGGGCGCGGCCGTCGACGAGAACGTGCCGTTGGCCGCACTGACCACCCTGCGGGTGGGACCGGTGGCGCGTCGGGTAATCAGCTGCACGACCACCGGTCAGATCGTGGCCGTCCTGTCCGCGCTGCGTGACGAGGGCACCGACCCGTTGGTCCTGGGCGGCGGGACCAATGTGGTTATCGCCGACGAGGTGTCGGGACTGACCGTGGTCCGGCTCGCCAACACGCGAGTCACGGTTGACGGCAACATGATTCGCGCACAGGCCGGCGCGCAGTGGGACGCCGTGGTGCTGGCCGCGATCGACGCCGGCCTCGGCGGTCTGGAATGCCTGTCCGGGATACCCGGGTCGGCCGGCGCCACCCCGGTGCAGAACGTCGGCGCCTACGGAGCCGAAGTCGCCGACACCATCACCCAAGTCCGGTTGGTGGACCGTCGCACCGGGGAGCCGCGCTGGGTGCGGCAGGCCGATCTCGGCTTCGGCTACCGCACGTCCGTTCTCAAGCACCCACCGGCCGGCCACCCGGCGCCGATCGTGGCCGAGGTGGAGTTCGCCCTGGACGACTCGCGACGCAGTGCGCCGCTGCGCTACGCAGAGCTGACCGCGGCGCTGGGCGCCCGGCCCGGTGAGCGCGCCGACCCGGTCCGCGTCCGCGAAGCCGTGCTGAGACTGCGCCGGAGAAAGGGCATGGTGCTCGACCCGGCCGACCACGACACCTGGAGCGTCGGCTCGTTCTTCACCAACCCCGTGGTCAGCGTTGCGGATTTCGACCGGCTGCGGGCCGCGCACGGGCCGATGCCCAACTACCCGGCGCCGGGCGGGGTGAAGCTGGCGGCGGGCTGGCTGGTGGAGCATGCCGGCTTCGGCAAGGGCTTTCCGGGCGAAGGCGCGCCGGCCCGGCTGTCCGGTAAGCACGCGCTGGCACTGACCAACCGTGGAACTGCGACCAGCGGTGACGTCATCGACCTGGCGCGGCGTGTCCGCGACGGGGTGGCCGAGATGTTCGGTGTCCGGCTGGTGCCCGAGCCGGTCATCATCGGTGCTGTGATCTGAGTGTCACAATTTAGCGACTGACAGCGGATTCCGTACCCTGGTTACCCGTGAGTCCCGCACTCCGACCGTCCCGCCGTCCGCCCGTCACCCGGCGCCGGGCACTGGGCGTTCTGGCCCTCGGCGCGGCCGCCCCGGGCGCGCTGGCGGCATGTTTCGGTGCGGACGGGGAGCAGGCTGCCGCACCGCCGGTGGCGCCGTCGTTGACGTTCACACCGGCAGCGGGCGCCACCGGCGTGCTGCCGACGGAGCTGGTGCGTATCGAGGTCGCCGACGGTTGGTTCCAGCGCATCACGCTGACCAACCCGGATGGCAAGGTCGTCGCCGGAGCGCTCAATCGGGATCGCACCGTGTTCACCACGAGCGAACCGCTGGGCTACGGCGTGCTGTACACCTGGGACGGCTCGGTGGTCGGACAGGACGGCAAGGCGACACCGGTCGCCGGCGGCTTCACCACGGTGAACCCGAATATCGTGGTGAACAACCAGTTCCAGCTGTCCGACGGCCAGACCGTCGGCGTCGCCGCGCCGATCATCCTGCAGTTCGATGAGCCCATCTCGGACAAGGCGGCCGTCGAGAAAGCCCTGATCGTCACCACCAATCCACCCGTCGAGGGCGGCTGGGCTTGGCTGCCCGACGAGGCCCAGGGCTCGCGCGTGCACTGGCGCACCAGGGAATACTACCCGCCGGGGACCACCGTGCACGTCGAGGCCAAGCTCTACGGCGTCGGGTTCGGCGACAACAACTTCGGTGCCGCGGACTCGACGCTCGACATCAACATCGGCCGGCGCCAGCTGGTCAAGGCCGACGCCCCCACCCACCGGATCCAGGTGGTCACCGACGACGGCGTGATCATGGACTTTCCGTGCAGCTACGGCGAAGGTGACCAGCCCCGCAACGTCACCCGCAGCGGCATCCACGTGGTCACCGAGAAATACGAAGACTTCTACATGTCAAACCCCGCGGCCGGTTACAGCAACATCCGGGAGCGCTACGCCGTGCGGATCTCCAACAACGGCGAGTTCATCCACGCCAACCCGGCCAGCGCCGGGGCGCAGGGTAATTCGAACGTCACCAACGGCTGCATAAACCTGTCACTCGAGGACGCCCAGCAGTACTTCAGCACGGCGATCTACGGCGACCCCGTCGAGGTCACCGGCACGCGGATCCACCTGTCCTACGCCGACGGCGACATCTGGGACTGGGCGGTCGACTGGGACGAGTGGAAGCGGATGTCGGCCCTGTCGTCGGGTGACGCGCCCGCGTCGCTGCCCCCCACCGCGCCGGTGACACCGTCCGATGCCCCAACGCTGTCCGGCACTCCCACCACGACCACCTCACCGGCCGCTCCGGCGCCGCCCGCCGGAACTACCACGGCCGGCGGTTGAACCGGCCGTGCGGCGCCTGGTCACGGGGGCGGATCACGATCTGGTCCAGGTCGACGTGTCCGGGCCGCGAAGCCACGAATCCGATGACCTCTGCGACGTCGTGGGCGCGCAGGGGAGTGATGCCGGCGTAGACAGCATCGGCGCGGCCCTCGTCACCGTCGAATCGCACCAGCGAGAACTCCGTCTCGACCGCCCCGGGCGCGATCTCGGTGAGTCGCACCGGTTTTCCGAGCAACTCTCCGCGCAGTGTGCGGTGCAGGGCGCCCTGGGCGTGCTTGGCCGCGGCGTAACCCGCTCCGCCGTCGTACGTCTCGAACGCCGCGATCGACGTCACCGTGACGACCAGTCCGTCGCCCGATTCGATCAGCTTGGGCAGCAGCGACCGGGTGACCCGCAGGGTGCCCAGGACGTTGGTGTCCCACATCCAGCGCCAGTGCGCCAGATCTGCGTCGGCCACCGACTCCAGCCCTTTGGCGCCACCGGCGTTGTTGACCAGCACGTCGACGCGGTCCAGGCTGTCCGCCAGGGCCGCCACCTCGGCGTCGTTTGTGACATCGGCGACGACCGCCGTGCCGCTGAGTTCAGCCGCCAGGGCTTCGATCCGGTCGGCCCGACGCGCCACCGCCACGACGTGAAAGCCCTGGGCGGCAAGTACTTTCGCAGTCGCTTCACCGATACCCGAGCTGGCGCCGGTGACCACGGCGACGCGATTGTGCGCATGGGGGATGGTCATGGCCCAACTGTATGCGTGGGGGGCGGGCTCGAAGCAGGTCGTGTGCTAGGTTCTCTAGCCATGTCCACGGGTTTCCATGCCGCCACGCACGCCGGCATGTGTTGTTGTCCCGTGCTTCGTCGCGCCTGACGTCCTTCCCGCGGTCGATTGGCGCGGCGGTTCCCGCCCATCCAGCAACCCGGACCCAAGGACACCAGCGTGCGCTCGACACCGACTCTCCCGCCCGTTACCGCCCGAACCCTCACCGCGGTGAACTCCCGCTCTCCGCGGCGGACCCACCACCACCACGTCGTCGCAGCGTCGCTGCGCGTCGGTGACGTCCCCGCGGCGGCCGTCTTCGCCGCCGCGCGCCGACGCGGCCCCCTCGCGCGCGACACCATCGCCTCGGTGACATCGCTGTCGATCGCGACGGTGAACCGTCAAGTCAGCGCCCTGCTCGACGCCGGGCTGCTACGCGAACGCGCCGACCTGGGCGTTGCCGGGGCGATCGGGCGCCCGCGCATTCCCGTCGAGGTCAACCACGAACCGTTCCTGACGCTCGGCGTGCACATCGGTGCCCGGACCACCAGCATCGTCGCGACCGACCTCCTCGGGCGAACCCTTGACGCGGTCGAGACGCCGACGCCGGGAGGGCCGACGGAGACGGCCCTGGCGACGCTGGCCGGCAGTGCCCGGCGCTACCTCGGCCGGTGGTACAAACGTCGCCCTCTGTGGGTCGGGGTGGCGATCGGGGGCGTGGTCGACGGCCGCACCGGGCACGTCGACCATCCGCGGCTGGGGTGGGTGAACGCCCCGGCGGGGCCGGTGCTGGCCGCGACGCTGGGTCTGCCGGTGTCGGTTGCCGCGCACGTCGACGCCATGGCCGGGGCCGAACTGTTGCTCGGGGTTCGCCCGCCGCCGGCCACCAGCCTGTACGTCTACGCGCGTGAGACGGTCGGCTACGCCCTGGTGATAGACGGCCGGGTGCATACGCCGGCCGGCGGTCCGGGCACGATCGCGAACCTGCCCGCCCAGTCCCACCTCCTCGGCGGTGCCGGGGGACTTGAGTCGACGGTCAGCGACGAAGCGGTGCTGGCGGCCGCCCGCAGGCACGGGATCATCGCCGCCGCCACACCCAACTCGGGACTGACGCCGCTGCTGACCGCCGCTCGGCGGAACAGTCAACCCGCGCGGGAGTTGCTCGCTGAGCGCGCTCGCGTGCTCGGCGAGGCCGTGGCGCTGCTGCGTGACCTTTTCAACCCCGACGACCTGGTGGTCGGTGGGCAAGCCTTCACCGAGTACCCGGAGGGACTGGTGGATGTCGAGGCGGCTTTCGCTCGGCGCTCGGTGCTCACCCCGCACGAACTGCGCGTGACGGCTTTCGGCAACCGGGTGCAGGAAGCCGGTGCCGGGATCGTGTCGCTCGGTGGCCTGTACGCCGACCCCCTCGCTGCGCTGCGCAGGGCGACGCGATCGGTGGCCGTCTCGTGATGTGACGGGCGTGTAAGGATTGCAGACGTGCGCGTCGCCGTTCTGTCGGTCCACACGTCGCCGCTGGCCCAGCCGGGCACCGGCGACGCCGGGGGAATGAACGTCTACGTCCTGCAGAGTGCTTTGCACATGGCCCGCCGTGGCGTGAAGGTGGAGATCTTCACGCGGGCCACGTCCTCGGCCGATCCGCCGATCGTCCAGGTCGCGCCCGGCGTCCTGGTGCGCAACGTGGTCGCCGGCCCGTTCGAAGGTCTCGACAAATACGACCTGCCGACACAGTTGTGCGCCTTCACCGCGGGCGTGTTGCGGGCCGAGGCCAATCACGAGCCCGGCTACTACGACATCGTGCATTCGCACTATTGGTTGTCCGGCCAGGTCGGCTGGCTGGCCCGGGATCGCTGGGCGGTGCCGCTGGTGCATACCGCGCACACGCTGGCCGCGGTCAAGAACGCGGCGCTGGCGCAGGGTGATTCGCCCGAACCGCCGCTGCGGGCGGTGGGTGAGCAGCAGGTCGTCGACGAGGCCGACCGGCTGATCGTCAACACCGAGGACGAAGCCCAGCAACTGGTGTCGCTGCACCACGCCGATCCGGCCCGCATCGATGTCGTGCACCCCGGGGTGGATCTGGAGGTCTTTTCGCCCGGTGACCGGCTCGCCGCGCGCACCGCCCTCGGCCTGGCCGCCGACGATCAGATCGTGGCGTTCGTCGGGCGAATCCAGCCGCTGAAGGCTCCGGATGTGCTGCTGCGGGCCGCGGCGCGGCTGGCCGATGTGCAGGTGGTGGTCGCCGGCGGGCCGTCCGGCAGCGGTCTGGCCGCACCGGACGGGCTGCTGCGGCTGGCCGACGAACTCGGCATCGGCCGCCGGGTGACCTTCCTGCCGCCGCAGAACCGTGACGCGCTGGTCGAGCTGTACCGCGCCGCCGATCTGGTGGCGGTGCCCAGTTACTCCGAGTCGTTCGGTCTGGTGGCCGTCGAGGCGCAGGCCTGCGGTACGCCGGTGCTCGCCGCCACGGTCGGAGGTCTGCCGGTCGCAGTGCGTGACGGTGTCAGCGGCGTGCTCGTCGACGGCCACGATCCGGCGGACTGGGCCGCCGCGATCGCCGGACTGCTCGGCCGTGACCGCGCAGAGCTGGCGGCCATGAGCGATGCCGCGGCGGCGCACGCGGCGACGTTCTCCTGGGACCGCACCGTCGACGCACTGCTGGCGGCGTACGGGCGGGCGATCGCCGAATACGCCAAAACCCATCCGCGCCGTCCGATCCCCGAAGACGCCGTCGCCGGGACCCGCCGCGGCGGGCTGCGCTGGACCCGGCGCCGGGGTGTGCGCGCGTGACAGACAGCGCGCAGGAGATCATCGAGCGCGCCCTCGACGACCGTGACCTCAGTTACACCCGCCACCGGGGTGGCCGCGGGGATCTGCCGGGTCTTGTGGTGGTGCTGCCGGGCGAGCGCCGGCTGAAGACGAACACCCTGCTGTCCATCGGCGAGCACTCGGTGCGCGTGGAGGCGTTCGTCTGCCGCCGACCCGACGAGAACCATGAGGGCGTCTACAAGTTCCTGCTGAAGCGCAACCGCAGGCTCTACGGTGTGGCCTACACGCTTGACAACACCGGCGACATCTATCTCGTCGGCCGGATGGCGGTGGAGTCGGTGACGGCCGACGAGATCGACCGCGTACTCGGCCAGGTGCTCGAGGCCGTCGACAACGATTTCAACATCCTGCTGGAACTGGGTTTCCGCTCGTCCATCCAGAAGGAATGGGCCTGGCGGGTGGCCCGCGGCGAGTCGTTGAAGAACCTCGCGGCGTTCGCGCATCTGATCGACGAAGACGACTGACTCCTGGCGTGGCGGGGGTGGTTGTCGCCGCAAATTCGCGGCGCTCTCGGGGTTTTCAGTGTTTTCCGGGTTTTCCTGCACCTTCGACGATCTTCGCGCAGCGCTGACACACACCCGGCGACCGTGAGAAGATTTCACGCATGCCAGACACCACGACGCTTGTCCTGCTCCGCCACGGCGAGAGCGAGTGGAATGCGCTGAACCTGTTCACCGGATGGGTGGACGTCGACCTCACCGAGAAGGGCCGCGCCGAAGCGGTCCGAGGCGGTGAGCTGATGGCCGAGCAAGATCTGCTGCCCGATGTGCTGTACACCTCACTGCTGCGCCGCGCAATCAACACCGCGAACCTCGCGCTCGACGCGTGTGACCGGCACTGGATACCGGTGACCCGCCACTGGCGACTCAACGAGCGGCACTACGGCGCGCTGCAGGGCCTCGACAAGGCCGAGACCAAGGCCAAGTACGGCGAAGAGCAGTTCATGGCGTGGCGGCGCAGTTACGACACCCCGCCACCTCCCATCGAGAAGGGCAGCAAGTACAGCCAGGACGCCGATCCGCGGTACGCCGACATCGACGGCGGTCCGCTGACCGAGTGCCTGGCCGATGTGGTGGCCCGGTTCGGGCCGTACTTCGAGCAGACCATCGTGCCGGATCTGAAGGCCGGAAAATCAGTGCTCATCGTGGCGCACGGCAACTCGTTGCGCGCCCTGGTGAAGTATCTGGACGGGATGAGCGACGAAGACGTCGTGAATCTGAACATCCCCACCGGTATCCCGCTGCGTTACGACCTCGACACGGACCTCAAACCATTGGTTCTCGGCGGCACCTATCTGGACCCGGCGGCCGCGGCCGCCGGCGCCGCCGCAGTGGCACGCCAGGGCGCCAAGTAGAGGTTCTCGGCTGTCTTCCGGCGAACATCTGGTAAACGCGGGTGAACGGAGTCTGAACAGCAGCGTTCACACGCGCGACTTGTCCCGGTTCGGCCGCACGCTGCTGGGATGTCGTTCCCAGTCTGCGTAGGATTTCGGCGTGAGCGTGGTGTCGGCGTTGATCGTCGCCGGGATCTTCCTCCTTGCGGGGGTGGTGATCGGAGCCGTGGCGGCACCCCGAATCCTGCGGCGCAGGCAGGACGCCGCCGCCCACCAGGCCGGTATCACCGTCGCGCAGATGCTCTCGCACATCGTTGCAGGCGCCCCTCTGGGGGTGGCGGTCGTCGACGCCCATCGCGACGTCGTCTTCTCGAATGACCGAGCCGCCGAACTCGGCCTAGTGCACGAACGCCAACTGGACGCCCGGGCCTGGGTGGCCGCTCAGCGCACGCTGATGACCAGGGAGAGTCACGAGGTCGACCTGTCTGTACGCAAAGCCGGTGCGGCGCCGGGCAGACCGGCACTGTCCGTGCGCGGTCTTGTGCGGGTGCTCACCGAGGAAGACCCGCGGTTCGCGGTGCTCTACGCCGACGACCAGTCCGAGCACGCCCGGATGGAGGCCACCCGGCGTGATTTCGTGGCCAACGTCAGCCACGAACTCAAGACTCCGGTCGCAGCCATGGGTGTGCTGGCCGAGGCGCTGCTGGAATCCGCCGACGATGCGGACACGGTGCGCCGGTTTGGCTCCAAGGTGCTTGCCGAGTCCAACCGGTTGGCGAACATGGTCGGCGAGCTCATCGAGCTGTCCCGGTTGCAGGGTGCCGAGCGACTTCCTGAACTGGGCGTGGTCGACGTCGATACCGTTGTGGCCGAAGCGATCTCGCGTTACAAGGTGGCCGCCGACAACGCGGATATCGAGGTCAGGACCGATGCGCCCAGTGGTTACCGGGTGCTGGGGGACCAGACGCTGCTGGTCACGGCGCTGGCCAACCTGGTCTCCAACGGCATCGCGTACTCACCGCGGGGTTCCGCGGTGTCCATCAGCCGTCGCCGCTGCGATGACAACATCGAGATCGCGGTCACCGACCGCGGAATCGGGATCGACCGCGCCGACCAGCAGCGGGTGTTCGAGCGGTTCTTCCGGGTCGACAAGGCGCGAACGCGCGCCACCGGCGGTACCGGGCTCGGTCTGGCGATCGTCAAGCACGTTGCCGCCAATCACAACGGGACGATCCGGCTGTGGAGCAAGGCGGGCACCGGGTCGACCTTCACTCTCGCGATTCCCGCCGACCTCGGCACCGACCCGAACGTGCGCCCGGAGCCGGATTCCAACCCCGAATTCCCTGCTGATTCCCATGAACCGACCGAGAGGAGTGGCGCCGATGACCCGCGCTGACGACGATGCAGAGCGAGGAACGAGCGATGAGCAGGAGTGGCGCCGATGACCCGCGCTGACGACGATGCAGAGCGAGGAACGAGCGAT
>CAYLWH010000021.1:24761-39084 GCA_964387245.1 uncultured Mycobacterium sp.
GAGCAGGAGTGGCGCCGATGACCAGTGTGCTGATCGTTGAAGACGAGGAGTCGCTTGCCGATCCCCTGGCCTTCCTGCTGCGCAGGGAGGGCTTCGAGGCCACCGTGGTGGCCGACGGGCCCAGCGCGCTCGCCGAATTCGACCGCGCCGGCGCGGACATCGTGCTGTTGGATCTGATGCTGCCTGGGATGTCGGGAACCGACGTGTGCAAGCAGTTGCGCGCCAGATCCAGCGTGCCGGTGATCATGGTGACCGCGCGCGCCAGTGAGATCGACAAGGTGGTCGGCCTGGAACTGGGCGCCGACGACTACGTCACCAAGCCGTACTCGGCGCGCGAACTGATCGCGCGTATCCGGGCGGTGCTACGCCGGGGCGGTGACGCCGACGATGTAGGACTGTGCGACGGCGTGTTGGAGGCCGGCCCGATCCGGATGGACGTCGAACGGCACGTCGTGAGCGTCAACGGTAAGCCGATCACCTTGCCGCTCAAGGAATTCGACCTGCTCGAATACCTGATGCGCAACCGTGGTCGGGTGCTGACCCGCGGCCAGCTGATCGATCGGGTGTGGGGTGCGGACTACGTCGGTGACACCAAAACGCTCGACGTACACGTCAAGCGACTGCGCTCGAAGATCGAGGTCGACCCGGCCAACCCGGCACGGTTGGTGACCGTGCGGGGCCTGGGTTACAAGCTGGAGGGCTGATCCGGGCGGCTGACTACTCGGCCGCCCGGGTCGCCGGGTGCACGGCGATGAGACCTAATCCGTTGCGGCGCTTGCACATTGCAGCCAACTCGGCGTAGGCCTTCGCGCCGATCAGCTCGGCGAGTTCGGACGCATACGACTCGTACACCGGCTTGCGGCCGACGTGTGCGGCCGGATCTCCGGTGCAGTACCAGTGCAGATCCAGGCCGCCCTCACCCCAGCCGCGCCGGTCGTATTCGGTGATGGTGGTTCGTAGGATCTGCGAGCCGTCGGGTCGGGTGACCCATTCCTGGGTGCGCCGCACCGGCAGCTGCCAGCACACCTCCGGCTTCATGGTCCACGGTTCGACGCCGAGTTTGAGCGCCTTGCTGTGCAGCGCGCAGCCGATGCCGCCGGCGAATCCGGGCCGATTCAGGAAGATGCAGGCGCCCTTGTACTTGCGCGTCCGCAGGTTCGGGCTGCCGTCGTATTCGTCCATCTCGAGGTAGCCCTTGCGGCCCAGGCCTTTGGACCGCAACTGCCAGTCGTCGGCGGTCAGCTGTTTGACCGCATCGTCGAGGTGGGCGCGGTCGTCATCGTCGGAGAGGAACGCGCCATGGCTGCAGCAGCCGTCGTCGGGTCGGCCCTCGACGGTGCCCTTGCACGCCGGCGTGCCGAACACGCAGGTCCACCGGGAGAGTAACCAGGTCAGGTCGGCCGCGATCAGATGCTCGGGGTTGTCGGGGTCGTAGAACTCCACCCACTCGCGGGCGAAATCGAGTTCGACCTCGCCGGGATTGGCTGACTGCGAGGTTGGCACCTCGCCAACGGTAGTGCGAATTCCGGCGTGCATCCAACCGGTAACGCCCGGCGCCGACGGATGGCTTCTCAACCATTAGGTTGGACTCCGTGCGATTGGGCGTGCTCGACGTGGGCAGCAACACCGTTCACCTTCTGGTGGTGGACGCCCATCGCGGTGGACATCCCACCCCGATGAGTTCGACGAAGGCCCCGCTGCGGCTCGCGGAGGCGATCGACGACTCGGGCAAGCTCACCCGCAGGGGCGCCGACAAGCTCATCGCCACGGTCGACGAGTTCGCCCGGATCGCCGCGAGCTCCGGCTGCGCCGAACTGATGGCGTTCGCCACCTCCGCGGTCCGGGACGCCACGAACTCCGAGGATGTGCTGGCGCGGGCGGCGGCGGAGACCGGCGTGGCGCTACAGGTGCTTTCCGGTGTGGACGAGTCCCGGCTGACTTTTCTGGCGGTGCGGCGATGGTACGGCTGGAGTGCTGGACGCATCATCAACATCGACATCGGCGACGGATCGTTGGAGCTGTCCAGTGGTGTAGACGAAGAGCCCGAGGTGGCACTGTCGCTGCCGCTGGGCGCCGGGCGGCTGACCCGGGAATGGCTGCCCGACGATCCGCCGGGCCGGCGCCGGGTCGCCATGCTGCGCGACTGGTTGGACGACGAACTGGCCGAGGGCGCCGCCGCGGCGCTCAAGGCGGGCAGTCCCGAGCTCGCGGTCGCCACCTCCAAGACGTTCCGGTCGTTGGCCCGCCTCACCGGGGCGGCGCCCTCGGGGGCGGGTCCACGGGTCAAGCGGCCGCTGACCGCCAACGGCCTCAGGCAACTCATAGCTTTCATCTCTAGGATGACCGCGGCTGACCGAGCAGAGTTGGAAGGGGTAAGCGCCGAGCGGGCTCCGCAGATCGTCGCGGGTGCGTTGGTGGCAGAGGCAAGTATGCGAGCGCTGGGCATTGATTCCGTGGACATCTGCCCGTGGGCGCTGCGCGAAGGACTGATCCTGCGCAAACTGGACAGCGAAGCTGACGGAACCCCGTTGGTGGAGACCCTGGTGGGGGATGCTGGAAGCCGGGTCGACCGGCACGGTGCGGACCGGCTCGCGAAGAAGTCGAGTGACCGGTCGAGAGGTAACAGACGATGACTGGACCAGACAACGGCCCGGCGGCGATCCGGCCCGTTTCGGTCGCCGAACTGCTGGCGAAGAACGGAACCATCGGGTCGCCGCCGGTCGGTGGGGGGCGTCGCCGACGCAGGCGCAGTAACAGCCGCGCTGTGACGGTCGCCGACCTTACCGGCGAGATCCCAGTGGTGTCGATGAATGACGAGTTCGATCTCGCCGACGACGATGAGGAAGCCGAATCGGAGCCCTGCACCGCCCTCGCTGACGATGGTGCGGCCCCAGTCGGCGATGCCGACGAAGCACAAGAACGGGCGCCGCGCCAGGAGGCGTATCAGCAACGCGAGCCGGCCGAAGTCGCGGTACCCGACGAGTTGGGTGTCGCGGACGGCAACTGCCTACTGGCAGACACCGGCGGAGACGATGCACTGTTCAGTGGTCAAACGCCGGCCGACGAACTGGCGCGTGGCACCGACTACCCCGGACCGGACGATGACGAGCCGGTCGCCGGCGATTCGTCCTATCAGGTCGTTGACGAACCCGACGCCGAAGCTCTCGACGGAGGCGATCTCACCGGGGGCTATGAAGAGGACTATTCAGAGCATTACGCCGACGACTACGACTACGACGCCGACGACTACGACGCCGACTACGACCGGCCGTCCCGCGGCCGGATGATCCTGCGTGGTCTGGCCACCGTGCTGCAGTCCATCCTGGCGGTGGCTTTCGGCGCCGGTCTGTTCATGGCATTCGACCAGCTGTGGAAGTGGAACAGCCTGGTGGCCATGGTGCTGGCGGTCCTGGCCACTCTGGGCCTGGTTGCCGGTGTTTGGGTGGTCCGCAAGACCGAGGACATCGCGAGCACACTGATCGCGGTCGGGGTCGGGCTATTGGTCACGTTCGGTCCGCTCGCTCTGATGCACGCGACTTAGCCGAGTCCTGTGCGTCCCGCGATCAAGGTCGGTTTGTCGACGGCCTCGGTCTATCCACTACGGACCGAGGCGGCTTTCGAGTACGCGGCCAAGCTGGGTTACGACGGCGTCGAGTTGATGGTGTGGGCCGAAACGGTCAGTCAGGACATCGACGCGATCCAGCGATTGTCCGAGCGTTACGACATGCCGGTGCTGTCGGTGCACGCGCCGTGCCTGCTCATCTCGCAGCGGGTGTGGGGC
Organism: uncultured Mycobacterium sp.; assembly: GCA_964387245.1. Lineage (GTDB taxonomy): Bacteria > Actinomycetota > Actinomycetes > Mycobacteriales > Mycobacteriaceae > Mycobacterium. Next base: position 28,543 of record CAYLWH010000021.1, read on the forward strand.
CCCAACCCGATCAACAAACTCGAGCGCAGTGTGCGCGCCGCCGAGCAGCTGGGCGCCCAGACCGTCGTGGTGCATCCACCGTTCCGGTGGCAACGCCGCTACGCGGAGGGTTTTGCGGCGCAGGTGGCCGAGTTGGAGTCCGGCAGCGAGATCCTGGTTGCCGTGGAGAACATGTTCCCGTTCCGGGCCGACCGGTTGTTCGGGGCCGGGGAGACGTCGATCCAGCGCATGCGGCGGCGGGGCGGCGGTCCGGGGGTGGGCATCTCGGCGTTCGCCCCCTCCTACGACCCGCTGGACGGCAACCACGCCCACTACACGCTCGACCTGTCGCACACCGCCACTGCGGGAACCGACGCGATGGAGATGGCGCTGCGGATGGGCGACGGGCTGGTGCATCTGCATCTGTGTGATGGCACCGGGGCGCCCGCCGACGAACACCTCGTGCCCGGCCGCGGCACCCAGCCGAGCGCCGAGGTGTGCCAGTGGTTGGCCGCCGGGGAGTTCGCCGGTCACGTGGTGCTCGAGGTCACCACGTCCGGTGCCCGCTCCGAGACCGAGCGTGAGGCACTGCTGGTGGAATCGTTGCAGTTCGCCCGGATGCATCTGATGCGATGACATTCGGTTGGCCGCTGCTCCGACCGTCGCGTTCTCGCATGTGGGTGACGTTGACGCGTCGGCTCGGGACGGTGCCGCCGCCGTAGGCGCGCGCCCGAACCGTTAGGGTTCCCCGCATGGCCAGAATCGCGATCATCGGCGGCGGCAGCATGGGCGAGGCGCTCCTGTCGGGACTGCTGCGGGCGGGCCGGAAGGTGAAGGACCTGGCGGTCGCCGAGAAACTGCCGGACCGCGCGAAGTATCTCGCTGAGACGTACTCGGTGCTGGTGACGTCGGTTGTCGATGCCACCGAGCATGCGACGTATGTGATCGTGGCGGTCAAGCCGACGGACGTCGAGTCGGTGATCGGTGACATCGCCGAAGCGGCCGCCAAGGCCGAGGCCGACAGCGCCGAACAGGTGTTCGTCACGATCGCCGCGGGGGTGTCGACGGCGTTCTACGAGAACAAGCTGCCCGCCGGTTCCCCGGTCATCCGGGTGATGCCCAACGCTCCGATGCTGGTCGGTGCCGGAGTCAGCGCGCTGGCTCCCGGCCGGTTCGCCACCCCCGAGCAGCTCAGGGCGGTGGCGGCGTTGTTCGACTCGGTCGGCGGCGTCCTCACCGTCGCGGAGAACCACATGGACACGGTGACGGCCCTTTCGGGCTCGGGACCGGCGTACTTCTTCCTCATGGTCGAAGCGCTGGTCGATTCCGGGGTTGCCGCGGGCCTGACCCGAACGGTCGCCACCGAGTTGGTTTCGCAGACCATGGCAGGTTCGGCGGCGATGTTGCTGGAGCGTCTGGACGAGGGTCGCCTACGGGCCGCCGATGCCGCCACCGGGGTGGGTGTGGACACTTCTCCGGCCCAGCTCCGGGCGACGGTGACATCCCCAGGGGGTACCACCGCCGCGGGTTTGCGAGAGCTTGAGCGCTTTGGTTTGCGGGCAGCCGTCGCAGCCGCTGTCGAAGCCGCGAAAACCCGCTCTGAACAGCTCGGAATCACATCAGAGTAGTTCAGAAATTTTTCAACGGATTCCCCACACCCGTCGCAGTAACCCCATCTGCACCGCTATCCTCCTGGTTGTATGCACGCGTTAGTGCCAGCGGTGGGGAAGCCGCTGGAACCGGCCGTGCCCGATCGATTGGGTTGCGATGACGTCTATGAACGGGCCATCGGCGCGAGATTCGGCAGGCGGTAAGCGGGATAGCGGTGGAGCTTCCGACCAGTCGGTCCCACAGGCTCAATTTCTCACCGTCGCTGAGGTCGCCGCGCTGATGCGGGTCAGCAAGATGACCGTTTACCGCCTGGTGCACAACGGTGAGTTGCCGGCGGTTCGGGTCGGCCGGTCGTTCCGGGTGCACGCCAAGGCGGTGCACGATCTGCTGGAGACGTCTTACTTCGACGCCGGCTGACGGCGCGGCGGACCCGTTTTCGGATTGTGGGTCCACCTTCGGTAGGGTGACGGGGATAAGTCGTGTCAGTTTGACGTGCTGCGTGTGCGCTGAGATCAGAGAAATCCGAAAGTGCCGAAATGGCGATCTCGCCGCGCATGCTTCGCGTCGCAGTGCTAGGTAGGCAGCGGAGTCCATGGGTTCAGTCATCAAGAAGCGGCGCAAGCGCATGTCGAAGAAGAAGCACCGCAAGCTGCTTCGCCGCACTCGGGTGCAGCGTAGAAAGCTCGGCAAGTAGCTCCGAGCCACCCCCAGGACTGCCTGAGCATTTCCTGGAGGTATCGCACCGGAAGGGCGCTCCTCCCGGATGGCCGGTAACCTGACGTGATGGACACGGGCCACGATGGCGGCGGTAGCGATCCCCGTGCAGCCTCACCGCAGCCGAGGGTTGTTCTGGTCACCGGGGCATGCCGCTTCCTCGGGGGGTACCTGACAGCGCGCCTGGCGCAGAACCCGGCAATCGATCGGGTAATCGCCGTCGACGCGATCACACCCAGTAAGGACATGATGCGGCGGATGGGCCGCGCCGAGTTTGTGCGCGCCGATATCCGAAACCCGTTCATCGCCAAGGTGATACGCAACAGCGACGTCGACACCGTCGTGCACGCCGCCGCGGCGTCGTACGCACCCCGGTCCGGTGGGCGGGCCACGCTGAAGGAAATCAACGTGATGGGCGCCATGCAGCTTTTCGCGGCCTGTCAGAAGGTGTCGTCGGTGCGGCGGGTGGTGCTGAAGTCCACTTCGGAGGTGTACGGCTCCAACCCCCTGGATCCGGTGATGTTCACCGAGGACAGCAGTGCCCGACGGCCGCCGCGCGACGGGTTCGCTCGCGACAGCATCGACATCGAGGGCTACGCGCGTGGCCTGGGTCGCCGCCGGCCGGACATCGCCGTGTCGATCCTGCGCCTGGCGAATCTGATCGGGCCCGCCATGGACACCGCGCTGTCGCGGTATCTGGCCGGGCCGGTGGTGCCGACGGTGTTCGGCCGGGATGCGCGGCTGCAGTTGCTGCACGAGCAGGACGCCCTCGGGGCCCTGGAGCGGGCCACCATGGTGCGTATTCCGGGCACGTTCAACATCGGAGCCAGCGGTGTGATCATGATGTCGCAGGCCATTCGCCGGTCCGGCCGGATCGGAGTGGCGATGCCCTCGATCGGCGTGCGCGCACTAGATTCGCTGGTCGGGGGAGCCCGGGGTCGCGACATCAACAGCGACCATTATGATTACCTGAGCTACGGCCGCGTGATGGATACGACGCGAATGCGGACCGAACTCGGCTTTCAGCCGAAGCGGACCACGATGGAGGCGTTTGACGACTACGTGCGTGGCCGGGGTTTGAAGCCGATTATCGATCAGCGGTGGGTACTCTCGTTGGAAAGTCGCGCCATGGCCGTCGCGCAACGTCTTGGTTAGAAGTCGAACTGTTCGGGGGGAAGGTTGCATCGTGGCGGGTGATTCGAAGGCTAAAGTCATTCCGCTGCACGGGAATTCATCTCGTGCAGCGGCTGCTCGGCGGGCTGGACAGCGGGCGGACGCCGCCCGTCGGCATCCCTCACTGCTCTCCGATTCCGACGATCGCGACGCGGCTGAGCGGGTTGCCGCCGTCGTACATGAAATCGACCAGCACCGGGCCTTCGGCGCGCCCCTGACCGGGGACGAATCCCCGAACGAACTCGCGCAGCGGATCGGTGCGGTCTCGGAGTTCCTGCGTAAACGGCTCACCGGCGACTACGTCGTCGACGATTTCGGCTTCGATCCGCACCTCAACGACGCGGTTTTCCTGCCAGTGCTGCGAATTCTGTTCCGCAACTGGTTCCGGGTCGAGGTCACCGGAATCGAGAACCTGCCGCAGACCGGTGCCGCCCTGATTGTCGCGAATCACGCCGGGGTGCTCCCACTCGACGGCCTGATGGCGTCGGTGGCCGTGCACGACCACCATCCGACCAAGCGCGACCTGCGCATGCTGGCCGCCGACCTGGTGTTCGACATGCCGGTCCTCGGCCAGGCGGCTCGCAAGGCCGGGCACACCATGGCCTGCGCCTCGGATGCCCACCGACTGTTGGTCGGCGGTGAACTGACCGCCGTCTTCCCAGAAGGCTACAAAGGGCTGGGCAAGCACTTCCGCGACCGTTACAAGCTACAGCGGTTCGGCCGGGGTGGATTCGTCTCGGCGGCTTTGCGGACGCACGCGCCTATCGTGCCGTGCTCGATCGTCGGCTCGGAGGAGATCTACCCGATGGTCGCCGACGTGAAGTTACTGGCCCGTCTGCTCGGGCTGCCGTACTTCCCGGTTACCCCGCTGTTCCCGTTGGCCGGCCCCCTCGGTGCGGTGCCGCTGCCGTCGAAATGGCACATCGAGTTCGGCACGCCGATCGAGACCACCGGCCATGACCCCGCGGCGGCCGAGGATCCGATGATCACGTTCGAGCTGACGGATCAGGTGCGCGAGACCATTCAGCAAACCCTTTACCGACTGCTGGCCGGGCGTGGCAACATGTTCTTCGGCTGATCCCCGCCGAAACGTATCGAATGGGTGGAAATACGAGTGAAATGCGCCTTTTCGTCGATCTCGATGCGTGAGCCGTCGTGACGGGGGCTGGACCGACCTAGACCTGGCCGATACGGGCCGCAATCGCGGCGACCTGCTCGTTGGTGTTTTGGTCGCTGATGGCTTCGCCGATCATGGTGACCACACTGGTGATCACCGGTTCGCCGGCTTCGTCGCTCACCTCGGCGCGCAGTTCGGCGATCACCGTGCCATGGGACTGCAACACCGAATCCAGGTACGAATCGAAGTACAGCTTGTCACCGGCCACCAGAGGGCGGTGGAACTTCAGTTTCTGGTCCCGGTGGATCACCCGGGCGAGGTTGATACCGACATCGAAGCGTTTGAACATCTCCAGCTGCACGCGCCGGCCGGCCACCGCGACGAATGTCAACGGGGCGAGCAGGCTCTGATAGCCGAGTTCGGCGGCGGCCGCCTCCTCCTGGTGTGCCGGGTGCTCGTCCTTGATGGACATCGCGAATTCCCGGATCTTCTCCCGCCCCACCACGAAATGGTCGTGGAAGCGATAGTGCGTACCGATGATCTCCTCAGCGATTGCCATAGCACCGGCAGCCTATCAATCGGCGGGGCTCTGCGGTTCAGCGCCGCCGGGACGCGACCGCGGCGAGTGCGCCGCCGGCGGCGCCGAGTGCGAGCGCCGAGGGCACGCCGATCCGGGCGGCCTTGCGTACGGTCCGGAAATCGCGGATCTCCCAGCCCCGTTCACGTGCGACATCGCGCAGGTCGGCGTCGGGATTGATGGCCACCGCGGTGCCGACCAGAGTGAGCATCGGCAGGTCGTTGTAGCTGTCGGAGTAGGCCGTGCAGCGACGCAGGTTGAGGCCCTCCCGGATGGCAAGGGCCCGTACCGCGTGCGCCTTGCCCGCGCCGTGCAGGATCTCGCCGACGAGCCGTCCGGTGAACACACCGTCGACCGATTCGGCGACCGTGCCCAATGCGCCGGTCAGTCCCAGCTTCCGGGCGATGGTGGCCGCCAACTCGTACGGTGTGGCGGTAACCAACCACACCTGCTGACCGGCGTCGAGGTGCATTTGAGCCAGTTCCCGGGTGCCGGGCCAGACCTTGTCGGCGATGTACTCTTCGTAGATCTCCTCGCCGAGCGACCCCAGTTCCGCGGTCGAGCGGCCCTCGATGAACGAGAGCGCCTTTTGCTTGCCCTCGGCGACGTCGTCGCTGTTCTCCCGGCCGGTGAGCTGAAACTTGGCCTGCGCGTAGACGAATCCCATCACGTCGCGGTAGGTGAAGTATCTGCGGGCGGCCAGCCCGCGGGCGAAGTGCACCAGTGACGAACCCTGCACCATCGTGTTGTCGACATCGAAGAAAGCGGCCGCGGTCAGGTCGGCGGGCGGTGGCACTGGTTGGGGCTGATTGCCGTCCATCGCCGAAACTCCTCCTCTCGCATGCGTGTCGCCTCACAACAGTAAATGGCAGAGTGGAATGTGTGCAGCGTGCTGTCATCGAACTGCTCACCCGGGACGGGTGCGGCATCTGCCGGCGGGCATACGACCGGCTTGCCGAACTGTCCGGCGAACTCGGTTTCGATCTGGTCAGCACCGATGTCGATGCGGAAGCCGCCGCGGGCCGGCCGGCATTGCGCGCCGAGTTCGGCGACCGGTTGCCCGTGGTGCTCCTCGATGGCGCCGAGCACAGCTACTGGGAAATCGATGAGCCACGGTTGCGCAAGGACCTGACGGCGGCAATCACACCAGAGTCGCCAGCTAGCTGAACTACCATTCCAATTTGGGAGACCACCTAGGTAACAGATACCGTTGAGTCCGGTTTTCCGCTGTACTTCGTTCACCGGCGGCAAGGGAGCGTGCAGGGTGACAGTCCTCGGGGTGACACCATGAGTGTCCTGCTTTTCGGTGTGTCGCACCGCAGCGCGCCGGTCTCCGTCCTCGAACGGCTTTCCACCGACGAAGCCGAGCGGGCCAAGATCATCGACACCGTGCTGCAGTCAACGCTGGTTACCGAGGCCATGGTGCTGTCGACCTGCAACCGCGTCGAAGTGTATGCGGTGGTCGAGGCCTTCCACGGCGGGCTCTCTGTCGTCGCACAGGTGCTTTCCGATCATTCCGGCATGTCGATGGGCGATCTGACCAAATACGCTTACGTCCGTTACGCCGAAGCCGCCGTGGAGCATCTGTTCGCCGTCACATCCGGCCTGGACTCGGCGGTGGTCGGCGAAGCGCAGGTGCTGGGCCAGGTGCGGCGTGCCTACGCCGCCGCCGAGGCCAACCATACGGTCGGACGCACCCTGCACGAATTGGCTCAGCGGGCGCTGTCGGTGGGCAAGCGCGTGCACAGTGAGACGGGGATCGACGCGGCCGGCGCCTCGGTGGTGTCGGTGGCCCTCGGCATGGCCGCCACCCGGCTGTCCGGGCTGGCGGGCCGCACCGCGGCGGTTATCGGTGCCGGATCGATGGGTGCGTTGTCGGCGGCACACCTGGTGCGGGCCGGAATCGGCCGGGTGCACGTCGTCAACCGTTCCCTGGAACGTGCGGAAGGGCTGGCCGCGAACCTGCGCGAGCAGGGTGTGACGGCCACCGCACTGGTCCTCGAGGACATGGCGACCGCCCTCGCCGATGCCGACGTCGTCGTCACCGGCACGAATGCGGTGCGCCCGGTGGTGTCACTGGCCGATGTCCACCACGCGCTGACCCGCCGCGACGAGCGGCAGGGACTGGTGGTCTGCGACCTGGGCATGCCCCGGGATGTCGATCCGGCGATCGCGGGACTGCCCGGTGTGTGGGTGGTCGACATGGAGCGTATTCAACGCGAGCCCTCGGCGCGGGCGGCTTCGGCCGACGCCGGCGCGGCCCGCAAGATCGTCGCCACCGAGGTGGCCACATATCTGGCAGGCCAGCGGATGGCCGAGGTCACGCCTACCGTCACCGCGTTGCGCCAGCGTGCGGCCGACGTCGTCGAGGCCGAACTGCTCCGGCTGGACAACCGGCTGCCGGGCTTGGATTCGTCGCACCGTGACGAGGTCGCGCGGACGGTACGCCGGGTGGTCGACAAGTTGCTGCATGCGCCGACGGTGCGGGTCAAGCAGTTGGCCGGCGCCCCCGGCGGCGACACCTACGCCGAGGCGTTGCGCGAGCTCTTCGAACTCGACCCCACCGCGGTCGACGCCGTCGCCACCGCGGGCGAATTGCCTTTTGTGACAACGGAAGTCGACGCTGACTTCAGCGAGAATAACGGGTAGGGCTTGACGTCGAATCTGATCAGGATCGGTACCCGCGGCAGCCTGCTGGCCACTACTCAGGCCGAGACCGTCGCCGAGGCCCTGCGCGAACGTGGGCACCACGTGGAGTTGGTGATCATCAGCACCGACGGCGATCGCTCGTCGGCCCCGATCGCCGAGATCGGCATCGGGGTGTTCACCGCGGCCATCCGGGAAGCGTTAGCCGACGGACGCGCCGACGTGGCGGTGCACTCCTACAAGGATCTACCGACTGTCCACGACCCGCGGTTCGTGATCGCGGCCATCCCGCCCCGCGCCGACGCCCGTGACGCCCTGGTGGCCCGCGACGGCCTGGTGCTGGGCGAATTGCCGGCCGGGTCGGTGATCGGCACTTCATCTGTCCGCAGGGCGGCACAGCTTAGAGCACTGGGTCTCGGTTTGGAAATCCGGCCCCTACGGGGCAACCTAGACACCAGGTTGAACAGGGTGAGCAGCGGTGATCTCGACGCCGTCGTGGTGGCCCGGGCGGGTTTGTCCCGGATCGGACGCCTCGACGTTGTCACTGAGACGTTGGAGCCGGTACAGATGTTGCCGGCACCGGCGCAGGGGGCGTTGGCGGTCGAGTGCCGTGCCGGCGACGCCGGCCTTGCGGGCCTGTTGGCGGAACTCGATGACGCCGACACCCGTGCGGCGGTGACCGCCGAGCGATCCCTGCTCGCCGAGTTGGAGGCGGGTTGCTCCGCACCGGTTGGCGCGATCGCCGAAGTGGTCGAGTCGATCGGTGAGGACGACTCACATGTCTTCAACGAACTGTCGCTGCGCGGTTGCGTAGCGGCGCTGGACGGATCCGACGTGATTCGCGCGTCCGGCATCGGGACTCCCGGTCGGGCACGAGAGCTCGGGCTCTCGGTGGCCGCCGAGCTGTTCGAGTTGGGTGCGCGCGAGCTCATAGCAGAGCGGGAGTAATAGATGAGCATGCGAGGCCGCAAGCCGAAGCCGGGCCGCATACTGTTCGTCGGGTCGGGACCGGGTGATCCCGGCCTGCTGACGACGCGGGCGCGAGCGGTGCTGGCCAACGCGGCGCTGGTATTCACCGACCCCGACGTACCCGAGCAGGTGCTGGCGATCGTCGGATCCGAACTGCCCCCGGCGTCCGGACCCGCACCCGCACCGCAACCCCGGGCACAGGCGGACGCGGGACACGACCCCGACGGCGTGGCGGTCGACGAACTCGCCTCGCCCGTTGTGACGATCGGCCCGGACATCCGCCCGGCGCTCGGCGATCCCGCCGAGGTAGCCAGGACGCTGGCCGATGAAGCCCGTGTGGGCGCCGATGTGGTCAGGCTGGTGGCAGGTGACCCGCTGTCGGTCGACTCGGTGCTCGCCGAGGTCACTGCCGTGGCACGCACCCCGTTGGTCTTCGAGATCCTGCCCGGACTGCCCGCCAGCACCGCGGTCCCCACGTATGCGGGCCTGCCGCTGGGTTCCTCGCACACCGTCGCCGATGTGCGTGCAGACGTGGACTGGGCCGCCCTGGCGGCCGCGCCCGGCCCGCTGATCCTGCACGCCACCGCACAGCATCTGGCTGACTCGGCACGCACGCTGATCGAGCACGGCCTCATCGACACGACCCCGTGCGTGGTCACCGCGCAGGGCACCACCTGCGCGCAGCGCAGCATCGAAGCCACCCTGGCCGAACTCTGCGACCGGGCGGCGATCGGCGCCAACGACCCGGCCGGGCCGCTGACCGGCCCGTTGGTCGTCACCATCGGCAAGACGGTGACGCACCGCACCAAGCTCAACTGGTGGGAGAGTCGCGCGCTGTACGGCTGGACCGTACTGGTGCCGCGAACCAAGGATCAGGCAGGCGAGATGAGCCAGCGGTTGGTGTGCCACGGCGCATTGCCCATCGAGGTGCCGACCATCGCCGTGGAGCCGCCGCGCAGCCCGGCCCAGATGGAACGGGCCGTCAAGGGTTTGGTCGACGGTCGGTACCAGTGGGTGGTCTTCACGTCCACCAACGCCGTGCGCGCGGTGTGGGACAAGTTCGGCGAGTTCGGGCTGGATGCCCGAGCGTTCTCCGGGGTCCGGATCGCGTGTGTGGGTGAGGCCACCGCCGACCGCGTCCGGGCATTCGGAATCAGCCCCGAACTGATCCCGTCCGGCGAGCAGTCTTCGCTGGGCCTGCTCGATGAATTCCCGCCCTACGACGATATTTTCGATCCGGTCAACCGGGTGCTGCTGCCGCGGGCCGACATCGCCACCGAGACGCTGGCCGAGGGGCTGCGGCAACGTGGCTGGGAGATCGAGGACGTCACCGCATATCGCACGGTGCGTGCCGCTCCGCCGCCCGCGCACACCCGCGAGATGATCAAGACCGGTGGTTTCGACGCGGTCTGCTTCACCTCCAGTTCCACGGTGCGCAATCTCGTCGGGATCGCCGGGAAGCCGCATGCCCGCACCATCGTGGCGTGCATCGGCCCCAAGACCGCGGAGACCGCGGCGGAGTTCGGCCTGCGCGTCGATGTGCAGCCGGAGACCGCCGCCATCGGGCCGCTGGTGGAAGCGCTCGCCGAGCATGCCGCGCGACTGCGGGCCGAGGGCGCGTTGCCGCCGCCGCGCAAGAAGAGCCGGCGTCGCTAGCGTGACGACGAAGCGCCGAGGAACGAGGTGCGAGGAGTCGCGCGGTTGGACTCGAGCGTGACGACGAAGCGCCGAGGAACGAGGTGCGAGGAGTCGCGCG
>CAYLWH010000021.1:39184-45969 GCA_964387245.1 uncultured Mycobacterium sp.
TTGGACTCGAGCGTGACGACGAAGCGCCGAGGAACGAGGTGCGAGGAGTCGCGCGATTGGACTCGAGCGATGCGTCAACGTCCTCGGAGGCTGCGCTCAACGCCGGCGATGCGGCGTCTGGTTGGTGAAACCTCTCTGGAGCCAAGGCATCTGGTGCTGCCGATGTTCGTCGCCGACGGCATCGACGAGCCCAGGCCGATCTCCTCGATGCCGGGCGTCGTCCAGCACACCCGGGAGTCGCTGCGGCGGGCCGCCGCGGCGGCGGTCGACGCCGGGGTCGGCGGACTGATGCTGTTCGGCGTTCCCCGCGACGACGACAAGGATGCGTCGGGCTCGATCGGGCTCGATCCGGGCGGCATCCTTAACCTGGCACTTCGGGATCTGAGCAAGGACCTCGGGGACGCCACCGTGCTGATGGCCGACACCTGCCTCGACGAGTTCACCGACCACGGTCACTGCGGTGTGCTGGACGAACGCGGCCGGGTCGACAACGACGCGACGAACGCTCAGTACGTGAAACTCGCTGTCGCACAGGCGGAATCCGGTGCACACGTGGTCGGCCCCAGTGGGATGATGGACGGTCAGGTGGCTGCCATCCGCGACGGTCTCGATGCTGCCGGGTTCACCGATGTCGTCGTCCTCGCCTACGCGGCCAAGTTCGCCTCGTCGTTCTACGGACCGTTTCGAGAGGCCGTCGGCTCCAGCCTGTCGGGCGACCGGCGCACCTATCAGCAGGATGCCGGCAACGCCCGGGAGGCGTTGCGGGAGATCGGACTCGATCTGGCCGAGGGTGCCGACATGGTGATGGTCAAACCGGCGATGGCCTACCTCGACGTGGTGCGCGCCGCGGCCGACATCTCGCCGGTGCCGGTGGCGGCCTATCAGGTGTCGGGGGAGTACGCGATGATCAGCGCCGCCGCCGCCAACGGCTGGGTGGACGGCCGGGCAGCCGCGCTCGAGGCGCTGACGAGTATCCGCCGCGCCGGCGCCGACGTCGTGCTCACCTATTGGGCCGCCGACGCGGCCGGTTGGCTGGCGTGACGCCCGAGAAGCCCTCGCAGCCGGACCGGCCGGACGATGTCGTCACCGGGTTCTGGTTGTGGGCGGTGGCGTTGCCGCTGTTGCTCACCGGCTTTCTGTGCGACGCGCTGACCGCCCCGACGGCCGCACCGGTGACCAACGGTCTCATGGTGGGGTTCGCCGGCGTGCTCGGCATCGTCGTGCTGACGTTCCTGCTGCTGATGCGCGCGGGGTACCGATGGGCCCGCACGGTGCTGACGGCCGGCGCAGTGGTGTCGATTCTGTACATGGCCGGGGGGCTGTTAACGGTGCAGCGGCCGACCGTCGCGGCGGTGGTTTTCGCGGGCACCGGCATCGTCGGGGCGGTTCTGCTGGGCGGTGGGATCGTGCTCCTGCACCGCAAGGACGGCCACGGGTACTTCACCCGTTAGGCTGGCCCGACCATGAGTTGTCCAACTCTGACGAACCCCCGACCGGTTGCGGTGGACATCGCGTTCTGGTTGCTGATCGCGGCCGCGGCGGGTCTGATCGCCAGCGGCCTGTTGCTCGTCTTCTCCACCTCTGCCATCCCCGGGTTCTTTCGCGTCGCCGGGGCGCTGTTCGGAGTGGCCGGGGCTGTCCTGGCGTATCTGGTCAGCCGGGCCCGAAGCGGCGACACCCGGTTCCGCCGCGCCACAGTGGGAATGGCGATGGCGCTGGTAGCCGTGCTGGCGTTGTTCGCGTTGATCAGTCAGGGAGTGGTGTGGCTGCTGATCATGGTCGCGGCGATGGTCGGTGCGGTACTGCTGATCCGTCCGGCTGCCATCGACTGGTTCGGCGAAGCCCGATCATGACAACCCAACCCGAGGGTTCCGATGAAGTGCTGTTCGCCGAGAGCGGCGCCAGCTGGTATTGGGTCCTGACAGGTCCGCTCGCCGCTCTGATGATGCTGGTCGTCCAGTTCAACAGCGGGCTGGGCCTGCAGTTGACGGTGCCGCTCACGTTCTTGGTGTTGGTGTCGGGGTTTGTCGCCCTGCAGATCAAAGCCGGCCGAATTCACACGTCGGTCGAACTGACCCGCAATACGCTGCGGCAGGGGGCCGAGACGATTCTTGTCGATGAAATCCTGGTGGTCTATCCGGAGCCGCGTCACCGCGCGCGGGGCTATGTCGGCCGACGGACGGTGCGCAAGAACAACGCCTTGACCGAGCGGGCGCTGCGCCGGGCAGGCATCGAGGGGGCGGACGCCGAGCAGAACGCTCACTCCGTTGACGACGATGATGCGGCGATCGTCGAGAAGTGGCAGTCGGCGCGCGCGCTGGGCGAACTGACCGGCGTGCCCCGCGGACGCACGGGCATCTGTCTGGAGATCACCGATGGCCGCACCGTGCAGGCCTGGGCGAGGCGGCACCGCGACCTGCGGGCGGCCCTGGCCGCGCTGGTTGACGAGCGTCGCGGGCCGCAACCCGGCAGCATTGCATGACGGCCGCCCGTCGCGGGGCGGTCCAGCTGACCGTCGCGGTGCTGGCGGTGGCTGGCTGTGGGTGGAGTTGGGTGGCCGCGCAATCGATCGTCGCGGTGGCACCCGTCATCGAGGGGGAACCCGAGACAACCTCGGTCCGCTATGACGCACCGCTGCTGACGTTGGCGTTCCTGCTGGCCGCCGGAGCGGGCGTGTTGTTTGTGCTCGGCATCACCAATCTGCGGCGCCGGGGAGCCGACCGTTCCTATACCCCATAGGGGTATGCTCGAGGCGTGATTACCAGCCGAACGGTTACCGACCTCCGACTCCGCGGGATGACCTGTGCGTCCTGCGCGGCGACCGTTGAACGCCGTCTCAACGAACTCGACGGCGTGGACGCGTCGGTCAACTTCGCGGTCGAGCGGGCGCACGTCGAACACGACACGGACGTCTCGCCAACCGATCTCGTCAGTGCGGTCGAGGCCTGTGGTTATCGCGCCGAGGTTCTGTCGGAGCCCGTCGCGCACAACGGGCACGACCACTTGAGTCACGACCTCGGCCCCGGCCTGCGTACCCGGCTGATCGCTTCAGGACTGCTAGCGGTCCCCATCGTCCTGATGTCGATGTCGGCCGCCATGCGCTTCTCCGGCTGGGAGTGGGTTGCCTGGGCACTGACCACCCCGATCGTGCTCTGGGGCGGATACCCCTTCCACCGCGCGGCACTGCGCGCTGCCCGGCATGGCGCGTCGACGATGGACACGCTGGTCTCGATGGGCACGCTGGCCGCCTACCTGTGGTCGGTGGTCGTGCTGTTCACCGGGTCCGGGCACCATGTCTACTTCGAGGTGGCGGCCGCGGTGACGGTGTTCCTGCTGGCCGGCCGGTACGCCGAAGCGCGGGCGAAGCGCTCGGCGGGCGCCGCGCTGCGAGCTCTGTTGACGCTGGGCGCCAAGGACGCCGGCGTGCTGCGCGGCGGCGTCGAGACCCGTGTGGCGATATCCGATCTCGTGGTGGGTGACGTGTTCGTGGTGCGGCCCGGTGAACGAGTGGCCACTGACGGCACGGTGACCGACGGGGCCTCCGCGCTGGACACCTCGGCAATGACCGGTGAGCCCGTCCCGGTCGACGTCCGCCCCGGCACCGACGTGATGGGCGGCTCGCTGAACACCTACGGCCGGATCCTGGTCCGGGCCGACAAGGTGGGTGCCGACAGCCAATTGGCCCGGATGGCACGGCTGGTCACCGAGGCGCAGAACGGCAAGGCGTCGATCCAGCGGCTGGCCGACCGGGTGTCGGCCGTGTTCGTGCCCGCGGTACTGGTGATCGCCGCACTGACGCTGATCGGGTGGCTGGTGTTCGGGCCTTCGGTGTCCGCCGCGTTCACCGCTGCGGTCGCCGTGCTGATCATCGCGTGCCCGTGCGCGTTGGGTCTGGCCACGCCGACCGCGATACTCGTGGGGACCGGCCGCGGCGCCCAACTGGGCATCCTGTTCAAGGACCCGCAGGTGCTCGAGTCGGTCATCGGTGTCGACACCGTGGTGCTGGACAAGACCGGCACCGTCACCACCGGGATCATGGCCGTCGTGGCGGTCGAACCGCGTGACGGTGCCGACGCCGATGCGGTGCTGGCCCGCGCAGCCGCGGTGGAGGCCGCCTCCGAGCACCCCATTGCCGCCGCGATCGTTGCCGCCGCACGTGACCGTGGACTGGCCGTCGCTGCGGTGGTCGAGTTCGCCAACGAACCCGGTATCGGGGTGTCCGGGATCGTCGGAGGCAGCCGGGTGACGGTGGCGCGCCAGGGCCCGAACGCGGACCTGCCGGCCCCCGCGCGGCCGGGCCCCGCGGTCGAGGTGGCCTGGGACGGCGTGGTGCGCGGCGTCATCCGGCTCTCGGATGTGGTCAAGCCGACCAGTTCCGCGGCCGTTGCCGAACTGAAGGCCATGGGGATCACCCCGGTGCTGCTCACCGGCGACGGCGCGGCGGTCGCCCACCGCGTGGCCGAGGAGGTCGGGATCGCTGGTGCCGACGTGTTCGCGAGTGTGTTGCCGACGGGGAAAGCCGCTGTGGTGCAACGACTTGCGGCCGAGGGCCACCGGGTGGCCATGGTCGGTGACGGGGTCAACGACTCGGTGGCGTTGGCCACCGCCGACATCGGGATGGCGATGGGCACCGGCACCGACGTGGCCATCGAGGCCGCGGACGTGACATTGGTTCGGGGTGACCTGCGCACGGTGCCCACGGCGCTGCGGCTGGCCGCGCGCACGTTGCGGACCATTCGGGTGAACCTGTTCTGGGCGTTCGGCTACAACGTCGCGGCCATCCCGCTGGCGGCACTGGGCCTGCTCAACCCGATGATCGCGGGTGCGGCGATGGCGGCGTCCTCGGTGCTCGTCGTGGCCAACAGCCTGCGCCTGCGCTCGTTCTCCTGACCTGCGCCGACGGTGCGGGCTCTCGGTGAAGATTCGACCGAATAGCATCAAGAAGCCGCACAGTCGAGGTATGCCCGTCACCTCAACTTGGCACAGAGTTCGGAATCTGTAACATTGTTCCAATGACGGAGTTGGTGCACACCGAGGCGCATTTCGACGCCGCGCCGCTGGACAGCCGGTCGTTGATCTGGCGTTACTTCGGCGACAACCGGATGTATCTGACCGGGCCGCGGCCCGCGGTGCTGCAGAACATGTTGGCCGAGCTCGGACAGGGCGTACTCGACCATTCGGTGTTCTTCGCCGACACGGCTGAGCGGCTCAAGCGGACCGTCCCGCCGATCTTCCAAACCGTCTACGGGTCCGAGGTCGACAACGCCGGCAGGCGGGTGCGCGATTTCCACGTCGACATCAAGGGCGACATGCCCGACGGTTCGCGATACCACGCGCTCAACCCCGAGACGTACTTCTGGGCGCACGCGACATTCGTCGAGCACGTGTACTACTTCGTCGAGACGTTCGTGCGACCGCTGACCGACGCCGAGCGCGAGCGGATCTGGCTCGAATCCAAGACCTGGTATCGCCGTTACGGTGTCAGCGACCGGGTCCTGCCGACCGACTACGCCGAGTTCGTGGCGTACTGGGATGCGATGATGGACACCGTCGTCGTCCCGCACCAGACCGCAAAGTACGGCGTCGGGTACGTCACCAAGGGCTTTCCGAAACCCAAGGCGGTTCCGCCGCTGGCATGGAAAATCGTTGCGCCGGTGTTCAACCCGCTCGCGGCGTTCCTGACGACGGGCGGGTTGCCTCCCCGGGCGCGCGATATGCTCGGGCTGCCGTGGACAGACCGACAGGAGCGCCGGTACCAGCGCTTCGCAGCGTTCTGTCGTTCCCGTCCCGTCAACGCGGTCTGGGACCGGCTACCGATTTCGGTGCGCTACAACACGTTCGCACGCGCCGGTTACGCGCGGGAAGGTGTGACGCCATAGCTGGCGACCCGACCACTGCGATCCTGGACGCCGCGGTGGTGGAGTTCGAGCGGCACGGCTTCCGCCGGGTCGCCCTCGACGACGTCGCCCGCCGGGCGAAGGTCAGCCGCACCACCATCTACCGCAAGTTCGCCGGCCGTGACGAACTGGTGGCCGCGGTCATCGATCGGGAGAACAAGGGATTGTCGGTGGTGATCGCCGAGCACATCAAAAGCGCAGGGCCGAAAGCGAATATCTACGTCGAGGCGTTCACCGCGGCCATCGTCGAATTCCGGGGCCATCGGGTGCTCAACCGGTTGATCACCGATGATCCGGCGTTGGCGCTCGAGTTGGCCCATCAGCATTACGCGGCCGCGGTGGCGCGGATCGTGGCGGCGCTGCAGGTGATCTTGCCGCCGGGCTTCGCCGAGCGGGTGGGGGCGCCGACGGTGTCCGCACTGGCCGACTGCATCCTGCGCTATTCGTTGATGGCACTGCTGCTGCCCGGTCTGCAACGGCTGGACACCGCCGACGACATCCGGGCATTCGCCATCACACACTTCCTGCCGAGTCTGCCGGCGGCGCTGCGGGCGGTGCCGGTCTGAGACCAGGAATCGCCCGTGCACCACAGCGGTACCCGACCCGGCGGACTACACGGTTGACGACCAGGCGGTCGCCTGTCATGCCCACCGCAGCAGGACGGCCCCGTTGTCGAACGGCAGCCTCGCGAACACCCGGGCGGCCGAACCCGTAACGTGTTGAGCCGCTTCGGATTTGGTAACCAGTTGCGGATCGGCCACAGCGAACGTGCGGCCGTGGCGCTGCAGGCGCCCACCGCCGGCGGCGGTGATGTTCTTCAGCCAATCCCGGTCGGGCCCGTAGGTGAGCATGATTGCCACGCCGTCGTCGGTGGAGAACACCAATAAC
>CAYLWH010000022.1:0-44953 GCA_964387245.1 uncultured Mycobacterium sp.
TCGGCACCGGGGTCGACCATCAACAACGAATCGAACATACATTCGATAATACACCCGACTTGCGACAAGATGGCAACGTGCCGGAACCGCTGTCCGCCATGCCGGACGGGTCGCCGCAGCTCACTCAGCCGTGGCCCACCCGCAGTAGCTCGGCCACACTCGTCAGTTTCACCCGGGGACGGCCGTGCTGTGCGCCGGCCGCGCGCTCGTGGGCGTCGATGAGCCGCCAATGGTCCTCGGTCACCAGCAGGGGCTGCCGGGACAACAGCCAATCGGCGAGTTCCGCGGAGCTGCACGCCTCGCGGTCCGGTGCGGCCGAAAGGTCGGCCAGCAGGGTTTCGACGGTGTCTGCGGAATCCTTCTTGTTGCTGCCGATCACACCCGACGGCCCGCGCTTGATCCAGCCCACGACGTACTCGTTGCGGCTGCCGTCGATGCGGCCGTCGGTGTGGGGGATGGTGCCGGAGTTCTCGTCGAACGGAAGCCCCGGCGTGGCCACGCCGCGGTAGCCGACTGCGCGGACCACCAACTGTGCAGCCAGCTCCTCGCGTACGCCGGTGTCCTTGGCGACAACCCGTCCACCGGCGTCGGTGACCAGTTCGTTGGTGCCCAAAACGATCGACTCCACCCGGTCGGTCCCCTTGATCTCGATGGGCGATGTCCGGAACCGGAACACGATGCGGCGCTTGGCGTTCCTGGGCGTGGCATCGGCGTAGCCACGCAGCACCTTGACGTTCTGTTTGACCGTCTTGCCCGCCGCTTCGAGGTCCTCGTCGGTGATCGACTCGAAATCGGCCGGATCGATCACGACGTCCACATCCGTCATCGCCTCGAGGGCGCCGAGTTCCCGCAACTCCAGCGTGGTGAACGTCGCCTGCAACGGGCCGCGCCGACCGATCACCACCACTTCGTCGACGCCGCCGTCCAGCAAGGAGTTCAAGGCGTGGTCGGCGATATCGGTTTCACCCAGCAGCGTCGGGTCGGAGACCAGGATTCGCGCCACGTCGAGTGCGACGTTGCCGTTGCCGACCACGACGGCGCGTGAGCCCGTGAGGTCCGGCGCCATCTGGGCGAAATGCGGATGCGCGTTGTACCAGCCGACGAAGTCGACGGCGGCCACGCTGCCCGGCAGATCCTCGCCGGGAATGTTCAGGG
Source organism: uncultured Mycobacterium sp. (assembly GCA_964387245.1). Taxonomy (GTDB): domain Bacteria; phylum Actinomycetota; class Actinomycetes; order Mycobacteriales; family Mycobacteriaceae; genus Mycobacterium. The sequence continues at coordinate 1,156 of CAYLWH010000022.1, forward strand.
GGCGGTCGGACTGCGCCCCGACCGCGTAGATCACCGCGTGGTAGCGGTCCGCCAGTTCGGCGGGTTGCACGTGGTCGCCCACGACGATGTTGCCGAAGAACCGGAACCGCCGATCCGCCGCGACCTTCTCGAACTGCGCGCTGATCGACTTGATCTTCGGGTGATCAGGCGCCACACCCGAGCGCACCAGGCCCCACGGGGTCGGCAGCATCTCAAGCATGTCGATTTCGATATCGGGTCCGTCACCGGAGTCGAGATTGCGGTCAGCCGCTTTCAGCAGAGCCGCTGCGGCGAAGTATCCCGAGGGACCCGCGCCGATGATCGCCACATGGTACGGGCGTATCTGGGGCATGAAGGAGGTGCTTTCTGATAGGTACCCGACCGCGCGCAACCGGGTCGCGACGTGGCGGGCGGGAGAACACCGTGCAGGGACCAGTCACCGGTGCGTGGGCTGTACCGGCGGGGCGGACTGGGTGCGGTGTTCACTGTGATTACGGAACCGATCGTAAACGCCGGTACCCTGAACCGTCGTGGACCTCGACCGGCAAGCCGACATCACCGCACTCGACACCACCCTGACAACTGTGGAACGGGTGATCGGCGTCGACGGTCTACGCGCCCGCATCGAAAAGCTCGAGACCGAGGCATCCGACCCGAACCTCTGGGACGATCAGGCGCGGGCCCAGAGGGTCACCAGCGATTTGTCGCACGCGCAGGGCGAACTGCGCCGCATCGAGGAGTTGCGGCAGCGCGTCGACGATCTGCCGGTCCTCTACGAGCTGGCCGCTGAAGAAGGAGGGCAGGACGAACTGGCCGAAGCCGACGCCGAACTCACGCAGTTGCGCGAGGACGTCGAGGCGATGGAGGTCCGCACCCTGCTGTCGGGCGAGTACGACGAACGCGAGGCTGTCGTCACGATCCGTTCCGGCGCCGGTGGCGTGGATGCGGCCGACTGGGCCGAGATGCTGATGCGGATGTACATCCGCTGGGCCGAGCAGCACAACTATCCGGTGGAAGTTTTCGACACGTCTTACGCCGAAGAGGCGGGCATCAAGAGCGCGACGTTCGCGGTGCACGCCCCCTTCGCCTACGGGACGCTGTCGGTGGAACAGGGCACCCACCGGCTGGTGCGGATCAGCCCGTTCGACAACCAGAGCCGCCGGCAGACCTCGTTCGCCGACGTCGAGGTGTTACCCGTCGTCGACACCACGGATCACATCGAGATTCCGGAGGGCGACGTGCGGGTCGACGTCTACCGGTCCAGCGGACCCGGTGGTCAGTCCGTCAACACCACCGACTCTGCGGTCCGACTCACCCACATCCCCACCGGGATCGTGGTCACTTGCCAGAACGAGAAGTCTCAGTTGCAGAACAAGGTGTCGGCGATGCGAGTTCTGCAGGCAAAGTTGCTGGAGCGCAAGCGGTTGGAAGAACGTGCCGAGATGGATGCCCTCAAGGGCGACGGCGGCAGCTCGTGGGGCACCCAAATGCGTTCCTACGTTCTGCAGCCTTACCAGATGGTCAAGGACCTGCGCACCGACTACGAGGTCGGCAACCCCGTTGCCGTCCTGGACGGAGACATCGACGGATTTCTGGAAGCGGGAATCCGTTGGCGTAACAGAAGAGATGATGACTAAGAACATGGCATTCGGCTGGGCGCAGAAGTGGCATAACTTCTGGAGCGGTGAGATCGGCGAATGGATCATCACGCGCGGTCTGCGGATCGTGCTGCTGGTGCTCGCCGCGATACTGATGGCCCGGTTCGTCAACTGGTCCGCTCAACGGATCACCCGGCGCATCGACGCCGACTTCCAGGACAGCGACGCGCTGGTCCGTTCGGAGTCGGCCAAGCACCGCCAGGCGGTGGCATCGGTCATCTCCTGGGTGACCATCGCGCTGATCTGCGTAATGGTGATCCTCAAGATCACCGATATCCTCGCAATCCCGATCGGTTCACTGGTCGCACCGGCCGCCGTGATCGGTGCGGCGTTGGGTTTCGGCGCCCAGCGCATCGTGCAGGATCTGCTGTCGGGGTTCTTCATCATCACCGAGAAGCAGTACGGCTTCGGTGATCTCGTTCAGCTGACCTTGGGATCGACTAACGACGCGCTGGGCACGGTCGAAGACGTCACCCTGCGGGTCACCAAACTGCGCACGTCCGACGGTGAGATGTACACCGTCCCCAACGGCCAGATCATGAAGTCGCTCAACCTGTCCAAGGACTGGGCGCGCGCGGTGATCGACGTGCCGGTGCCCACAACCGCGGACCTCAACAAGGTCAACGAGCTGCTGCATGCCGTCGCCGATGCCGCGGTCGAGGATCCCTTCCTCAAGGACCTGCTGCTCGACAAACCTCAACTCATGGGAGTCGAGAGCATCGAACTGGACACCGTCAACCTGCGAATGGTCGCCCGCACGCTGCCGGGCAAGCAGTTCGAGGTGGGCCGGCGGCTGCGGTTGCTGGTGGTCGGGTTGTTGACCAGGGCCGGCATCGTCACCATGGCCGACCACCCGTCGGCGGTGGATACCATCGTCTACCCGTCCACCGGCGCCGGTGCCGAGGAGGAGACGCAGGATCAGGTGGGCAAGCGATGAAACTGACCCTGCGCCGGGAGGGCGAAAACCGTGGCTGGCCGAATTACCTGCTGTGGGGGCGCGTGCGGACCTCGACGTTCGTACTGATCGTCGCGTTCCTCGGCACCTGGTGGCTCTACGAGACATACGCTCCGCCCCCTGGAACCGACACCCAGGTGGTGCCGCCCGGTTTCGTGCCGGACCCGGCGTACACCTGGGTTCCGCGGACCAACGTGCGGACCGCGCCGCCACCGCCGCCGCAGACGACGCCTCCACCGCTGCCGACGACGACCACCATTGCGACAACCACCCCGCCCGTGCAGACGACACCGACCGAGACCACAAGTCCGACGGCGCCGACCACGCCCACCGGGCCGGGCGACTCGGCGACCACCCCGTTACCCACCCCGACGACATTGCCGCCGGGAGCCACCCCGCAGACGACGGCGGAGAACAGATCGGGGATACCGACGACCAATCCCACGGTTGCCCCACCCCCGCCGGGCGGGTTCCCGACACCACCACTACCTGCGCAATAGCGGGTAGTGGTCGCGTTCCCCGCTACACTGGCGTGCCGTGATGATCACCCTCGACCGAGTGACCAAGCAGTACAAACAATCGGCGCGTCCCGCGCTCGACAATGTCAGCGTCAAAATCGACAAGGGTGAGTTCGTCTTCCTGATCGGTCCCTCGGGATCGGGCAAGTCCACCTTCATACGGTTGCTGCTGGCCGAGGACCATCCAACGTCGGGTCAGATCCAGGTGTCGAAGTTCAACGTCAGCAAGTTGTCCAACCGGCACATCCCCAGCCTGCGGCAGGTCATCGGGTGTGTGTTCCAGGACTTCCGCCTGCTCCAGCAGAAAACGGTGTTCGACAACGTGGCGTTCGCTCTGGAGGTGATCGGCAAACGGCCCGACACCATCAACCGCGTCGTGCCCGATGTGCTCGAGATGGTGGGACTGTCCGGCAAGGCCAGTCGACTGCCCGGCGAACTCTCCGGCGGCGAGCAGCAGCGCGTCGCCATCGCCCGCGCGTTCGTGAACCGTCCCCTGGTGCTGCTGGCCGACGAGCCCACCGGCAACCTGGACCCGGACACCAGCAAGGACATCATGGACCTACTGGAGCGGATCAACCGGACCGGAACCACGGTCGTGATGGCCACCCATGACCACCACATCGTCGACTCGATGCGTCAACGCGTGGTCGAACTCTCGCTCGGCCGCCTGGTCCGGGACGAGCAGCGCGGTGTCTACGGAATGGATCGATAAGTGCGCTTTGGCTTCCTGCTCAACGAGGTCCTGACCGGGCTTCGTCGCAACATCACCATGACGGTCGCGATGATTCTGACGACCGCGATCTCGATAGGCCTGTTCGGGGGCGGCCTGATGGTGCTGCGACTGGCCGACCAATCCAAGAACATCTACCTGGACCGGGTGGAGACGCAGGTCTTCCTCACCAACGACATCTCCGCCAACGACATGAGTTGTGACTCCGATCCGTGCACAGCGTTGCGCGCACAGATCGAAGCCCGTGACGATGTGCGTTCGGTCCGGTTCCTGAATCGCGACGACGCCTACAACGACGCCACCACAAAGTTCCCGCAATACAAAGATGTGGCGAGCCGCGACAGCTTCCCGGCGTCGTTGATCGTCAAGCTCGACGATCCCGAGCAGCACAAGGAATTCGACGAGGCGATCGCCGGCCAACCCGGTGTGCTCAACGTGCTCAACCAGAAGGACCTGATCGACCGGCTCTTCGCGGTGCTCGACGGTCTGTCCAACGCCGCGTTCGCGGTTGCCCTGGTACAGGCGATCGGCGCGGTGCTGTTGATTGCCAACATGGTTCAGGTTGCCGCATACACCAGACGGACCGAGATCGGAATCATGAGACTCGTCGGTGCCAGTCGGTGGTACACGCAGCTGCCGTTCCTGCTGGAGGCGGTGCTGGCCGCGACGATAGGTGTGATCCTGGCGATCATCGGGTTGATCGTCGTGCGTGCGCTGTTCCTGGAGAAGGCGCTCAGCCAGTTCTATCAAGCCAACCTCATCACCAAGATCGACTACGCCGACATCCTCTACATATCGCCGATCCTGTTCCTGGTGGGCGTGGTGATGGCGGGTGTCACCGCGTACGTCACGCTGCGCTGGTACGTCCGACGGTAACTCGCGTGGCCAAAAAATCGGCGGCCGAGGCGAAGAAGGCCGCAAACGGCCAGGGGGGTCGCCGGGTGGTGGCCACCAATCGCAAAGCGCGGCACAACTATTCGATCCTGGACACCTATGAGGCCGGAGTGGTGCTGCAGGGCACCGAGGTGAAGAGCCTGCGGGACGGGCAGGCGTCGCTGGCGGATGCCTTCGCCACTGTCGACGACGGCGAGATATGGCTGCGCAACCTGCACATTCCGGAATATCACCACGGCAGCTGGACCAATCACGCCCCACGGCGCAACCGCAAGTTGTTGTTGCACCGCAAGCAGATTGACATGCTGGTCGGCAAGATCCGGGACGGCAACCTCACCCTGGTCCCGCTGTCCTTGTACTTCGCCGACGGCAAGGTCAAGGTGGAGTTGGCCCTGGCCCGGGGTAAGCAGGCGCACGACAAGCGTCAGGACATCGCCAAGCGTGACGCGCAACGCGAGGTCACCCGCGAACTCGGCAGGCGCGCCAAGGGTATGTCCTGATCGGACCGGTACTGGCGCTGGTCTCGGCGATCGGATTCGGGATCAGCGACTTCGTCGGCGGACTGGCCTCCCGGCGGGTGGCGGCGCTGCGGGTGGTGCTGCTGTCCTATCCGGTGGCACTGGTGCTGCTTGCCGGCCTGGCGCTGGTGGTGGGCGGTGAGATATCCGGTCCGGCGATGCTGTGGGGCGCGCTGTGTGGTCTGACGCAGGCGTTCGGCGTGTGGTGGTTCTATGCCGCATTGGGTGCCGGACCGATCTCGGTGGTGTCACCCCTGACCGCGGTCCTGGTCGCGGGTGTGCCGGTCGGTTTCGGGCTGGCCCTGGGGGAGCGGCCCTCTGTGGTCGCGCTGTTCGGCATTGCGCTGGCGCTGATTGCCGTCGTGCTGGTCAGCCGGGAGGCGACTGATTCCGATGTCACGACGCATCGGTTCACGGCGAAGGTGGCGTGGCTGACGGTGGGCTCCGGGCTGCTGTTCGGGCTCAACTTCGTGCTGATCGACCAGGCGCCGCCGGAGGCGAAACTGTGGCCGCTGGTGTTCGCGCGCCTGTCGGCCAGTGCACTGGTGATCGTCATCGCGGCGCTGACGCGCAACCTGGTGCTGCCGACCGGGCAGCCGGCGCGGCTGGCGCTGATGGCCGCCGGGCTGGACACCATCGCCAATGTCGCCATGCTGGTCGCCCTGCACACTTCGCTGCTGTCGTTGGCCGGCGTGCTGATCTCGTTGTATCCGGTGGCCACCGTGCTGCTGGCGATCGTTGTGCTCAAGGAGCGAGTGACACGCTGGCAGCTGGCGGGAATGGTGCTCGCACTGGCGGCGGTTGTGATGATTGCCGCCTGAGGTACCGTCGCCCGATGACCAGCTCAGCCCGCCCCGTCACATGTCTGCCCAAACATGCGGTGCTCTCCGCGCTGTTCGCCTCCTGGGACGACATCGAACGACTGATGAGCCCGGTGTCCGAGGAGCAGTGGCGGACTCCGTCGGCGCTGCCGGGCTGGACCGTTCACAGTCTGGTCGCCCACATGGTCGGCACCGAGTCGATGCTGCTGGGCGAACCGACACCGGAGGTGGGCGTCGGCCTCTCCGACCGCGAGCACGTCCGCAACGCCATCGGTGCGATGAATGAAGCCTGGGTGCAGCACCTTTCGAGCGAATCGGGCGCCGGGCTGCTGCAGATGTTCCGGACGGTCACCGGCAAGCGGCGCGCCGCGCTGACCGAGATGCCCGCCGACGAGTGGGATGCGGTCGGTTTCACCCCGGCTGGGCCGGACAGCTACGGCAGATTCATGCGGATCCGGGTGTTCGACTGCTGGATGCACGAGCAGGACATCCGGGACGCGCTGGAGCAGCCGTCCTCGGACGAGGACCTTGCCGGTCCCGCGGCGCGCATGGCGCTCGACGAGATGGCCGCCAGCATGGGATTCGTGGTAGGCAAGCTGGGCGGGGCACCCGCGGGGTCGCGGGTGGCGTTGGAACTGACCGGGCCATTGGCACGGACCATCAGGGTCGCCGTCGAGGGGCGGGCCGCGACGGTCGACGACTTCGGCGGTGCAGAACCGACCACCGTGATCCGGCTCGATGCGCTGGACTTCGTGCGGCTGTGCGGCGGCCGGGTGCCGTCGGCACCGGTCGATTTCGACGGCGACGTCGAGGTGGGGCAGCGGGTCGTCGACAAGCTCAACTACGTGATCTAGTTCCCCGCGACTGTGCCGATTCATACGCCTTCGCCGCGGACAGCGGATGAATCCGCACAGTCGAGGCACTGTTGATCGCAGGCCTTGTCGGAGCCGGCGGTATGATGGCAGTCTGCCGAACATCGGCAGGGTGCACGGGGCTGAACGGTTTCGACTTCGCGCATCGAATCAAGGGAAGCGTGCCGGTGCAGGCAAGAGACCACCGTAAGCGTCGATGCAACCAATTAAGCGCCGATACCAATCAGCGCGACTACGCTCTCGCTGCCTAAGCGACGGCTAGTCTGTCAGGCCGGTAACGCCCTCGGACCGGACCCTGGCATCAGCTAGAGGGATCCACCGATGAGTTCGGTCGCGGGACTCATCGGGACATTCACAGCGACTGGGATCGTCATCTCGGCTTGTTCGCGTGACCGGGAGATCCGAGCAGAGGCATAGCGAACTGCGCACGGAGAAGCCTCGAGGGAATGCCGTAGGACCCGGGTTCGATTCCCGGCAGCTCCACAAGAGAATATGCAGGTCAGGGCAACAAGCCCTGACCTGCATTCTTTTCCCATCAACATTCGCCAGTCCCCGCAACAACGGGGATCGAGCACCTGATCGGGCGCGCTGGGCGCATAGCGGTGATCGACGTCGAGACGACCGGCGTTTACAACTGCGACCGGATCGTCGAATCGCCATCATCCTTGCGACGGACGAGTCCACGATGAATTCGAGACGCTCGTCCAACCGCTTAAGGGATGTCGGCCCTATGTGGGTCCACGACATCGAGGCCAGCATGGCTCAGAGAGCGCCGACCTTCGTCGACGTCGCTCGGCATCGACGAAACCCGACGGGGTAAAGCAAAATACGAGGTCTGCGCGGACACCGGCAAACGCAGGTGGGTCGATCGGTTCGACACCGGGCTGGTCGACATCACCCGAGACGCCGGCCCGGACGCTCCGCCAAACCCGCGACGCACTGCCCACGCGCAGCTGATCGTGGATCGGTTTCACCTGGTCAAACGCGCCAACCAGATGGTCGAGGCGGTGCGGCGGCGCACCACCTGGCAGTCGCGGGGCCGACGCCGCCGCAACGCCGACCCGGAGTGGATCAACCGACGCCGACTGCTGCGCGCCGCTGAACGGCTCACCAACATCCAACGCGCCGGCCTGGTCGCCGCGTTGGACACCGCAGACCCCAACGGTGACATCTTCGCCGCCTGGATCGCCAAGGAACTGCTGCGCGACGTGCCGGCCGCCACCGCGGCCGGCGGCATGCGCTACGACATCTCCGCGGCCCTGCACCGGTTCTACGCCTTCTGCGCCGCCACCACGGTCCCAGAGATTCACAACCTCGCCGAAACCATCGAAACCTGGCAGGCACCAATGATTCTTGCGATCACCGGCGGCTCTACGAACTGATGTCCGTGTACTGGCCGACTGCCGACAAGGCCCCGGACGCCACCCTTTTGATCGTTGACTTCGCCCGCATCTGGCGCGACATGCCCAAGGTCGTGTTCTCGCGCACCCTGGAGTCCGTCGACTGGAACTCCCGCCTGCAACGCGGCGACCCAGTCGAGGTGGTGACGAAGCTGAAAGCCGAAAACTGCTACCCGGGAAACTCACAACGACCGATTGACCCGCCAACCATCCTGGAGACCGCCTGAAGCTCGCCCATCCACAGGTCTTGACAACATCTCTTCCGCGGGCACCGGAACAATCGGGCCGGAGAAGATGGCGGCGAACCCGCCCACGACCAAGTGAATCTCGGCAAACTGAACAACGTGCACGAAGCCCTCGAGATCACCTCCGCACGCCAACGACCGATCCCACCACCGTAGGGCCGTCCATGGCCGAGCCGATAGACGAACACTTCATCACCGCGATCACCGCGATGGCCGACACCGCCATGCCAAGGCCCTCGCAATACCAGCCGCCCGACGCCGCCTCGCGCCTATCCGCGCTGGACTTGTTCGAGTTGTTCGACTCTCAAATCGGCAGCCGGCACCTCGACCTAGCGGCCCGATGGCTCCGCGCGAATGGGAGAGGCTTCTACACCATCGGCTCATCGGGTCATGAAAGCAACGCTGCCGTCGCGGCCGCGCTTCGACCCACCGATCCGGCACTGCTGCACTACCGCTCGGGCGGATTCTTCCTCCAACGGGCCCGCCAAGTCGGCGGAAGCGACCCGTTGCGTGACGTACTCCTCGGCGTCGTCGCGGCCACCGAGGATCCGATCTCCGGTGGGCGGCATAAAGTGTTCGGCCGCCATGACCTGCACATCATCCCCCAAACGTCGACGATCGCCTCTCACCTTCCGCGCGCGGTCGGGGTGGCGTTCTCCATCGCGCGAGCCGCCAAGATCGGTGTCTCCTCGCCATGGCCGCGCGACGCAATCGCGGTTTGCAGTTTCGGCGACGCGTCGGTCAACCACTCGACAGCGGTCGGTGCGATCAACACCGCCATGCATGCTGCCTACCAAGGGCTTCCGCTTCCGTTGCTGTTCGTCTGTGAAGACAACGGCATTGGCATCAGCACCAAAACACCGAAAGGTTGGATCAACGCCAACTACGGAAACCGCCCCGGCCTCACCTACTTCAGCGCCGACGGCTGCGACCTGCCGGCCGTCTATACCGTCGCCGGCAGTGCGGCCGAGTGGGTGCGCAACCACCGCAAGCCGGCGTTCCTGCACTTGCATACGGTGCGGCTGATGGGTCACGCCGGCTCAGACGTCGAAAGCGCTTACCGCGCACCCGCTGAGATCGGCGCCGAATATGACCGTGACCCCGTACTGTGCACCGCGAGACTGCTCATCGAACGCGGCCTGCTAAGCCCTTCCGAGGTTCTTGACCGCTACGAACACAAGCGAACTGAAGTCATCGGCCTCGCCCGAGAGGTCAGCGTTCTGCCCCAGCTCATCAGCGCGCGGGCAGTGGTGAAGCCCCTTCGCGAAGCGTGGCGCGAAGCCGCCAACGCGACGCGCTCCACACACGATTCCGCCCGCCGCGGTGCGGGAGTGCCCCGCACCAGTTCTGCGGGCGAGGGCACGCTGACGTTGGCCCAAGCCATCAACCGCGCACTGCTGGACGTCCTCACCGACTACCCCGAAGCACTCGTCTTCGGCGAGGACGTCGCCCGGAAGGGCGGCGTCTACGGCGTCACACGCGGGCTCATGAAAAAGGTTGGTCCAGCCCGGGTATTCGACACCCTCCTCGACGAACAGGCCATCCTTGGCCTGGCGCTCGGTGCCGGCACGTCGGGCCTACTCCCCATCCCCGAAATCCAGTACCTCGCCTACCTGCACAACGCCGCCGACCAGATCCGGGGGGAAGGTGCCACGCTGCAATTTTTCTCCAACCGCCAATACCGCAACCCGATGATCGTCCGGATCGCGGGATACGGATACCAAAAGGGATTTGGCGGCCATTTCCACAATGACAACGCCATCGGAGCACTCCGGGACATCCCCGGGCTCATCATCGCCTCACCGTCCCGCCCCGACGACGCCGCCGCGATGATGCGCACCTGCGCGGCCGCTGCCCGCCACGCCGGGGCGGTGTGCGTCTACATCGAACCCATCGCCCTCTACAGCACCCGCGACATCTACGAAGACGGCGACGAAGAATGGCTCGCCCGTTACCCCGACCCCAGCAGCGGCCATGTTCCGCTCGGCCATGCCCGCACCTACCACGACGGCACTGACCTCACGATCGTGACGTTCGGCAACGGCGTCCACATGAGCTTGCGCGTCGCCCACCGACTCAAACGCGCGCACGTCTCCACTCGCGTCGTGGACATGCGCTGGCTCGCGCCGCTGCCGATCAAAGACATCCTGCGCGAAGCCAACGGCACCGGCCGAGTCCTCGTCGTCGACGAAACCCGTGCCACCGGTGGCGTCGCCGAAGGCGTGCTGTCAGCCCTCGTCGACGAGGGCTTCACCGGAACTCTCGCACGAGTGACCAGCAAGGACAGCTTCATACCCCTGGGTGACGCGGCCCTCAAGGTGCTACTCGACGAGGAGACAATCGAGGCGGCCGCGATAAAGCTCGCTACAGCAAGCCGATGACCCGCGGTGATTGTTCACCATGGTGACCGTGTCGCTGAATGACCGAAAGGATTTCGGCGTTAAGTGATTTCGTCGACTCGGTTCGATTCCCTTAGCTCGACAATCAAGGCCCAGTCGACAGATGTGGCGAACCACGTGCAAACGTCGAAACCCGGGCTGACGGATGGATAACATCGCTGGGTCAATCCCTGCCAGTCCGCGGCAGAGCTATCGCAAGCTTCGGCAACCAACAGAACCAACAGCATGACCTGGGTGTTCGTGCCACTGCAAGCACAGCTTAACGTTGCAAACACCGTCGGCAGCGGACCGCGACCGTGACCGACGGCTTACGTTCGGCGATGGTCGCCGATGCCGTCATCGAGTCGATGAACTTCGGCGGACGCACTGCAAAATCTGTTCGGTGCTCGCATGCTGGTGCACGGAACGTGTTGATGCCATCAACATTGACGGGTTTTCAGTCCCGCGGTCTGGAAAGCGACCGAGTAGAGCCATTACTCCGGTGCGGCTACCGTTGGTAGTCGACTGAGGCCAACAGCGACCAGTCGCCTCACGTCCAGCTTGGCGGCCTGATCGAGTTCGCCAGGTCGACCAGGGTGTAGCGATGGCGCCGCCGCGGCGCATGCCGCGCCAGTTCCCGGAGCGCCTCCTCGATAGCCGCGCGCAAACCGCGCTGGTCGAACGAGTGGTCGCAGATCGGATCGGCGGTCGGTGTCGCGCCTGACCGCAGCCAGTCCAGTGCGGTGCCGAGTACGAACGCACGTATCTGGAGTACGCGCGGCTCCGTGTCGGCCAGCTGGGTTACACGCCGTGCCGCATCGCGCAGCTCGGCCTCGGTGATCTCGTGCATGGGGCGTCCGTCGACGAGGATCAGCGCCGCCGTGAGCTGAGCCTCACAGTAGTGACGGGAGGTCAAGGGGACTTGGTCGAGCACACTGATCGCACCGATCCGATCGCCACGGGCGACTAGCCGGCGGGCAAGGCCGAAGGCCGCGCTCACTATGGAGTGGTCAGTGCGCCAAAGCGTCTGGTAGTACCGCTCGGCCGACCGGTGGAGTTGTTCGACGTCCGTTGGCTGGTCCCCTTCGAGCTCCAGTTCGGCCATCGCTGCCGCCGCCAGCTTGGGTGCGGCTTCACCGGGGAGCGCGGTAACGACCCGCTCGAAACATGCCAGCGCCGCCTTGGGTTTGCCTGCATCCAGCGCGGTGACGGCGTCCTCCCAGTCCATTCTCCAGTCGCTGTCCGGATCCTCGGCCGGCGCTGGGGTCGGCAGTGCGTGGGCGACACCGGCTGTGCTCAGTCGAAAGTTGTGCTGGCGACCGTCGGTGAACACATCCGTACGCCGCAGCGCGAGATCGGCACCGAATGTGGAGCGTGGCACGTTGAAGAGCACCGACTTCCGCGGGCTCGGTAAGCCCGTCTGCTCGGCGAGAATTTCGTGCAGCACACCCCTGCATTGGTTGGCCATCTCGTCGGCGGACGAGAACCGTTGCGCTGGACGGGGGTTCGTCGCACGCATGAGAAGCCGGTAGAAGGACTCATACCGTTCGAACAGCGGCACGATGTCGGAGCCGGGTAAAGTCTCGGCATAACGGTCGTCGGCCAGGTCGACGGTGAGCTTGGCCAGCGTCCGACCGACGGTGTAGATGTCCGTAGCGATCGTCGGACCGGTCCGCACGATCTCGGGTGCCTGAAATCCTCTGGTGCCATAGATGTATCCGAAATCCCCGATGCCGGACACCGCCCCCATGTCGATCAGCTCGACATTGTCCTCGGTCAGCATGATGTTCTCGGGCTTGAGGTCGTTGTAGACCAGGCCGAGCGAGTGCAGGTAGGACAGCGCCGGCATGACCTCGAGCACATAACCGAGGGCCTGCTCCACCGCCATCATTGGCTTGGGTTCGCCTTCCGGCGCTCCGACTCGCTGCTTGGCCAGGATGCCCTGCAGCGTGGTGCCGCCGATGTACTCCATCACGATGTAGCCGATCGGGCGACCGTCGAATCCCGGGTGTTCGACGAAGTTGTAGATCTTGACGATGCCGGGATGGTTCACCATGGCAAGGAACCGACGTTCAGCGACGGCGATCGCCTGCGCCTGCTCTCCGCCCGGCTGGAGCAGACCCTTGAGCACCACCCACCGGTCGCTAACGTTGCGGTCGATCGCCAGATAGATCCAGCCGAGGCCCCCGTGGGCGATACAGCCCTGGACGTCGTACTGGCCCGCCACCAGTTCGCCGGTCTCCAGTTGTGGCGAGAACGAGAACACCGTGCCGCAATGCGGGCACACACCTTCGCTGGGTCCCGGCTGGCCGGCGGCGGCCCCTCGTCCGACCGGCCGTCCACAGCCGTCGCACTCCCGTTTCGACTCGGCCAGAACAGGATTGGTGAGGATCGCACGGGCAGGCTCGATGTCTTCGCTGATCGGAATCTCGACCAGGCCATCGCCGATGCGCCGCCGGCCGGTGCGCAGCCGCGGGCGGGTGGTCTCGATCTTGGCCGGTCCCGATTCGGTCACCAGGACGGCGCGTGTTCCCTCGTCTCGAGCCATGTCAATCCCGATACTTCGGTTCTGGTGGACTCGGCGCCGGTCCGAGCACGGTTAGCCACTTCCGATACAGCGACAGCCATGTCCCGTCGCGGCGGATCCGTTCCAGGCTGGCATTGACTGCGCGAACCAGGTCGTCCTGTGCCTTGTTGATGCCGATCCCGTAAGGCTCGGGCTCCAGACTTGGTCCGACGATGTGCAAATTCGGATCCTGTATAGCCAGTCCGGCGAGGATCGAGTTGTCGGTGCTGGCCGCGTCCACCTGCCCTTGCTGCAAGGCCACCAGGCAGTCATCCCAATTCTGAACGGCCAGCAGGGTTGCCGCCGGCGCGACCCGGGATACGGTGGCCAGCGACGTGGTGTCCACCTGAGCGCAAACTCGCTTGCCGGCCAGGTCGGCGGGCCCTTGCACGTGCGAATCCTTCGGCACCAGCAGCCGCTGCCTTGCTTCGAAGTACACGGTGGAGAACGCGATCTGCTCGGCGCGTGCGCAGGTGATGGTCATCGCGTTGACGACGATGTCAACCATCCTCTGCCGCAGCCCACTGATGCGTTCCGGCGACGTCAACAACCGGAACTCCACCTTGTCCGGATCGCCGACCAGGTCCCGGGCTATTTCGCGGGCGATGTCGACGTCGAACCCCTCCAATTGGCCGGACACGGGATCGCGAAAGCTGAACAGATTGGTGCTCTGGTCAATACCGACGATCAGCCGGCCGCGCTGTCGGATCGTTTCAACGGCCGGGCCCGCTTCGGTGGACGGGCGCAAACTCGCCGTGGCATCGCAGCTTTCAACGGCCGCACCGAACGCCGAGGTCACCTCAGTGGCGCCGCTGGGCATCGGCAGCGTGGTATGCGAGGGGGACACCTCAACGAGTGGTTGCACACTGGAGCAGCCAGAGACCAGGGTTGCCGCGAGCACGAGCAGTGCGGCGCGCATCAGTGGTACTCGCTCAGTCGTGGCGTGACACCGGCGGCGACAGCGAGTGCCGCCAACACGCCCATGGCCGCGGCGCCGGCCGGCAGCAGGTTCAGCGCCGTGTAAGCATGTGCGATCCCGTCGCGTTGCCGATCACGCAGTCGCGGGACGGCGTCCCGCAACGAATCATCCAACCGGGTGAACTCGGCCGTCGAGAGCTGAGGCCCGTCATCTCGTGCGATCGCCACCGCATCGGAATAGTCGCCGCTGCTCAGCTTGCTTCGGATCTCACCATTGGAGCGCATCCAGCCCCGCAGTGCGTCCGCAGCCCCGTCAACCGGATGCTCGTCGAGCAGCCACCCTATCTGGGCGGTCCGCTCATCGAATCTGATGTCGGACAGGGGGTCGGAGCCCCGCTTGAGCAGGCCGAGGATTTCGTCCGCGCGGGCCTGCTGGGCGAGGATCCGGGCGGTCACCGCCGCGTCCATCGGCTCACCGCCTTCCGTCAGGGCATCGCCGGCGGCCTGCGTCGACACCAAGCCGGCCACCGTCAGCCATACTGCGAGCGCTGCCATCAACACCGAGGCCAGCACCAGGCCGGGGTTGAGCCGACGATGACTGCGCCGAGCCAGCGACGCCTGCGTCAGCAACAGCAGAAAAAGCACGAGCACAACCGCCGCGATCACGACGCGCGACGGACCCGCGGTGCCTCCCGTTGCGGTGACAGCGTTGGATTGAGTCCGATATAGCCCTTCGGCCGCCGGCAGGATGGAATGCTGCATCAGCGCGGACGATTCGCTGAGGTAGGCGACGCTGATCGGGTTCCCGGCGCGGTTGTTCGCACGAGCGGTGGCCATTGTCCCCGTGTACACCGCCAGCTGGTTGGACAGGTCGGTGAGCAACCTGAGCGAGCGAATGTCTCTTTGCGACACACCATTCGAGGCGGTGACCACACCGGCGGTCGCCTGTCCGATGGCGGCGTCGTAGCGATCGCGGACGTCGTTCGGCTCGACTCCGCCGGACAGGAACGCGGTGGCCGCCGTCGTATTGGCGAACGAAAGAGCTCCGTAGATCCGTTGGGCCGCATCGGCCAGCGGTTCGGTGTGCAACCGCAGGGTCTCCAGCCGGCCCTGCTGGTCTGACACGGTCTTCGACGCGGTCAGACCGACGGCGAGCAGTGCTGCTACCAAAGCGACGGCCACCAATGCCATACGACCCGGCGTGGATCCGACGAAGTCGACGAGCGGCCGGTCTGATTCCTGGGGATCGATGAGCAGGGACTCGTCGAGCGTGTGCGTCTGCTGGCGCCCTAGCTCACCGCTGTGCACTTGACATCACCTCGTCGCAGGTTGGGCCCGGACCTGCGATACCGGACTCGATCCAACGTGGACTGAACGCACGGTAGCCCATTGGAAACGGATTGCGCGGGTGGTTGCTCCACTCAGATGGGTTTGCCACGGCGTCGATTCGATTGCCGCGCGTGTCCATATGCCGCCCGCTTTCAAAGCGACGTTCGCACGCCTCGGTTGGACGCCCCAGCGAATGGCAAACGACAGGCGTGATCTCGCGGCCGCGATTGAGTGGCGCGAGCGTTTATCCGGACGTCGACGAGGGTACGTCTGCAGCCATTACATACTTTGGAGGATGAAATGACTATCACCGGCATTTTCAGCGCAATCCTGATCGGCATCGTGGTCGGCGTCCTGGGCCGCCTGCTGGTTCCCGGCCGGCAACCGATCGGCCTGCTGGTGACGATCCTGGTCGGGATTGTGTCCGCGTTTATCGGCACGGTGATCGCGCGAGCGCTCGGAATTCCCATCGTCACCAACGGCGTCGACTGGCTCGAGTTGCTGGTGCAGGTGATCGTCGCGGCGCTTGGCGTTGCGCTGGTGTCATCATCGATGGGTGGCAGGCGTACAGGCCTGATGGGCGGTAGGCGTTCCGGGTTCCTGCGCTAAATCGCGCACCGACGATCCCCTCTGGACACCCACCGGCCGGGATCGGCGCCGAGGGAGCGGAGAGCTGCTGCCGGTACTGATGTCGCGTCGCGGGACGAGTGATGCTCAGGATCGGCGGCAGCTGCGCTATCGCGACAAGGGACACCGATGACGCGGTGTGGGCAGCACTGCCCTCGGGGCAACAGGGGGCACCCACCCCAGGCGTGGATCACAGGTGGGGAACGTAAACGTAGAAGCCCCGTCAGGGTCGCCATCAGCCTCACTTTCTCGACTTGAGTATCGGCGGCACCGATCGTTTCGGGCCGAAAGCCCGGGCACTGCTTTGGTTTTCCGTCGACCGACCGGCTGAGGCCGAAGGGGCTCGGAACACCGGACGATTACGAACCTGCGCTGACCCGCGAAACGCACGGCTTTGAAGCGAGCAGCGGCCCGGTCTTCTCACCAGCGCAAACAACCCGCACGATCTACGACTGTAGTTCTGTTTTCCGTCTCTTACCGCGCGTCGAGGGCGTAGATTCTGCGGGCATACCCGCGCCCACGATAGCTCTTTTTCGGGAGCCGGGCGCCTAGTGGCGGATGAACAGATTGGGGCCTTCAGATGACAGTGAGCCCAACATCCACTTCGATTTTGGCCGCCCGGCTGTCGCGGTTCATGCCGGTATTCGCGTGGCTCCCGACATATCAGCGGAGTTGGCTGCGGGCGGACATCATCGCCGGAATCACGCTGACGGCCTACCTACTGCCGGCCGGGCTGGGCGACGCCTCGCTCGCCAGGGTGCCGGCCGAAGCGGGACTCTATGCGTGCATGTTCGGCGGGCTGGTCTTCTGGCTGTTCTGCAGTTCGCGGCACACAACCATCACGGTCACCTCCGCGATCTCGCTGCTGATCGGCTCGTCCTTGGGCGACATCTCAGACGGAGACCCGGCCCGGTTCGGCGCGCTGGCGGCGGGTACGGCCCTCCTCGTGGCACTCATCGCCCTCATCGCCTGGGCGTTCAAAGCGGGCTCGATCATCAACTTCGTCTCCGAGAGCGTCATGATCGGGTTCAAGTTCGGTGTGGCGGTGTACCTCATCAGCACCCAGTTGCCGAAGTTGTTCGGATTCCACAGCGCGCACGGCACTTTCTGGCAGAACAGAGGCACCTTCTTCCTCAATGTGCACCACACCAACCTCGCAGCGCTGGCGGTCGGCGCCACCGCGCTGGCCGTCCTCGTCCTCGGCAAGGTCTTCCTCAAGGCAATACCAGTTGCGTTGCTCGTCGTGGTGGGTGGCGTAGTCGCTTCGCGCGTCTTCGGACTCGACGAGCGCGGGGTGAGGTTGCTCGGCGAAGTGCCGCAGGGATTGCCGGCCATCGGCGTCCCCGCGGTTCATTGGGCTGACCTGCAAGCGATGTTGCCCCTGGCCTTCGCCTGTTTCCTGCTCGCCGCGGTAGAGACGGCCGCCATCGGCCGCACATTCGGGGCCAAGCACGGCGGGCGACTGGACCCGAACCAGGAAATTCTGGCGATCGGCGCGTCGAACCTTGTTTCGGGGCTCGGCCAGGGCTACCCGGTCAGCGGCGGCATGTCGCAATCGCTGGTCAACGAGAGCGGGGGCGCGCGAACGCCACTGTCCGGCGTCATTGCGTCGGGAGCCATTCTGGTCGTGGTGCTTTTCTTCTCGCATCTGCTCTCCGCACTGCCCCAGCCCGTGTTGGCGGCGATCGTGCTGGTGGCGGTGGCGGGGTTGATCAATGTGGCGAGCCTCAAGCATCTCTGGCATCTCGATCGCAGCGAATTCGCCATCGCGATGATCGCGATGCTCGGCGTGCTGGTACAGGGCTTGTTGCGCGGCGTGATGATCGCCGCGATCATCTCGCTCGTGCTGTTGATCCGGCGCGCCGCGATGCCCCCCGTTGCCATGCTCGGTCGCATCCCCGGGACGAACCGGTTTTCGGATTGCGAGCGCCATCCGGACAACGAAACGACGCCAGGTGTCCTCATAATGCGTCCGGGCGCGAGCATGATCTATTTCAATATGGAACACGTACGCGACAGGATCATGGAACGGGTGCAGTTGGCAACGGGGATCGAGCTACTCGTGCTGGATCTGTCCGGGGTGCCCTTCATGGATGTGCACGCCGCGGACATGCTGACCGGTCTCACCAAAACACTTGCATCGGTGGGCATCAGGGTCGATGCCGTGGAGGCACACGCGGAAGTCCGCGAGCGGCTGCGCGCCGAGGGGCTGGAGGAAGAACTCGGCGGGATCGACCGCTTCCGGACCGTCGCCGACGCGGTGGACGGATTTCAGCGTGCTCATCCGGAAAAATCCGGATGAGCCCGGTCACCACCGCCGGTTAAGTCATTCGGCGGCGAAAATGCCGCTCCAGCAGACAGCGGCACCTCAGCGAATTCAGGGAGCTCGATCGAGGTCCCACTGCCCGAAATCCGTTGCGAGTACTTCGTTCACATCGACGTATGTCCCGCCGAGTGGCGCACCCGGGCTCGCGTCGGTGTCGACCACGGCCTGATACAGCACCACCCTGGGCTCGCGCCTGCCACCGGACCACGCCCTCGTCTGCCACGCCCACCAGTGCCCGGCACTCGTCGACTGCCCGACCACGCCGTCCCGGATCGCCCATGCACAGGTTCGGTCCCCCCCGTAGATGCCGGTGCGATCGACGCCGAGCACCGAGTTGATCCCTCGAAACCAATTGACAGCAACCGCATTCCAGGTTTCGAGGCCGATATCCTCATCGACACTGAAGAAGATCGGCACCTTGTCTGGGCCCCCGGCAGCGGCGTGCAGACGCAGGGCTGTCGCAGCGTCTGCCACGCCGCCGTCATACCCGCGGGTGAAATCCGACGGATCGGGCCAGCCGGGCTTGCCGAACTGATAACAGCTGACGACATGGAGACCGGCCGCTCGTAACCCATCCGCATACTCGCGGGTGACGGGCTTGAAATCGAACGTTGCGCCAGGGCGCAGTTCGGACACGTAGACAAGCGCGCCGTCAAAACCCGCCGCTTTGATCTGGTCCGGCGGGACCAACCGTCGCGAGAAGTCGATCAGCCGCTTACCGGCGGCCGACGCCCGGTGCGCGGTGAGGGTCGCGGCCGCCGTCCCTAGAGTCAGGAGAACCGTTGCGGGAACGGCATATTGGAGGACTTCGCGTCGTGAAACGGAACGCGGCCCACGTTGGCGAGATGACGCACGCGAATCGTCCACGCCGCGATGGTAACAACAGGCGACATCGGTTGGTCGGCGGTTTGCGGTAGCCGGCCATCATCGCGGCGGCCCGCCGACTGCCGCACGGCACGAAAATCGACCTCGTCGAATTGTCGCGGATGCCGCCATGTTGGGCGTAAATTTCCGGCCCAACTGGTTTCACGCGAGGTGGGCCGCCCGCGGGACATGGCTGCACCATCGTCGCATGCGGGATTGGTGAACGAGAGGAACCGCCGTGAACTACGCCAGAGCCATCGGTCGGGTCGGGGCGTTGGCAGTGACATTGGGTGTGGGCGTAGCCGTTGGGTCCCCTGCCGGCGTCGCGTATGCCGACCCGTCGGGCGACGGTTCGACATCGTCAGGCGAACATTCGTCGCCTTCATCGAGGTCGCACCGACCTGTTGGGCCGCGGTCGTCTTCATCGAGAGCGCACCGGCCGGCGAGGTCCCCGTCGACCTCATCCGTGTCGGCCAAGCGGTCGAAAGCCGACCACGACAACCCCGCAGGCGATGACACGGCCGGCGGTGCCGAAGAACGCGGGCAACACCGCAACGCCGGGCAGCCGACCCGGGAACCGAGCGACGTGGGCCCCTCGCCCGTGGCGGGGGAGGACAGCCTGCCCGCAGATCTGCCGTCGGCACGCGGTCGCGACAGGGTCCATGTCTCGACGCGCGGCGGTTCGGCCGATCGACGGATGGCGATCCAGTCCGCAAGCACGCACCCCGCCGTGCGTGTGCGCACGGCCGACCCCGACTCGTCGGTCACGGCCGCGGTCGACGTCGAACGTCCGTCGCCGACCGTAGGTCGTTTCGCCACGGCCGCCGCCCCACAGTCATCCGCCGGCGCGTTCACGACCTCGACAACGCCTGTGAGGTCGGCGGTTCCGGCACCGGCGGAGCCGCAGCGGCCGAAGACCCTGGTCGGCGTCGTCTCGGGTCCCGTGGCTTCGGCGATGCAGCCGCTGCTGAGTCCGGGCAACGGGTCGCCGATCCAGATGCCGATCCTGTCGGCGGTGCTGGCCTTGGTGCGAAACGAGTTAGAGCGGACATTCGTCGCCCGCAAGGCGAATGTGGCATCCCAACAGACCGCCGCGCTGATCACGGATCCTCCGGCACCGGTTGATCCCACCCAGCAGCACGTGCTGGTGATCGGTGTGGACGGCACGAACCTGAGCAGAATCCTGGCTGACGATTACAACCAGAATTTCCTGGACCTGATGGGCACCAGCACCACCGCCGCGTCGAGCATCGTCGGGCACACCACCCTCTCCAATCCCTCGTGGACGGCCATCCTGACCGGCGTGTGGGGCGAGCGAACCGGAGTGATCAACAACGTCTTCACCCCGCGGACATATGACGAGTTCCCGACGGTGTTCAACCAACTCGAGACACTGGATCCGGGCATCGAAACCTTGGCCGTCGGTGACTGGGACGTCATCAACGCCATCGCCGCCGCCGGCTCGACCCCGGCGGACGAGAACGTCTTCGTTCCGCAGATCGAAGGCGACACGAACTGGTTGGCGACCGATGACGCCGTCGCGGACTTGACCGTCGACGCGATTTCGGGCGACAGCGCCCCGAACTTCATCTTCTCCTACTTCGTCGGTGTCGACGAGAACGGGCACATGTACGGTGGCACGTCGCCGCAGTACGCAGCGGCCATTCGGAACATGGATGACAACCTCGGCAAAATCCTGGACGCGGTGGCCGTGCGCGAGGCGGCCACGGGCGAAGACTGGACGGTGATCGTGGTTACCGACCACGGTCACCAGCCGCAGAAGGGACTTGGTCACGGCTTCCAATCACCTGACGAGACAGCAACATTCGTCATCGTCGACGGTCCGGATTTCCGGGACGGCCACATCAACCCACAGTACGAGATCGTCGACACCACGCCCACAGTGGTGACGATCTTCGGTGGCACACCGTTGAGCGGTTCCGACGGCGTGTCCCTGACGACACTGTCTGGGAGCGATGTCGATCCGGTCGATCTCAAGCAGGCACTCGAGGACGCGATCGCCATGAATGACGATCCCGGCATCGTCACCAACGTCGCGCTGAGCCTGCGCACCATCTTCGGCGCGGTGCCGTACTTCGTGTACACGATCGGAAACGATCTCGGCACAAAGCTGCCCAGCTTCATCCTCGTGCCGGTGCGGATCGCCGTCGACGGCCTGTACGTGGCGACCAACGTTCCCGCACAGTTCGTCGCATTGGCGACCGGCGTGACCGGCGCCGGCATACTGCCGCTTTTGCCACCGCCGCCGCCGATCTTCCCGCCGACCGAGGACCGTTGCGGCGCGCCCGGTTCCGTCGTGACGTCGGGGTGCGAGGCGGCAACTGCCGCCTGAGATGAACTCGCTCTCCCGCTACGGCAGTACGGTCTTCATCAGCATGGTTGTGATCTGATGTATTGATCGATACTCAGCTGCGGCCGTGTCGCAACCGACCGGCCGACCGAAAACCCGCGAGGATTGGACACCGATGAGTGACGACGCCGCTCCCGGCATCACCGGGATACACCACCTGTCGTTGACCGTGCGCGACATCGAAGCGAGCATCGCGTGGTATCAGCGGGTGTTCCGCGCGAACCGGTTGCCGTTGACGTTCCCGCACTACGACCGGGAGGACACCGGCTACGGCGTCCTGCTCCTCGAACCGCGCTCCGGGTTGGCGATCGGATTGCACACCAACACCGCCAACGACGGCGAGCGATTCGACGAGGCCCGCGCGGGTTTGGACCACGTCGGGTTCAACGTGGGCACGGGTACCGAGCTCGAGGTCTGGACGGCCTGGCTCGACGAGCTCGGCATCGAGCACTCCGGCATCAGGGCCGAGTCTGAACCGTTCCCCTACGCCACACTGGTGTTCCGCGATCCCGACAACATCCAGCTGGAGCTGTTCACGCTGCTCTGATGGCCGAATCCAGATACATGTGCCGTCTTACACTGCGATGCGGTGGCGGTCGAAGATGTTCGGCTACATGTGAACCGATGGACTGAGGGAGTTTCGGGTGCGGGTACCACGCGCGGTTGCGAGGTTCAATCGTCGGGTCGTCAATCCCGTGGCCCGCTCGGTGGCCGGATGGCTGCCCACGCTGGGTGTCCTCGAGCATGTCGGACGCAAATCGGGCAAGCGGTACCGCACGCCGCTGACGGTATTCGACACCCGTGACGGCTTCGTCATTCTCATCGGGTACGGCCTCGAATCGAACTGGGTCAAGAACGTTCTGGCCGGTGGACCGGCGACCATTCGCAAGCACGGTACGACGGTGGACGTCGGCGAGCCGACGCTGGTGAGCAAGGCAGAGGGTGCGACGCTCGTGTCGACCCGGTCGCGGCCCTTCTATCGGGTGTTCCCGTACAACGAGGCGGCCTTGGTCCTGAAGCGGATCACGCCGGATGGGTGACACCGTCTGCCGTCGCACGGATACTCCGCAATCTGCCCCGACCGCCGCTGCGTCGGCCGTACCGCAGGTCGACGATGAGGAGAAACCCGGCCGCGAGCTGCGGGGGTCCACCAACAGCCTCGTCGCCGTCGTCGCCTTCACTGTCGCGATCCTGACGATCTGGCAGGTCTTCCGCCCGCTGTCCCAGGGCAGTCAGTTCTATCTGATCGTCTTCCTCGCCGGTTCGCTGCCGCTGGTGTTCCTGGTCTACCGGTCCGGGCTGGGCCGGCTCGACCCGGCCGACCGGCCCGGTGTCCTCGACTGGGCGCTCGCCGCGATCACCCTGGCGGTCTGCCTCTATCCGATCCTGCCTTTCCCCATCGGGTCCGGCGGTGGGGGATACAACGCGTTCCTGGACCGCCAGGGCCTGCTCGAACCGATCGACGTCGTGATGGGCGCACTGCTGTTGGTGCTCATCCTGGAGGCTTGCCGGCGCACCACCGGCTGGGCATTGCCCATCGTGTGCGGGTTGTTCCTCGCCTACGGCTATTACGGCGGGCTGCTTCCGCAGGGATGGGCCATCGCGCACGCCGGCCTGGACTTCGATCAGATCGTCGACGCGCTGTACAACTCGGGCAGCGGGTTCTTCGGCACCCCACTGGACGTCGCGGCCAGCTACATCGTGCTGTTCACCATCTACGGCGCCGTACTCGAACTATCCGGCGGCGCAAGATTTTTCGTCGACCTGTCGGTGGCCGCCTTCCGTCGGTCACGCAGCGCGGCCGGTCGTACCGCGGTGGCATCGGGGTTCCTGCTCGGCACCGTGTCGGGTTCCGGGACGGCGACCGCCGTCAGCGTCGGGGCGGTGACCTGGCCGATCATGCGCCGGGCGGGTTACACCCCGGAACGCGCGGGCGGAGTCCTGGCCGCTGCCGGTGTGGGCGCCCTGTTGTCGCCGCCGACGCTCGGGGCAGCGGCCTTCATCGTCGCCGAGTACCTCGAGGTGTCCTACCTCACCGTGCTCGGCTGGGCGATGATCCCAACGGTCCTGTACTACCTGGGCATCCTGTTGGCCGTCGAGATCGACGCCCGCCGATATGGGCTGAAACCCGCGCGTCTGGATGCCGAAGCACCATGGAAACTGCTGGGCCGCTACGGATACCATTTCTCATCGCTGATCGCGATCGTCGTACTGCTGGCCGTCGGGATGTCCGCGACGCGGGCCGTCGTCTACGCCACCGCCCTCGCCTTTCTACTGTCCTTTCTGGACTACCGGTACCGGCTGACGCCGCGTCTGCTCTTCGACGCGCTGGCCGCGGGCGTTCGTGGCGTGTTGCCGGTCGTCGCGGTCTGCGCCGCCGCGGGAGTGATCACCGCGATGACCACCAAGACCGGTCTGGGCGCGCAGTTCTCCTCGGTGCTGGTCGGCGGAGTCGACGCGATCACCGACAACCGCACCGCCATGCTGGCCCTGACGGCGGTCTTCGCCGCAGTGGCCCTGGCGTTGCTGGGCCTCGCGATCCCGGTGACGGCGTCCTTCGTCATCGGTTGGGTGATCATCGGTCCGGCGCTGCTCGCCCTGGACGTTCCGGCACCGGCCGCGGCCATGTTCGTCTTCTACTACTCGGTGCTCTCCGAGGTGACACCCCCGACCGCGTTGGCCGCGGTGGGGGCCTCGGCCGTCACCGGCGGACAGGCGATCCCGACGATGTGGCACACGCTGCGCTACGCCGCACCGGCGTTCCTCGTGCCCATCGCGTTCGTGCTCACTGGACCCGGCGAGTATCTGCTGGGCAGGGGGCCGGTGGTCGGCGTGTTGTGGGCGTCGGCGGCGGCTTGTGCGGGCATCGTGGCGCTGTCATTCGCCTTCGGCGGATGGGTACTGGGCATCGGGGCGGCAGGGACGGTCGCTCGGCTGCTCGCCGCGGCGGCGGCAGTACTGCTGTTGTTCCTGAGTCCCGTCACGATCATGGCGGGATCGGCGTGTCTGCTCGTCGCAGTCGCGTTCACCATCATCGACAAGGGGAGACGGACATGAAACGAATGACGGCGGTGCTGGCGACGCTGGTCCTCACCGGGGCGGCCGCTACCGGCTGCGGGGGCCGGCAGGACGCGCCGGGCGCGGATGCCGGCGGTGAGATCACCTGTGAGGTGGGCACCGACACCCGCGTGAGCATCGCGACCGGCAATGCCACCGGCGTGTACTTCTCGTTGGGAAACGCCTTCGCGGAACAGGTCTCGACGGTGACCGGCGGAAAGGTGCGGGCCACCGCCGCGGAGACGGGGGCGTCGGTGCAGAACGTCCGACAACTCGTCGCGGGAACGTACCAGGTGGCGTTCTCGTTGGCCGACACCGCCGCTGACGCGGTCGAGGGGAAGGGCAGTTTCGACGGCGAGAAGCAACCCGTGCAAGCGCTTTCGAGGATCTACCCCAACTACACCCAGGTGATCGCCCGCACCGGGTCGGGGATCACGTCGATCGCCGACATGCGGGGCAAGCGGGTCTCCACGGGTTCACCCGGATCGGGCACCGAGGTGATCGCCAACCGACTGCTGGAGTCGGCCGGCCTGAATCCGCAATCCGACGTCGCCGCACAACGACTGGATCTCACCAAGACCGTGGACGGTATGAA
Source organism: uncultured Mycobacterium sp. (assembly GCA_964387245.1). GTDB lineage: Bacteria > Actinomycetota > Actinomycetes > Mycobacteriales > Mycobacteriaceae > Mycobacterium. The sequence continues at coordinate 26,798 of CAYLWH010000022.1, forward strand.
GGACGGCTCGATCGACGCGCTGTTCTGGTCCGGCGGGCTACCCACGCCGGGCATCACCGATCTGCTCACGTCGGCGCGCGACGAGGTCACGTTCATCGACGTCATTCCGCAGCTGGCCACGATGCAGGAGGTAAGCCCGGCCTACGAGGAGGGCGTGATCCCGGCCGCCAGCTACGGCCTGCCCGCCGATGTCAAGACCATCGTGGTGGCCAACATGTTGCTGGTTCGCGACGACGTCGACGCCAACCTGGCCTGCGTGCTGACCAGGACGCTCTTCGACCGGCTGCCCCAGTTGCAGCAGGTGGTCGGGGCGGCGAAGGGCATCAATCTCGACGACGCACGGGACACCGACCCGGTGCCGCTGAATCGTGGTGCGGTGCAGGCCCTCAACGACCTGGGAGCGGCACAGTAGCGGATGTTCAACTGGTGAAGCAGTACGAGTCGCTCGACGCGTCGCCGCCCTGCAGCCGGGTCTGGTGGACACGCAGGCCACGGAAGTCGTCGCCGTGCGGGAAGAATCGGGCATCGGGCACCAGACCCCCGGCGGACACGTCTGCGTCAAGTTTGGCCATCCATGCCCCGACGCCGTCGGGGTAGACCGCGTCGTCCCACGCCGCGTACAGCGAGTTCGTGAGGTAGACCCGTTTACCGTCGCGGCTGATCTCCACCATCTGCGGTCCACCGGAAAGCGGCAGATCGGGAGCCGCCGGGTGCGGCTCGCGTCGCACGATCCCGCCGAGGCGAACCGAGGCCGTCTCGCGCGGACGGAACGGATCACTGACGTCATATTGCTTGAGTTCTCCTGTGCCCCAACATGATACGTACAGCCAGCGGTCGTCGACGGACAGGTCGATATCGGTGACAAGCGGTGGCACCGCCCCAAAGGGCCGGAACAGCGGTGGCAGGTCGTCGGCGTCGGCGGGCTCGGCCGGGATCGTGATCACCTCGTCGACCGACCACTGATCGCCATTCTTGTGCCACAGCCACACCGACGCCGACAGGTCCTCGGTGCTGATCACCGAGTCGACGAAACCCCACGCTTTGGACGGGTCGTGTGCCGGGCGCAACTCGAGGACCATCTGGTGCTGTTCGCCGAGGTCGACGCGCTGGGTCAGCTTGCGCTCGGACATGCTCCAGAAGTTCACGTGGTGGCCGAACTTGTGCCCGAGCAAGTCCTCGGGATTCAGCCCGTTCTCGACCATTGACGGCGTCGCCCACTCGGATGTGATCACGGTGTCGTACTTCAGGTGCCACCAGATGTCGTACGCCAAGAACTGCGGTCCCCGATCCAGCTCCCACGCCTGCAGGACCTCGAACGTGTCGTGGTCGATCAGTGCCACCCCGCCGGGCCCGTCGGCGCCCTCGGCCCCGCCCAACGCCGACATGAAGATGGCGCCGGGCCCGCAGTGCACCGTGTGCGGGCGAGAGTATCCGGCCTTGGCCGCGAGTTCGCCGGCCTCGATCGTGTGTGTCAGCTCCGGGTTGCGAGGGTCGGGTTGGGTGTCGAGGACGTAGGCTCTCGACGAGCGAAGACCCGGAACGAGCAGATACCGCCGCTCAAGCGCCTCATGATGGCCATGCCCCTGGTGGCACAGCGCGCTCGAGCAGGCATTCCAGCCGAAGTGGTGCAGTTCGTTACCGGATGTTGGCAGCTCGGTCCAGCCGACGACACCACCGAACGTCGTGGACTCGGGGTCGCAGTCGACCACGGCAAGGGCGTCTTTCTGTCGGCTCGTGGGGTCGAACGCCGCGACGTAGGCGAGTTGCTCGGGGGCAGCTGTGACTGCGTCGGCCGGGCTGCGGTAAAACGTCGGATCAGTCGTCGTGGGCATGACTCCTCCTCGGCTCTCAGGCAGGTCGTCTCTCCCGATTCTTCGCCGAGAATGCGCGGGTGTCCATCCTCGGCGAGCCGGCAGTCGCGAACCGTCGGTGCCGTCAACTGCCCTGGTGACGTGGTGGTGTGAACCGGATGGCGCACAGGTGATTTGCCTTCACTGCGTCGGCGAACTCGTCGACCGTCGGTATGCGCTGATCGCGGAACTTCAGTCCCATCATCCGCTGTGCGCCCTTGACTCCGTAGGACTCGGCGCAACGTCGGTACTGCTCGGCGACGGCGCGCGGGTCTTCGATGAGCTCGCCGTGCATGGTTGTCGTTTTCCCGTCGTGCAGCACCTCGGCTGAGCCGCCGCCGCGGAAGTTCAGCCGCCATGTCGCACCGGCCAGGGCACAGAGATCGTGGTCCATCCGGTGGGCGCTCACCGGAACGGAATACCGTCGGCCGCTCTTTCGTCCGGTGAAGCTCAACACCATCATTGTTTTTCGCGCGGAACCCGAGACCGGAGTGCGCAACAGCAACCGCAGGAGCGGATTCACGACACGCAGGATCGCAACAGGGGGATGGGAAAGCGTGACCGCGGGTGACTGTTCTGTCATAAAACCACCGTAGAACCGATGCGAACCCGGCGTCCCCGAAACCCGGAGCCCGGCCGCCGACGGCTCCTGCCATACTTACGCGCGTGCCCGCCGCCCGCAGACATCGCATGAATGCGCTCGCGCGCGTCCTGGCTCTGTCGGCAGTCCTGCTGTGTCTGGACGTCTGCGCCGGGGTGCGGGCATCGGCGTTTCCCGGCGGCGACGCCAGGGGCGCGTTGCCGTTCGGGGGACTCGAGCGCACCTATCAAGTGCATCTCCCGGCCGGCCTCGACCGTCCGGCGGGATTGGTGATCAACCTGCACGGTGCCGGAATGGACGCGACAGGGCAGGCCGGGCTGACGAATTACAACGCCGTGGCCGATGTGCACGGCTTCGCCGTGGTGTATCCCGATGGCATCGATCTCAGCTGGGCCGACGGCCGCGGCGCGTCACCGGCCGACCGGCAAGGGGTCGACGATGTGGGGTTCCTGGTCGCGCTCGTGGACCGGCTCACCCAGGACTACGGAATCGACCGCGGCCGAGTTTTCGCCACGGGTATGTCGGCCGGTGCGTTCATGGCCACGCGGTTGGCGTGCGAACGCGCCGACGTCGTCGCCGCCATCGCACCGATCGCCGGGACATTGGGTGCCGCGTTCCCGTGTGCGCCGTCGCGGCCGGTCTCGGTGCTGGCGGTGCACGGCACCGCCGACGCGACGGTGCCGTTCGACGGCGGCACGATGCTCGGTCGCGGCGGATACAGCGACATCATTGCGGCACCGGCGATGGCGGCGCGGTGGCGTGAACTCAACGGCTGCCCGGCCGATGCCGTCTCGATGGACGACCGGGGTGGGGTGCAGCGGTTCGTTGCCGTCGGATGCGCTGCGGGCACCCAGGTCGATTTCGTTCAGGTCAACGGTGGCGGTCACATATGGCCGGCCGCGTTCGACGCTTCGGGCGACAGCGCGCAGTTCTTCGCCGCGCACGGTCGATGACTGGCCGGATCTGGTTGCCTCGTCACGAATCTGCTTCTGCGACGGGAAGTTAGACCGGCTGAAGATCGTCAGACGTTGGCCGGGGCGGCCTTGGCCGCTACGTCGATGATCGGGTCACCGGCACTGACCTCGCCTTCGAGCAATGGGTCGACCGAGGCGAACTTCTTGCCGTTGAGGATGATCACGGGCGTGACCAACGAATAGCCGGCGTCGTCGATGACTTTGCGGTCGAACGTCACCAACGGTGTTCCCGTCGTCACCTTGTCGCCCCTCTTGACGTGGACGGTGAAGCCCTCGCCCTTGAGGTTCACGGTATCGATACCGACGTGGATGAGCACTTCGATGCCGCCGTCGAGCACCAGGCCGAAGGCGTGACCCGTCGGCTGCGCGGCGATGACCGTTCCGTTTCCGGGGGAGTATGCGGTGTCGCCGGTGGGCAGCACCGCGACACCGGGACCCATGGTGCCCCTGGCGAAGACCGGATCGGGCACATCGGCCAAAGCCACCACGGTGCCGTCGAGCGGAGACGCGATCACGGTGACCGTGCCGCGGTCCCCGGCCGCCTTGGTCGCGGCGGCTGCCGTGATGGTGCCGGTGCTCGCTCCGGCCGGCGCGGTCTCCAGGTCGGCAACCGGCACCCGGGCCGCCTCGAACTCGGCCAGCTGTTCGGGTGTCTTGTAGCCGGACAGGATCACCAGGATCATCGCGGTGAAGAACGCGGCCGCCACCGCGATGGCGTACAGCGCCATGTTGCTGAAGGCCGGGATGGTCAGCAGTGAGGTGAACACGAAGGCGTTGGTCTTCACGCCGCCGCCGATGCCGATGATGATGCCGCCGACGAGGCAGCCGACCAGCATGCGCGGGTATATCCGTTTGAAGCGCAGGTGAATACCGTATAGCGACGGCTCTGAGATACCGCCCAGCAGGCCGGCGGCAAGGGCGCCGATCGCGGTCTGCTTCATCTGCGCGTCCCGTTCGCGCCAGGCCAGGAACAGCACGCCCGCCGTGGCGCCGAAGCAGGCGAAGTTCCACGCGCCCATCGGCCCTTGGATGAAGTCGTAGCCCAGGGTCTGGATGTTCAGCAGCATGATCGCGTTGATCGGCCAGTGCAGACCCAACGGCACCATGAACGGGTAGGCGAGCGGTATGACGATGGCGAAGATCAGCGGTGAGAAGTCGTTGATCGACCTGAGGATGTTGGCCAGCCCGGCACCGGCGTAGACGCCGATCGGTCCGATCAGGAAGGCCGTCAGCGGAATCATGATGAGCATCGACAGGAACGGCACGAAGATGAGCTGGACGTTGTCCGGGATGATCTTCTTCAGCCTCTTGTACAGCGGGCCGAGCACCGCGGCCATCAGCAGCGGCGGGAACACCTGCGAGCTGTAGTTGAAGACCGTCAGCGGCACCCCGAAGATGTGCACGATGTCGACCTCCGAGCCAAACACGGTCCTGGCCTCGGCGAAGTCCTTGAGGGCGGTGAAACCGGGCAGCATGACGACGGCCATGATCGCGAAGCCCACCCAGGGGTCGGCGTCGAGTTTCTTCGACGCGTTGTAGGCGATCATCAGCGGCAGGAAGACGAACACGCACTGCCAACACAGGTTCATGAACTGCCAGGACGGAGACAACTCGGTGCGCGGATCGGCCCAGTTCGGAATCACCCCGAGCGTGCTCATCAGCGCCATGAACGTGATGAACAGCGAGGCGCCGAGCAGGGCCCCCAGAATCGGGCGGAACGAGTCGGACAAGAACTCGAAGAACGTGTCCAGCCACGCGAACCGGCCGCGTGGACCCTTGGCGCGTGCCGCGGCCTTGATCGCGGCGGCGTCGCTGGCGCCGCCGCCGGCTGCCATGCCCGGCAACGCCAGGATGTCGTTGTAGACGGTCTGCACACCGCCGCCGATGACGACCTGATACCGCTCACCGGCCTGCGGGACGGCCCCCATCACTCCGGGTACGGCCTCGACCACCGATTGCTGAACGCCCGATGCGTCGCGGAGCTGAAACCGCAGGCGGGTGGCGCAGTGCGAGAGGCTCTCGATGTTGGCGGCGCCGCCCACGCTCTTGACGATCTCGGCTGCCGTGTTCGCGGCCATCGGATCATTCCCTTCGAATCGTCCTCGGCCGCGCAAACCGTGGCCGGCGTGGTGATGCTAACTCCGGGCGGGTATCGGCGGGGCAGCTATCGCCGCGAATTCGCTCAGGCCATCGCCCATGTCGGAGTCGGTGGGAGTCGGCGGAGGAAACGCCGGGCCGAACCGGACTCACCGCACCCGGAGACTTGGTCTACGCCGACCACTTCTGCCTGTAGCGGCGACCCCGCCCGTCAATCGAGATCGGTCTCCCGGCCGCCGACGAACGTTGCCAGGCTTGCACTGTCGGAGCTCAGCACGTCGACCTGTTCTCCGCCGTCGCAGCGGAACAGGCCGACGGTCAGACGGCCGCCGCCGCGGCCGATCACCCGCCAGTGCCCACCGGCGGACTCCCAGCGCTGCAGTGTCTCGACGGGATCACCATCCATGACGAACATTGTCGTGGGCCGAGGGGACGCATGTCACCGGGATCGGGACCAGCGACCCTTGCGTGTTCTCCGGGCGGGTGTTGAAGTGGCAGTCGATGAATACCACGCGGGTGTATGAGCCCGTTCACTGCGGTGAGGGGACGCGGGTGCTGGTGGATCGACTGTGGCCGCGGGGACTTCGCAAGGGCGACCCTCGGGTCGGCCGCTGGCTCAAGGACGTCGCACCTTCGTCGGAGCTGCGGCACTGGTACGGCCACGACCCGGCAAAATTCGACGAGTTCGCAAAGCGATACACCGCCGAACTCGGCGAGCCGGCGGCCGCGGCGGCGCTCGACGAGCTCAGGGCCCTGCACGAGGCCGGCCCGGTCACGCTGGTGACGGCCACCAGGGAACTGGGTCTGAGCCATCTGTCCGTGCTGGCGCCGCTGGTGGCGGCCCGGCGATGAACGCGGCCCGGTCGGTGGCCGTCGCGGCGGTGTTCGTCTGGCTGGGCATGGTGGTGGCCATCTCCTTCATCGAAGCGCCGCTGAAGTTCCGGGCACCGGGCATCACGCTGCCGCTGGGCCTGGGCATCGGCCGACTGGTGTTTCGCGCCCTCAACGCCTGCGAAGCGGTGCTCGCGGCGGTGATCCTGGTGGCGCTGTTCTCCGAGGCGCCGCCCGTCGCCGTGTGGGCGGCGGCACTGACGGCGGTCGCCGCGCTCATGGTCCAGGTGCTGGTGGTGCGCCGTGCCCTGACGCGCCGGAGCGACGCCGTGCTGGCGGGGGATGTGGGTCCTCGATCGAACGGTCATTACGTTTACGTGGTCCTGGAAGTGGTGAAAGTGGTTGGGTTGTTGGTGAGCGGCGTGCTGTTGCTGGCGTCCTGACCCGAATCGAAGGAACCGAGAACATGGAATCCCTGTCACTGACCGGACTCGCCGACGAGCAGATCGCGGCGGCCAAGTCGGCGCATGCCGGCCGCGCCGCCCACACGGTGCACGGTGGGCACGAGCATTCGTTGCGGCAGACGGTCATCGCGCTGGCCGCCGGACACGAGTTGGCCGAGCACGAGAGTCCGGGCGAGGCCACCCTGCAGGTGCTGCGCGGACACGTGCGGCTCATCGCCGGGGATGCCAGCGCCGACGGCCGCGCCGGCGACTATCTGGTCATTCCGCCCGCCCGACACAGCCTGTCGGCCATCGACGATTCCGCGGTGCTGCTCACCGTGCTGGCCGATCAGACAAGGAAACCCTAGCCTCAGTTGCTCGGGTAGGCTCTCGCCTCAAATGACTGAAGCGTTGCCTGTTCTGCCCCGTCAGTTGACCTCGCTGCTCGACGAGGTCGCCGCCGTTGGGCCGCCGCCGATCCCGCTGCTCGCAGACCCGTACGCCATCCGCGTGGCGGATCCCGAGCGCGACGCCGAGACGGTCTCGGAGTGGATGAACCGACCGCACCTCGCGCTGGCTTGGGAGTACGACCGGCCCGTGCACTGGTGGCGCGGCTATCTGCGCGCCCAGCTCGCCGGCGACTACTCACGTCCGCTGATCGGCAGCCTGCGCGGTCGGGAACACGGCTACGTGGAGGTGTACCGCGCGGCGAAGGACTCCATCGGGACGCGGTATGACGCCGACCCGTGGGACCTCGGTCTGCACGCCGCCATCGCCGACGAGAACATCGTCAACCGGGGCTTCGGCCCGCTGCTGCTGCCCCGACTGGCCGGCAGCCTGTTTGCGCTCGAACGCCGTTGTCGCAGAATCATGTTCGATCCCGACCACCGCAATTCCGCGGCGCGACGGCTGTGCGAGTTCGCCGGCTGCGAATTCCTCGGCGAGCACGACATGGCGAACCGCCGGATGGCGCTCTACGCGTTGCACCGTCCGATCAGCTCTTCGTAGCCGTCGTGGTCGGGCCGCATCGCGGCGGCCACCAGCTCCCACAGCACCTCGTCGGTACCCCCGCCGACCCGGGCCAGCTTCATGTCTCGCCACCACCGGCCCAGCGGAGTCTCGTCGACCAGGTAGCCCGAGCCGCCGAAGATGTGCATGCACTCCGAGAGCACCTCTTCGCCCAACCGGGCCGCGGTCACCTTGACCGCGGCGGCCGAACGCAGATCCAGTCTTCCCAGGGCGGCAATTCCGTTGAGGCCGTGCCGAAGCAGGTCGACGCGGGCCTGCAGGTCGGCCATCCGCAACCGCAGCGCCTGGTGCTCGAACAGCGTCGCGCCGAACTGGCGACGGTCGACCATCCGGGCGTGCGTGATGCCCAGCACCCGTTGGCACGACGATGCCACCTGGCCGGCGATCGACATCCGCTCGTGGGCCAGACCCCAGGAGATGGCGGCCAGGCCGGTGCCCGCGCGGGCGATCAACGCATCGGCCGGCACCCAGGTGTCGATGTGCACGGCTGCGGTGTCCAGTGGACCCGCCCCGACCTTGCGGTAGGGGACCCGGACGTCGACCTCGGTGGTGGGCACGGCGATCAGTGCGACGTTGCCGTGCCGACTTTGCGGGTCGTGATCGACACTGCGCGCCACCACCATGATGTGATCGGCGATCTGGGACAGCGAAACGAACTTCTTGATCCCGCGAACCTCGAAACCGTCACGCGCCGTGCGGATTTCGGTCTCACAGATCTGCAGGTCGGAGCCGCCGGACTCTTCCGAGGCGCCGATGCACAGCACGGACTCGCCCCGGATCGCGGCCTCGGCGATGCCCTTGAGGCGCTCGGACTTGCCGAACCGGCGCAGGATCGCGATGGCCGAGTCGTGCAGGCTGACCCCGACACCGATGCCCGCCGAGCCGAGATGGCCCAGGCGGTAGGCGAGTTCGAGCAGTTTGCCGACGTCGGGTTGCACGTCGTCGCCCCACTTGGCCGCGAACACTCCGGAGGCGCCCAGATGCTCGATCAGTTGGCGCGGAAAGCGTTCGGTCGCCTCGGCTTCGGCGGTCCACGCGACGACCTTCTGGTCGAACACCTCCTCGAGAAGCGCGCGATAGCCCCCGGTGCCGAGGTCGACCGATGCCGTCATGACCGAGCCGCCTCCAGTCTGCTCTTGACTTCGAGGCGGCGCAGCTTGCCCGACGATGTCCGCGGCAGTGACCCGGGGGGTACGAACACGACATCCGAAGGGACGACACCGCATTCGGAGGCGACCCGCCGCACCAGTTCGCTTCGGGCGCCGTCCTCGTCGGGACCGCGGAACTCGGCGGTGATCACCAGGCCGGGACGCAGCGACCCGGCGGCGCCGACGGCGACCACTGCGCCCTCCCGGACGCCGCGGACCTGTGCGGCGACGCGTTCCACCTCGGTGGGGAAGACGTTACGCCCGGCGACGGTGATGAGTTCCTTGACGCGACCGCACACCACCAGCTCGCCGTCGGACAGATAGCCCAGGTCGCCCGTGGGGAACCAGGTTTGGCTTTCGTACGGCTCGGCGCCGAGGTATCCCGACATCATCGACGTCCCACGGATCTCGATCTCGCCCACCTCGCGGTGAGGCACGTCGATCCGCTCGCGGCGCGACGGCACAAGCCGCAGCTGCATGCCCGCGACCGGTTCGCCGAGCAATGCGTGCCTGTGCACCGAATCTGTTTTCGTCGAGCGTGTTTCGTCGAATCGCAGACCTGTACCCGGCGTCGGGGCGGTAACCGCACAGGTGGACTCGGCCAGCCCGTAGGACGGTGTGGCCGCCTGCGGATCCAGGCCGAAGCGGCCCATTTCGGACAGGAACATCGCGAAGCCGTCGCAGTCGATCGGCTCGCCGCCGTTCAGAGCGAACCGCAGGGCGCCGAGATCGACGTCGGAGACCCGGCGCGCATATTTACCCAGCACGTTGTAGGCGAAGTTGGGCGCTGCCGTCATCGACGCCCGGCTTTCGGAGAGCCAGTGCAGCCAGCGGAACGGTGACGCCGAGAACGCCGCGGTGGGCGCCAGCCACTGGTCGGCGCCGGAGAGAGCGCCCGACAGCAGGAAGGACAGACCCATGTCGTGGTAGAGCGGCAGCCAGGTGCAGCCGACGTCGACGGACGGGTCGACGCGGGTGTGTGTCAACAGCGCCGTGACGTTGTTCAGAACCGCCTGCGCTGACAGCATCGCGGTTCGCGGCGAACCCGTCGAGCCCGCGGTGCCCTGCAGCACGGCCGGGCTTTCGGTGTCCGGCAGTTCGGCAATTGCGCCGCTGGCGGCCCGTGCGGCGTTGCGCACGTCGTGCACGGGCAGGGCAGAGGTGTTGTCGCGCAACAGATTCAGGACCGGCCCATTGCCGAAGACCAGGCCGACACCGATCCTGGTGAAGCGTTCCAGGGTGGCGTGGGCCCACTGGCCCTCGTCGGCGCCGCGCACCGGGCCGGGCAGGATGGACAGTGACCGGCCCGCCAGCCAGGTGCCGACGACGGCCGCGACCAGTTCGACGGTCGGCTCACCGACCAGGCCGACGGCCCCGTCCGGACCGTCGAGGATGCGGACCGCGACGGCCTGCGCGCGGGCATGCACTTCGGGCCACGGATACCGGTTCCAGTCGCCGCTTTCGCGGTCGAGCAGCACCAGATCGTGGGTCGAGTCGGTCATCGCCCGCGACAGTGCGGTCGCGAGCACGTTCATCGCCCCGCTTGCTCCTTTGCCAGGATGGCGCTTTCGAGGTCTCCGACGGTGTCGCAGGTGAGCAGATCCTCCTCGGAAAGCGCGACCCCGAGTTTGTCCTCGATGGCCACCATGCCGACGGCGAAGGCGACGGAGTCCAGACCGACGTCGTCGATCAGACGTGAGTCGCGGGTGACGCGACTGATGTCCACGTTGAGGTCGTCGCGCAGGATCTCTTCGAGGGCTGCGCTCACTGCGGCCGGAGTAGACGTCTCCATGGCCAGGCACGGTACACGGGCAGGTTAGCCAAGGCTAGGCTTATCCCCCCAGGGGGGGTGTGCGAGTCGGATGCCGCCGCGGCGATCGCCACCGTCGAGGGCCAGCATCGCGGGCACCGTCTCGCTGGTCACCAGGCCGTGCTCGGCGGTCAGTTCGTCGATGATCTCGAAGCTGCGGGCGATTGCTTGCGGCGTGTCCACCGTGATCGTGGCCACCGGGACGTCGCGGCTCAGCGCAAACATCCGGTCACCGTGCGGTGCCCGGCCGCCGGTGAAGCCCCACAGGCCGCGCAGCACCGTGGCGCCGCCGGCGTGCCGTGACTCGCGCAACCGGCGCACCAGGGCTCGGTGGATCGGCTGACCGGCGTGCCGGGCGTCCTCGTCGGTGAACACCATCAGCTTCTGGAACAGGCTCAGACCGTCGACGTCGGTGTCCGGCAGCGCAGGTGGCCGGGCCAGGAGGCGGCCGCCGTTCTTGCAGACGCGGATGCGTTCGACGGTCAGCAGCGGGTGGGGAATCAGGCCGGCCAGTTCGGTGGCTGCGGCCTGCGCCTGATCCGCGGTGCCGACCGCGAGCAGCATCATCGGGACGTCGAGGTTGCGGCTGAGAAACTCGGCGCGCCGGCGCTCGCCCCGGACCGTGCCGTCGACGCCGAGGTACACGATGGCCCCGGCGAAGCCCAGTCTGTGCAGCACCGCGCACACCGCGATGTGGGCGGCGGCGCCGTCGATGCGCTGCTGGCGGCCCAGGTGCAGGGTCATCCGCACGGCGTCGCCGCCGTCGACCACCGGGAAGTCGCCGTCGACCAGGCGCGCCCGTTCCAGGGTGATCAGGCCCCTGTTCATCAGCGGCACCGCATCCTCGGCCACCGCCGCCATCACCTCCGAAGTGTCCGCGGCGGCGAGGGCGACGGGCAGATCCTCGGACATGCTCAGGGACTCGTCGGTCCGCACGATGTGGCGGGGACCGAAGCTGGCGATACCGCGCAGTTCGATACTGGTGGCGACCTGGCGTGCCTCGAACACGTCGAGCATCGCGTCGGCGAGGAATCGGCCGCCTGCGCGTTCCCGCTCGGCGAAGTAGGCGGTGAGCTTGACAATGTCGGTCACGCGATCCCGCCCGCGATCCGGGTGCCCAGCCAGGCCGCGGCGATGCCCAGGACCACACTGACGGCGATGTTGGCCGCCGCGGGCCGCCACTGACGTTCCTCGGCGAGGCGGTGCGTCTCGAACATCCAGGTGGAGAAGGTGGTGTACGCGCCGACGAACGCGGTTCCCACGAGCAGGGCCGCGTGCTGGCTCAGTGCCAGCGCGCTGACGAACCCCAGCAGCACCGCACCGGACAGATTGACCACCAGGGTGCCGAACGGGAATGCGGACGCCGTGCGTCTGGCGACCGTGCGGTCGACGACGAAGCGGGTCACCGCCCCGAGGCCGCCGATGACGAAGACGCCGGCCCACACCGCGGTACTCATGCCCGCACCCGGGCCCGGCGTACCAGTCCGGTGGCCAGGTGCACGGCGCACAGACCGGCGATCAGGCTGATCGCGGTGTAGGCGGCGGCCAGGCCGTAGCGGTGGTGCTCGAGCATGCGCAGCGTCTCGACCTGCATCGTCGAGAAGGTCGTCAGGCCACCGCACACGCCGGTACCCAGCAGTGGGCGGCGGTAGCTCGAGTGCGGAAGCCGTTCGAGCAGGCGGGTGCTGAAGTAGCCAAGCAGAAACGCCCCGACGATGTTGGCGACGAACGTCGGCCACGGCCACCGGGCCGGATCCGGCACGGCCAGGGTCGCCAACCCGGCGCGGACGACGGTTCCGATAGCGCCGCCGGCGAACACCGCGGCCAGCTCCCGGTTGTCGTGGCCGAACACATGGGAAGTATGACGGGAGAACCTGTCCGCCAGACACAGGCGGGCCGGGGGAGCAGAATTGCCGCCATGGCCGTCAACCCCCGTGCCGGGCAACCCGCACAACCCGAAGACCTGATCGATCTGGCACACCTGATCACCGCGTACTACTGCGTGGAACCCGATCCCGAGAACATCGACCAGCAGGTGGCGTTCGGGACGTCGGGTCACCGTGGTTCGTCGCTGGACGGCGCGTTCAACGAGGCGCACATCCTGGCGACCACGCAGGCGATCGTCGAGTACCGGGCCGCGCAGGGCACCACCGGGCCGTTGTTCATCGGCCGGGACACGCACGGGCTGTCCGAGCCGGCCTGGGTGTCGGCGTTGGAGGTGCTGGCCGCCAATGACGTTGTGGCGATGATCGATTCGGCTGACCGCTACACCCCGACGCCGGCTGTCAGCCATGCGATCCTGGCGTTCAACCGGGGCCGCGACGCCGACCTGGCCGACGGGATCGTCGTCACGCCGTCGCACAACCCGCCCCGCGACGGCGGTTTCAAGTACAACCCGCCCAACGGCGGACCGGCCGACACCGACGCGACCAGCGCTATCGCCAAGCGCGCCAACGAGATTCTGCGCGACGGTCTGCGCGATGTGTTGCGGGTGCCGCTGGCCCGAGCCCTCGGCTCCGCGCAACGACACGACTACATGGACGCCTACATCGCTGATCTGCCCAACGTCGTCGACATCCACGCCATCCGCGCGGAGGGCGTCCGGATCGGGGCCGACCCGCTCGGCGGGGCCAGCGTGGACTACTGGAGCGCGATCGCCGAACGTCACAACCTCGACCTCACGGTGGTCAATCCATTGGTGGACGCGACGTGGCGGTTCATGACGCTGGACACCGACGGCAAGATCCGGATGGACTGCAGTTCACCCAACGCGATGGCTTCGCTGATCCGGACGTTGAACGGCGCGGGGGCCGACTACCAGATCGCCACCGGCAACGACGCCGACGCCGACCGGCACGGCATCGTCACCCCGGACGGCGGGCTGATGAACCCCAACCACTATCTGTCAGTGGCGATCGACTACCTGTACACCCACCGGCCCGGCTGGCCGGACACGGTGGCCGTCGGCAAGACCGCGGTGTCCAGTTCGATCATCGACCGGGTGGTGGCCGGTATCGGCCGCAAGCTCGTCGAGGTACCGGTTGGCTTCAAGTGGTTTGTCGACGGATTGATCAGTGGCACAATCGGTTTCGGCGGTGAAGAGTCGGCCGGCGCGTCCTTCCTGCGCACCGATGGCTCGACGTGGACCACCGACAAGGACGGCATCATCCTGGCGCTGCTGGCCTCGGAGATCCAGGCGGTCACCGGCAAGTCGCCGTCGCAGCGCTATGCCGAGCTGGCCGAGCAGTACGGTGCGCCGACCTATGCGCGCATCGACGCGCCCGCCGACCGCGAGCAGAAGGCGCGGCTGGCCAAGCTGTCGCCCGAGCAGGTCAGTGCCACCGAACTGGCCGGGGAGGCGATCACCGCGAAGCTGACAACCGCGCCGGGCAACGGCGCGGCGCTGGGCGGGCTGAAGGTGACCACGCAGAACGCCTGGTTCGCTGCGCGCCCGTCGGGGACCGAGGACGTCTACAAGATCTATGCCGAGTCGTTCAAGGGACCCGAGCACTTGGCGCAGGTCCAGAATGCCGCGCGCGAGGTGGTGAATACAGTCATCGCGTGACCGAGTCCGCCAAACCCAGCCTGCCGCGGGAGGTTTGGCTGCTGGTCTGCGCCAACGTCGTCGTCGCGCTCGGCTACGGCGTGGTGGCGCCGGTGCTGCCGGCCTACGCCCGGCATTTCGGGGTGAGCATCGCGGCCGCGACGTTCGTGATCACGGCGTTCGCGGTGCTGCGGTTGGTGGGCGCTCCGCCCGCCGGGTTCCTGGTGCAGCGGCTGGGGGAGCGCCGGGTCTACATCGGCGGGCTGTTGATCGTGGCGGTGTCGACCGGCGCGTGCGCCTTCGCCCAGACGTATGGGCAGCTGCTGTTGTTCCGCTCGCTGGGCGGTGTCGGGTCGGCGATGTTCACCGTCTCGTCGCTGGGGCTGATGATCCGCATCTCGCCGCCGGACGCCCGGGGCCGCGTCGCCGGCTTGTTCGCGTCGGGGTTTCTGGCGGGTTCGGTGGGTGGGCCGGTGATCGGCAGTCTCACCGCCGGTCTTGGCCTGTCGGCGCCGTTCGTCATCTACGGCGCGGCGCTGCTGGTGGCCGCGGCGGTGGTGTTCTTCAGCCTGCGTCGTTCGTCGGTTGCGGCACCCGAGGTGACCGCCGAGGCGGCGGTTTCGCTGCGTACCGTCCTGCGGCACCCGGCGTATCGCGCCGCGTTGTTCTCGAACTTCGCCACGGGTTGGTCGTCCATCGGCCTGCGGATCGCGCTGGTGCCGCTGTTCGTGGTGGACGTCCTGGGCCAGGGCGCGGGCATGGCCGGTGTGGCACTGGCGACCTTCGCGATCGGCAACGTGTCCGCGGTGGTCCCGAGTGGTTATCTGTCGGACCGGGTCGGGCGGCGAATCCTGGTGATCGTCGGGCTGGCGGTTTCCGCCCTGGCCACCGTAGCCGTGGGCTTCACCTCGTCGCTGCCGGTATTTCTGGTGACGGCGTACCTGACCGGTGCGGCGACGGGAATGTTCATCTCGCCGCAGCAGGCCGCGGTGGCCGATGTGGTCGGCAGCAAGGCGCGCGGTGGCACGGCGGTGGCGGCATTCCAGATGATGTCCGACCTGGGCGGGATCGTGGGCTCGCTGGCCGTCGGTCTGATCGCGCAGCGGCTGTCCTTCAACGCGGCCTTCGTTGTGACGGGCGTGATCCTGCTGGTGGCCGCGGTGGGCTGGCTGTTCGCCCCGGAAACCCGGCCGGCGGCGTCGACGGAGCACACCCCGGCGCGTCCGCTCGGCCCGGACCCAGCCGACGAGCTGCCCTGAACTGCTGTTTTGAGGCACCTGGGTCCGGTGGTGTAGCTTCGATGAGCACGACATCAGGGGCTATGGCGCAGTTGGTAGCGCACCACACTGGCAGTGTGGGGGTCAGGGGTTCGAATCCCCTTAGCTCCACGTTTCGGACACCTAAGTGTCTTACTCGAACCCTTCTTCCTTCATTGATTGAACCGCCCCGTGTTGAATGCGCATCAGGTTGTGGCTGTCTCCGTACTCTGGCCAGATACCTGACGGTTGTTGCGTCGGTGGCAACCGTGTTCTGATGCACTGCGCTCCTTGACGACTTTGTCACGGCCATGGCGGATCTGGACGCGATCGCGGGTCTGGCGCAGATCACGCGAACGCGGTTGTCGGCCAGGCTCGCCCGACCGGTACGAGATCCCGAGGACTGGTCGATCTGTGCGCCGGACGTCTGTACCTGCGAGCTGTGCGGCAAGCTCCACGCGTTTCTGCTCGATCCCGCATCCCGGCATTTGGATTGGCCCTTGGCCGAACAAGGCCGGCGCCATGTGCACGATCGGATCGACCGCAGTGACTACCGGTTCGACATGAGACGCGAAGGGCTGGCCGGCCCTACACACTCGTGCTCACCAAGACTTCGGCACTGTTCGAACGGGAACGCAGGGAGCGCGACGTCGACCTGGTGGATCCGAGTTGGATTGCGACCATTCCGCTGCCTCGGCCGGAGCGGGACGACGACCACGGGGCTTGCTCAACGGCCAAGGACTGATGACCTTGCAGCTCGGTGCGCCGTATCCCGTGCAAAAGTAGGATTGAGTCCTATCGCTCTGGAGGTGGATATGCGTACGACGCGCCAGCTAAGCATCACGCTCCCCAACGACATGGCTGATGGGCTGCGTGAACGAGTGCGGTCGGGGGAATATGCCAGCGAGAGTGAGGTGATCCGGGAAGGACTGCGGGCCTTGTTCGCTCGCGATCAAGCGGTTGAAGCCTGGCTACGGGACGAGGTCGCCGCCGCATACGACGCCGTCATTGCCGATCCTTCCAGGACGGTCTCTGCGCAGGCAGTGCGGGCGCGTCTCGCCGGCGACCAGGCCGGGGACGGGTGAGCCTCAGCGTCGTCTTCACGCCTGAGGCAGAGGACCAGCTCGTTGAACTGCGCAGCTACATCGCGGCGGCAGGATCGGCGGAAGTGGCTGCGCGCTACGCGGAATCGATCGTAGCGTTCTGCGAGGATCTGGGTGCATTCCCGCATCGTGGCAGGGCGCGTGATGACATCAGGTCGGGTCTTCGCACAATCGGCTTTAAGCGTCGAGTCGTGATCGCCTTCGCTGTGTTGGGCCAGACGGTGGTGATTGTCGGCATCTTCTATGGCGGGCGCGACTACGAGGCGGTTCTTGGTGCCGAAGCGCACGAGTGAGTTCGATTTTGCCCCAACGTCTTACGTTGTTCGATACCTTCCGCAGGTCCGGAGTGTCTCATGTGCGTTTCAGGCAGCTCGACACCGACATCATCGGTGCATTGGCCGAACAGCAGAACCTGCAGACCGACCTGGCGACGATGTTCGGCGTCATCGCCGTACGGCTTCCTGATGCGGTGGCGACTTCGCCGTACCGAACCCGTCAGCTCGGAGGTTCGTTCGGCGATCGACGCAGTACATTCCGTTGTCGAAGACGTGTGCTCATCGCGGATCGAACATCAGATCCAGCCCGGCCGACGTCGCAGCCGGACGCCCCGGCGCCGCAGGGTGGTGGCGACGGTTGTGTGCGAGACACCGTAGTGAGCACCGAGCCACGCCAGAGATTTACCGGCTGCGTAGAGAGTCGCTTCCTCATTGACCTGTACCTCGCTCAAGCCTTGGCGGCGGATGGCGACGCCTTGTTCGCAGAGCACACGTTGGCGACGCGAGTCTTGGAGACTCCGTAGCGAGTGCCGATCTGCTGGGTGGTCTCACCGGCTTCGTACCGTGCCACAATGTCGGCGTCATCGTGAGCGCTCAGGAAGCGCTTCGAGCGCAGTCTTGGGGCATCTTGGGCCAACGTTGGTGGCCGAGCCGGTGATTCGGTGATGCGCTCTCGCAGGTCAGCCCACTTTTTAGAAAGGTGACCGAGGTTCGAGTTTCTTCCTATTACCTCCACTTTTCCGGACACCTGTCCCTAGCTGTCCTTACTCGAACCCCGTGCCTCAGGGAGCGGCTGCCTCAGTCGCCAGACAACCCTATGTGACACGATTTGGTCGACGTCAAATCTCTGGTTTTCAGACAACGCCCCCTGCCGTCTCGGCCGCGCGGGCCCCGGCGGGTCGGGATGCCGGGGAGGATTGACTGATCTGGCTTTACAGACGCTCGGCGGGCTCGCCGTAGCGTTCCTGAGCGGCCTGGCGGCTCGTGCCGAGCATGGCTGCGATCTGAGCCACGTGTGTCCGTGTTCCCGGGCCTCGGCCACGGCTTCGGCCAACTCCACCTGACTGCTGGCAACAGCGCGTACGGCGTCGCCGATGCGGCGCAACCGACTGGCATTGGAGTCCGGCGAAGCACCGTCACGGTCCAGCCGCGATGCGTAGTCGGAGTCACCTTGGGGGATGTTGGTGCGGTTAGG
>CAYLWH010000023.1:0-5926 GCA_964387245.1 uncultured Mycobacterium sp.
CAATGGTCCAGCACGGTCGGCACAGCGTCGGGTAGGTGCGGTTGTTGTGCACCAGGAAGGCGCTGTCAACCGAGACGATCTCACCGGCCCCGCCATCGACATGATGGGTGTGGGCGTGGCCGCCCAACCGGGTATCCGCCTCGAACAGCGTGACGTGGTCCCGCTTGGCCAACACGTGGGCGGCCGTCAAGCCGGCCACGCCGCTTCCGATGACGGCGATGGAACCGTCGTTGGGGTCGACCCGGTCAGCTGCCCGTCCACTTGGGCGCGCGCTTCTCGGCAAACGCGATCGCACCTTCCCGGGCGTCCTTCGACATGAACACCGGACCGAGTATCTTCATCTGCTCGGTCCACTGCTGCTCGGGATCCCAGTAGCGGGACTCGACGATGATCTTCTTGGTCGCTGCCACCGCCAGTGGGCCGTTGGCGGTGATCTTCTCCGCCAACGCGACCGCGGCGTCCAGCGCGCCGCCCGGTTCGGCCAGCACGCTGACCAGGCCCAGTTCGTGCGCCCGTTCGGCGGACAGGGTCTCGCCGGTGAGCGCGAGTTCCATCGCGACGGCATAGGGGATGCGCTGCGGCAGCCGCAGCAGGCCACCACCGCCGGCCACCAGGCCGCGCTTGACCTCGGGAATGCCGAACGCGGCGTCTCGGGCCGCGACGATCAGGTCGGTGGACAGCGCGACCTCGGTGCCACCGGCCAGGGCGTAGCCCTCCACCGCGGCGATCAGCGGCTTGGCAGGTGGACGCTGGGTGAAGCCCAGACCGCGGCCCTGCACGTCGCAGCGCTCGCCACGGGCGAAGGCCTTCAGGTCCATGCCGGAGCAGAACGAACCGCCGGCCCCGGTGACGATGCCGACCGAAAGCCCCGCGTCACCGTCGAGCCTGTCCATCGCATCGGCCAGCCCCTGACTGACGGCGAGGTTCACGGCGTTCTTCGCCCTGGGTCGGTTGATCGTGACGATCAGGATCCGGTCGCGCTGTTCGACGAGGACTGCTTGTTCCTCCGAGGGTCCCGCTGAGGTTTCATCGCTCACGCCCGACATCGTAAACGGCACGGTGAAGGCCTCAGGGCGGCACCCGACGGCGTACCACTTCCCAGTCCGTGGACTCGACGGGGCGGTGCCTGCTCAGACGACCTGCTTCGTCTCGATCGCCTGCCGGGTTCGGTGAAAGTGGTTGAGGAACAAGCCGATTGCGGTGGCCATCGCGCCGGCGCGGGTGCCGTCGGTCATATCGAAGGCGTGCCGCGCCCCGGGAAGTTCGACGTAGCTGACCGGCGAACGCGACACGCCTCGCAACGTGTCGACGAAACTGCGAGCCTGCTCGACCGGGGCGATGATGTCGCCGCTGCCGTGCACGAGCAGGAACGGCGGCGCCCCGGGATGCACTCGGGCCATGGGTGACGCTTTCCGGAACAACTCGGGATGGCGATCGATCCTGCGCTTGACGACGACCCGCTCGAGGAAGTCCACGAACCGGTCACGCTCGGGGGTGGAACGGTCCTGCCAGTCATAGCGACCGTAAATGCCGACCACGGCGTCCACCGCCGTGTCCGAGTCGGGGGGCAGGTGCTGCTGGAACTCCGGGTCGCCGATGGTCAGACCGGCCAGCGCGGCGAGGTGACCGCCGGCCGAACACCCCGCGATGGCGACGAAGTCCCGGTCACCACCGAATCGGTCGACGTTCGCGCGCGCCCAGGCGATCGCCGTCTTGACGTCGGCGATGTGCTGCGGCCAGGGATTGCTGGGCGAGACCCGGTAGTCCATCGACAGGCACACCCAACCGTTTGCCGCCAGATGCGACATCAGCACATGGCCCTGCATCTTCCGGCCCCGGTGCACCCAGCCGCCGCCGGGCACGAAGATCATCACCGGCGCGGGATGCGACGGCAGGTCATCGCGTCGCCACACGTCCAGGAGTTGCGACGGGTGTTCGCCATAGCGCACCGACGTACGGTGGACATGCCGACGGTGCACAAGCGCTTTGAGTACGGGCGCGGTTCGCTCGGGCGCCGGCCACTCGATGGCGAGGTCGGCTGCCGGCACGACACCGCGCAGCGCCGCTTCGGAGACGAACCGGGTCTGGTCGCGCTGCCCGCGCCGGACGGTGCCGGCGCCGGGCCGCAGCCTTGCCTTCAGGCTCGACGAGATCAGTTCCGGCGCGTACCGGTAGCCCCAGATTCCGAGTGCGGTATACCCGCCCAGCGGCTCCAGATGCCGGCCCACCACCGGCAGCGACGCCGACGCCTCACTCATGGCAAGCAGGTAGTCGGCGGGCCTGGCCCGCAGCAGCCACTGCACCCGGTCGACGATGGTCGGGCCGGCGTTCGGAGTGTCGGAGCGAACCGTCATGGCGGGCAGCGTACCGCGCGATTACCCGTCGGTAACCGCATTCGTGATTCCAATCCGCAAAGTGTCCTCTCGCAACGGTCCACCGGGTGCGTCGTCGGCCCAACACGCCGAGGTCACGCGCCAGAATTGCACTCGCAGGAGAGATGTCGGGCTGCCGGTACGTCCGCGGGGGCGCGGCGCCGGGCGGACATCAGCTGCGCCCGCACGATCGTCAGCAACAAACGGCGGGCAGGCCCTTGACACCGGGTGTGCTCCGCCCTATTAGTCTCGGGGTGTGACCCTCACCGAGTTCCACCCCGAACTGCGCTCGATGGCGCGGCTCGTCCCGAAATCGCCCCTCCGGGCTGCGACCCTGCCGCTGTTCCGGGCGGCCTCGCGGGTGCACAGCCGGTTGCCCGCCCGCGGCGTCGATGTGCTGACCATCGCCGACGGGGTGGGGGTCCGGTTGTTCCGCCCCGACGGCAGACCGGAGCCCGGACCGGCCCTGCTGTGGATCCACGGCGGCGGATACCTGATCGGCACCGCCGCGCAGGACGACGCCCTGTGCCGGCGGTATGCGACCCGTCTGGGTGTCACGGTGGCCGCGGTGGAGTACCGGTTGGCGCCCGAACACCCCTATCCCGTCCCGCTCGAAGACTGTTACACCGCGCTGCGGTGGCTGGCGGCGCTGCCGGCCGTCGACCCCGCGAAGGTGGTGATCGCCGGCGGCAGTGCGGGCGGCGGACTGGCCGCCGCCCTGGCGTTGCTGGCCCGCGACCGTGGCGAGATGGATGTCGCCGCGCAGGTCCTGGTCTACCCGATGCTCGACGATCGCACCGGGAACTCAGCGCACCGCGACGATCCGGGCTTCCGGATATGGGACCGCAGCAGCAATAACTTCGGCTGGGCGGCGTATCTGGCCGACGCCGACCCCGACGTCGCGGTGCCGGCCCGGCGAACGGACCTGGCGGGTCTCCCGCCGGCGTGGATCGGCGTGGGGTCGCTCGATCTGTTCCACGACGAGGACCTCGCGTACGCCGACCGGCTACGCGAGGCCGCCGTGCCCTGTGAAACCGTGGTCATCCCTGGGGCTTTCCATGGGTTCGACTCCGTCGCCCCCAAGACGTGGGTGGCACGCCGATTCTTCGAGCAGCAGTGCGACATGCTGCGCGCGATCCTGTCGGACTGACATGTCAGCCGAGCACCGGGCCCTGCGCGAGGCCGTCGCAGCGCTGCTGGAGAAGCGGTCGCCCGAATCCCGGGTACGCGAGTTGATGGCCACCGACAGCGGATACGACGAGGCGGTCTGGCGAGAGCTCGCCGACATGGGCCTGCTCGGGCTGGCCGTCCCCGAACGCCTCGGCGGATCCGGCGCCGGACACGTCGAGATGGGTATCGTCACCGAGGAGATGGGCCGCGCGCTGCTGTGCGCCCCGTTCCTGTCGACCGCCGTGCTCGTCCCGGCGCTGTTGGCCGCCCTCGGTGACACCGCCGAACAGGACGACGTGCTGCCCCGCATCGCCGCGGGATCGGTGACCGCCGCGGTCGCCTACGCCGAGGGAATCTCCGCGTTGGTCCCGGAGCGGCCCGGCACCCGTGCCCATCGCGGGAGTGACGGTTGGGTGCTGACCGGCACCAAGAACTACGTCCTCGACGGCGCGATGGCGGATCGGCTCTATCTGCTTGCCGATACCGAGGACGGCCCTTCGGTGTTCGCCGTCGAACGCGACGCCACCGGCCTTGCCGCCACGCCCGCGACCACTGTCGACCTGACCCGTAGGCTGTGCGCGCTGCAACTGGCCGACACGCCCGCCCGCCTGGTCGGCGCATCCGGCGCAGGCACCGCGGCGGTCGGCGCGGCCCTGGAGGCCGGCGGCGTCGCACTGGTCAGCGAGCAGGCCGGCGGGGCGCACCGCGCGATGCGGATGGCCGCCGACTACGCCGGCACCCGGTTCCAGTTCGCCCGGGCGATCGGCAGCTTCCAGGCCGTCAAGCACATGTGCGCCGACATGCTGGTCGAGGCCGAGTCGGCCGTCTCGGCCGCCCGGCACGTCGCCGCCGCCTTCGATGCCGCCGCACCCGACCGGTCAGCGGATCTGGCACTGGCACAGGCGTATTGCTCGGATGCCTTTGTGTTCGTCGCGGCGACGAACATTCAGGTGCACGGCGGCATCGGTTTCACCTGGGAACACCCCGCACACCTGTACCTGCGCCGGGCCCGCAGCGACGCGCAACTCCTGGGCGACCCGGCCCATCACCGGGAACGCTACCTGCGGATGAAAGGGGTCTGAGATGCCCGACGCCGTGGAAGCCGTCCGCGCCGAGGTGCGGCAGTGGTTGTCCGCCAACTGGACTCCGGGCATGGACCGCAACCAGTGGGCCGACCTGGTACAGGACAGCGGGTGGTCCGCGCCCTCCTGGGAGCCGCAGTGGTGGGGACGCGGTCTTTCCGATGCCCAATCCCGGGCGGTTGCAGCCGAATTCGCGGCGGTGGGCGCGCCGGGAACCGGCCATGACCGCGCCAACCTGTTCGCCTGCACGTTGCACGACGAGGGGACCGACGAACAGAAGCGCCGGTTGATCCCGCCGTCCCTGCGCGGCGAGAGCAATTGGTGCCTGCTCTACAGCGAGCCCGGCGCGGGTTCGGACCTGGCGGGCCTGCGGACGCGTGCAGACGCCGACGGCGACCGCTTCATCGTGAACGGTCAGAAGGTGTGGACGTCGTTCGCGGCGACTGCCGATTACGGACTGCTCATCGCACGCACCGACTGGGATGTGCCCAAGCACAAGGGCATCAGCTTCTTCATGCTGCCGATGCGCCAGCCCGGTGTCCAGGTCCGGCCGATCCACCAGATCACCGGCGAGGCGGAGTTCAACGAGGTCTTCCTGACCGACGCCGTGGTGCCCGCCGAGAACCTGGTGGGCTCACTCGGCGACGGCTGGCGCGTGCTGCAGACCGCCCTGGGCTATGAGCGGCGGCTGATGGGTGACCTCGCCCGCACCACACGGGGCGCCGGCAAGCCGAAGGGCGAAGAGGACACCC
Source organism: uncultured Mycobacterium sp. (assembly GCA_964387245.1). Lineage (GTDB taxonomy): Bacteria > Actinomycetota > Actinomycetes > Mycobacteriales > Mycobacteriaceae > Mycobacterium. The sequence continues at coordinate 5,377 of CAYLWH010000023.1, forward strand.
TGATCGCGCTGGCGCGCGAGTTCGGCAAACTCGCCGACGCCGACACCCGTGCGCAGATCGCCCGGATCCACGAACTGGCCGCGGTGAACAAATGGAACACCCGGCGCGCCAAGACGTCTGGGGGTGTCGAGGCAGCGACGCTGTTGTCGTTCGGCAAGATCGCGATGTCACGGATTCTGCACGAGACCGCGCGGGTGCAGACCGGGATCGCCGGAGCCGAGTCGATGCTGTGCGGAACCGATCATCCCGTCGGCGACGCGGTGACGTTCCGGGCGCTCAATGCCTACTTCACCTCGATCGGCGGTGGCACCGACCAGATCCAGCGCAACATCGTCGGCGAGCGGGTCCTGGGCCTGCCGAAGGAGCCTGACCCGCACCGGGATGTGCCGTTCCGGGATCTGCCGCACTGAGTCAGACGATCGCGCCGCCGACCACGGTCGCCGCCACCAGGTCGGCGGTCAGTTCGGCGAGCACCCGATCCAGCGGCGCGTGGCACCGCCCGCCGACACCCTTCCGCCGAGCGTCAGGCGAGCAGCGCCGCGCGGCCGGC
>CAYLWH010000023.1:6026-35896 GCA_964387245.1 uncultured Mycobacterium sp.
GCGGCGGCGCGCCCCAGCACACCGCCGGGAATGCCCAACACGCCCATCGATTCATTGTGACGGTCAGAACATCAACGCCGTGAATCGCCAGTCCAGCACCCGACGGTCGGTCTCACCGACCGCGTAGACCACGCAGCGCAGTCCCAGCACGCCGGCCTCCGCGGACTCGATGTGCAGTTCGCTGGAGAGGGTATCGCCCTCATGGACGGGCCCGGTGTGGTCGCAGGACTTCCAGCCGAGCACCGTGACCAGATTCGGCAGCAGTCGAACGGCCTGCGCCAGCGCGAGCCCGATGGTGTGTCCGCCATACACCAGGCGCTGCCCGCCTACCCGCGAATCATGGTGCGTGGCAGCGATGTTCAGGGTCAGACGGGCCAGTTCCGGGGCGGAGCCGACCACGTCGGCGGTGCTGTGCAGCACGCGCCCGGACAGGCCGGCGTCGAAATGCGGGCCGGGTACCCGGCGGCGGAATGCGTCGGCGTCCCAATGGCCGGTGGGGTTCGGTGCGGGCGGTAGGCCCGTGCCGATCGACGACAGGTCGTCGTCGTGGCCCGTGTCGCCGGCGCCGGGTCGCAGCGGCAGCATGGCGCATCGGTAGAAATCGAGCACCAGGCGGTCGGCCTGGTCGATCGTCGTCATCCGAAGCGCCGCCAGACCCGTCGGCAGCCTGCCCGGTTTGTCCGAGTTCTGTTTGAGCCCAACCACTTCGGTCCGGGTGTACAGGGTGTCTCCGATGATCGGGTAGTGGTGGAACGTCAGGCCGCGATAGAACAGGTTGGCCTTGACCCGCTGGGTGACCAGGGTGGACTGCCCGATCGCCACGTCGCACACCAGCGCCGGATGGGCGAGTGCGGCGGCCGAACCGGTGACCGCGTGCGACAGCGTCGCGTCCAGCGGCAGTCGCATCCGGTCGCCGAGGATCGACTGGTGCAGCGCGGCGGCCCCGGAGGTCAGCGTCATCGTCGGCGCCGAGTCGAACACCTGCCCAAGGGTCAATTCGTCGAAATGCGGCCCGCCGGGATACTGACCGTACAAATTCACAGGGCGTGATGCTGTCAGGCCGTTGAGCACTGCGTCAACATCTCTGAACGCTGTGTCAGCATACTGCGGTATGGCCGTACACCTGAGCGAGCTGGACGACGAAGAGTCGATGTTGGTCGAGACGGTGCGAGCGTTCATCGACCGTGACGTGCGGCCCGGTGTGCGGGACGTCGAGCACGCCAACGAATATCCCGAGGCGTGGATCGAGCAGATGAAGCGCATCGGGATCTACGGCCTGGCGGTACCCGAGCAGTACGGTGGCTCGCCGGTGTCGATGCCCTGTTACGTGCTGGTGACCCAGGAGCTCGCCCGAGGCTGGATGAGCCTGGCCGGCGCGATGGGCGGCCACACCGTCGTCGCCAAGCTGCTGGATCTGTTCGGAACCGAGGAACAAAAGCGGTCCTACCTACCCGGGATGGCGACCGGCGAACTGCGCGCCACGATGGCACTGACCGAACCCGGGGGCGGGTCGGACCTGCAGAACATGACCACCGCCGCGCGCCGCGACGGCGAGGCACTGGTGATCAACGGCACCAAGACGTGGATCTCCAATGCGCGGCGCTCCGGGCTGATCGCACTGTTGTGCAAGACCGACCCCGAGGCCACACCCCGGCACACGGGCATTTCCGTCGTGCTGGTCGAACCCGGACCCGGCCTGACCGTCTCCCGGGATCTGCCCAAGCTCGGCTACAAGGGTGTCGAAAGTTGCGAACTGTCGTTCGCCGACTACCGGATTCCGGCGTCGGCCATCCTCGGCGGCGTGCCGGGCAGGGGCTTCGCGCAGATGATGAAGGGCCTCGAGACCGGCCGCATCCAGGTCGCGTCGCGCGCGCTGGGCGTGGCGACGGCCGCACTCGACGACGCCCTGGCATATGCGCAGGACCGGCAGAGCTTCGGCCGACCCATCTGGAAACACCAGTCGGTGGGCAACTATCTGGCCGACATGGCGACCAAGTTGACCGCCGCCCGGCAGCTGACGTTGCACGCCGCCAGGTGTTACGACAGCGGTGGGCGCTGCGACATGGAAGCCGGCATGGCCAAGCTGTTCGCCTCGGAGGTGGCGATGGAGATCGCGCTGGACGCGGTGCGTATCCACGGCGGCTACGGCTATTCCACCGAGTACGACGTCGAGCGGTACTTCCGCGATGCCCCGCTGATGATCGTCGGCGAGGGAACCAACGAGATACAGCGCAATGTCATAGCCGCCCAACTGGTTTCCCGTGGCGGCATCTGAGCCGTGCAAGCCGCACCGGGCCGGGAATCAGGCCCAGGCTCAGCTCCGGCCGGCCCAGCGTCGCGCCGGGCCGGCACACCACCCGCCCGCAGAACGCGGCCATCTCCAGCCCGCTGCCGAGCACCTGGTGCACCTCGGCGCGGCACCGGCTGCCCAATCGCGCGGTGATCGCGTCCAACGCCAACGCCGGACTGTGTCTGGTGCGGGCCAGACGCGCGCCGGCCGGGTCGATGAAGGTGCCGAACTCCGCGAGCTCACCACCACTGCAGAATGATTCACCGTTTCCCGCCGGTATCACCTCGGCTACGCCGGGATGCAGCAGGGGCGACGTCGAGAGCCGCCAACAACGCCGCGCTGGCGTCGGTGCTGAACGCGTTGTGGCGCTGCGGCCGGTTGAATCTGACATGCACCGTGTCGCCGTCGCGGAAGCTGTGGACCGGGTCTGCGGTCACCGGCGCCCGCGCCGGGCCGCGCCGGGCAAACCAGCACGCGAATTCCGGCCCGGACTGCAGCGTGGAGTACGCCAACGACTCGGCGATGACACCCGAGAACGTCGGGGCCTGCGGGGTGAAGCACGCAGCACGTCATCGCACACCGCCGCGGCCTGAGGCCCGTGACCCACCCGGTCGGACAGTTCGGCGACGGCGTCCGGACATGACGACACCCGCACGGCGCGTGGGTCATCGGTCGCGTCTTCGGTCAGGGTGAAAGTGGCTTGTTGAAGCCAGTATTCGGCCGTGGCCGCGCTGAGGTCACCGACCGCGACGATCACGCCCGCAGGCCCGGGGACCGGTGACGATGCGGGCGGATCGCTGAGGTCGACGACCTCCATCACGGTGAGTACTTCTCGATCAGCGTCTGCTTGTACAGCTTTCCGGTATCGGTACGCGGAATCTGCGCCTCGAACGAGATCGACCGCGGACACTTGTAGTGGGACAGACGATCCCGCAACCACGTCAGCAGTTCCTCGGAGAACTCCTCGGTCGCGTCGGCCTCGTGGACGGTCTGCACGACACCCTTGACCGACTGGCCCATCTCGTCGTCGGGGATGCCGAACACCGCGGCGTCCATCACTTTCGGATGCGTGACGAGCACGTTCTCGGCTTCCTGCGGGTAGATGTTCACCCCACCGGAGATGATCATGTGGTGGCGGCGGTCGGTCAGATACAGATACCCGTCCTCGTCGAGATAACCGATGTCGCCCACCGTCTTCCAGCCGTGACGGTCGCGTGAGGCCGCCGTCTTCTCGGCGTCGTTGAGGTACTCGAAGTCGAAGCCCCCCTCGAAGTAGATTTCGCCGGCCTGGCCTGCGGGAACTTCGTTGCCGTCCTCATCGAGGATGTGGATGGTGCTCATCAGCGACTTGCCCACCGAACCCGGATGCGCCAGCCACTCCTCGGCGGTGATGAGCGTGGACCCGATGGCCTCGGACGAGGCGTAGTACTCGTCGACGATCGGGCCCCACCAGTCGATCATCTGCTTCTTGATCTCCACCGGGCACGGCGCGGCGGCGTGCATTACCCGCTTGAGGCCGGACACGTCGTACGAATCGCGAACGGATTGAGGAAGTTTGAGCATCCGAGTGAACATCGCCGGCACGAACTGACCGTGGGTGATGTCATGCCGGGCGATGGCGTCCAGTGCGCCTTCGGCGTCGAATTTCTCCATCACGACCGTGGTGATACCGGCGGCCTGCACCGCCATGGACCACACCGACGGCGCGGTGTGATAGAGCGGAGCCGGGCTGAGGTACACGGCGTCGGGATCCATCCAGAACCCCACCAACGCGGCCACCATGCCGGGTGCTTCCGACGGATGCACATGCGGCAGTTCGCGTTTGATGCCCTTGGGCCGACCGGTCGTGCCCGAGGAGTACTGCAGCAGGTCGCCTTCGATCTCGTCGTCGATCGGGGTGTCCGGTTGGAGGGCGACGCATTCGGGGTAGCGCAGCCACCCGTCGAGGTCGTCGGCACCGTCCTCCGAGGCGATCATCAGCACCTCGGGGAGCCCGTAGGGAAGATGCCCGGCGAGGTTCTCGCATGTCTTGCGCAGCGCCGCGGACCCGATGATGGCCTTGGCGTTGCTGTTGTCGACGATGTAGGCCGCCTCGGCCGGCGTCAGGTGGATGTTGATCGGCACGTAGTACAAGCCGGCGCGCCGGGCCGCCCACATCACGGTGTGGATGTGGGCGTTGTTCTCCATCAGGATCGCGACGGCATCGCCTTCGACCAGGCCGGCCTTGCGGAAATGGTGCGCCAGCCGGTTGGCGCGGGCTTCGAGCTCGTCGAAGGTCACCACGGTTCCGGACGGGTGCAGGATGATGGCGGGTTTGGCGGAGCCTGTTGAAGCGGAACAGTGGTCGCGAATCTGCATGGCAAGACTCTACGACGGCCAATTTTGACAGGTGTCAATTGGGGTCAGGCGCCCAACCGCCGAGCAGACGCAGAATCGCCCAATTCTGGTGGGAATTGGGCGATTCTGCGTCTGCTCGCGGTACTTGCGGGAGCTATGCCAACCGGTGCTTGAGCGCGTCGAACTCGTCCTTGATGCCGGTGGGCAGCTTCTCGCCGACGAACTCGAACCACTCCTCGATCGACGGCAGTTCGGCACGCCACTCGTCGACGTTGACCATCAGCGCTTCTTCGACGTCGGCGCGGTCGATGTCCAGGCCGGTCAGATCGATGTCATCGACGGTCGGCACCACGCCGATCGGGGTGGACGCGCCGTCAACGGTGCCCTCGATGCGTTCGATGACCCACTTGAGCACCCGGCTGTTCTCGCCGAAGCCCGGCCACAGGAAGCGGCCGTCGTCGCCGCGGCGGAACCAGTTGACGAAGAACACCTTCGGCAGCTTGGACTCGTCGGCGCTCTTGCCGATGTCGATCCAATGCTGGAAGTAATCGCCCACGTTGTAGCCGATGAACGGCAGCATGGCCATCGGGTCGCGACGCACGGTGCCGACCTTGCCCTCGGCCGCGGCGGTCTGCTCCGAACCGATGGTCGAGCCGATGAACACGCCGTGCTGCCAGTTCTGCGCCTCGCTCACCAGCGGCACGGTGGTCTTGCGACGGCCGCCGAAGAGGATCGCCGAGATCGGCACCCCCTCGGGGTTGTCCCATTCCGGCGCCAGCGTCGGGCACTGCGAGATGGGGGTGCAGTAGCGGGAGTTCGGGTGCGCGGCCTTGGTGCCGAGCCCAAGCCTCCAATCTTGACCTTTCCAGTCGATGAGGTGCTCGGGCGAGCCCTCCAGGCCCTCCCACCACACGTCGCCGTCATCGGTCCTGGCGACGTTGGTGAAGACGGTGTTGCCCGCGGCGATGGTCCGCATGGCGTTCGGGTTGGAGTCCCAGTTGGTACCGGGCGCGACACCGAAGAAACCGAACTCGGGGTTGGTGGCGTACAGCCGACCGTCCTTGCCGAAGCGCATCCAGGCGATGTCGTCGCCGATGGTCTCGGCGCGCCAGCCGTCCAGGGTGGGCTGCAGCATCGCGAGGTTGGTCTTGCCGCACGCCGACGGGAACGCCGCGGCGATGTAGTACGCCTTGTTCTCCGGGCTGATGAGCTTGAGGATCAGCATGTGCTCGGCCATCCAGCCCTCGTCGCGGGCCATCGCCGAGGCGATCCGCAGCGAGTAACACTTCTTGCCCAGCAGCGCGTTACCGCCGTACCCCGAGCCGTAGCTCCAGATCTCGCGGGTCTCGGGGAAGTGGGTGATGTACTTGGTGTCGTTGCACGGCCACGGGACGTCTTGCTGGCCCGGCTCGAGCGGCGCGCCGATCGAGTGCAGGGCCTTGACGAAGAAGCCTTCCTCGCCCATCTTGTCCAGCGCCGCCTGACCCATCCGGGTCATGGTGCGCATGGACACCACGACGTACTCCGAGTCGGTGAGCTCGACGCCCAGCTTGGGATCTTCGGCGTCCAGCGGTCCCATGCAGAACGGAACGACGTACATGGTTCGGCCGCGCATCGAGCCGCGATACAGATCGCTCATCAGCGACCGCATCTCGGTCGGGTCCATCCAGTTGTTGGTGGGACCGGCGTCGATCTCGCGCTGCGAGCACATGTAGGTCCGCGACTCGACGCGGGCCACGTCGGACGGGTCGGAGAGGGCCAGATACGAGTTCGGCTGCTTCTGCGGGTTCAGCTTCTGGAAGGTGCCGGCCTCGACCAGGTGCGCGCAGAGCCGTCGGTACTCCTCGTCGGAGCCGTCGGCGAACACCACCCGGTCAGGTTGTGTCAGCTCGGCGACCTCGGCAACCCAGGCCAGAAGCCCGTGGTGCTCGGTCGGTGCGGTGTCCAGACCCGGAATGGTCGCTGCCGTCATGAGAATTCTCCTACCCAACTCATTTGGGATGATCTCGCCGAGGACGGAACCCACGCCCCGTCTTTCCTGGTAAGAGGTTAACGCGAGTGACATACCTGCGTTAAATCAAGGGTGTGTCGGTTAACTCACAGGAACGATCAGGATCCGCGATCCGCCGACCGGTCACGCATCCCGGCTGAGCTCGGCGCGCACGGCCGTCAGGGCCCGCCGAAGCTCGGGAACCTCGCTGTCGCGCGTCGCGGTCGCCCGGGCCCCGGCCACCGCGTGCTCGCGTAGTTCGGCGTCGAGTGCGTGGACCTCAGCGGCGATCCGCGCGTCCCGGGACTCCGCCTGCTCGATCAGCGCGGTGGTCCAGTCCCGTTCGGCCGAAACCACCCGGGTTGCGATGGACTGGTCACAGGTCGCGTGCAGCGCCGCCACGGCGTCACCCACCCACCGGTCGAGCACCGCCCGCTCGGCGAGTAGCCTGCGGATGGCCACCACCCACAGCGTCAGGCCGACACCGACGGCGACGCAGAGCACCGTGGCGACCACCGTCAAACCCGGTGCGAGTCCGGCGAACATCCGGCTCAAGGTCAGCGCCGCACCCAGACCGAAGCCGGCGCCGAGCAGCGTCATCAGCCGCGTCTCCAGCGGTCGTGACGCATTAGATGGTCCAGCGAGCCGAGGAGGCCCGGTAGGCGGGTCCGGCATCTCGGCGGGCAGGTCCAGCTCGGCCGCGATGCCGGCGAGGTGCTCGGTCACTGTGTCGTCGACCTCGGTCACCACCTCGGCGATCCGGTTGCGCACGTGGACCGGGAACTCATCGACGGTGCGGCGGGTCAGATCGGCGGCGTCCTCCGACAGCTCCGAGCGCAGCGAGGCCGCTCGGTTGCGGACGAGGTAGCTCAGCTGGGCGCGCGCTTGCTGAATCCGGCTGCGCAGCGTCAACGCCCGCTGCGAACGGGTGAGCCGGCTCTGCCGCAGCAGGTCCCCGCGATGCGCACGCAGCGCCTCCACCCGGGTTTGTCTGCCCGCTCCCGCCGCGCCGTGCTCATGCGCACGGATCGTCGATCCAATACGAAATTCCCACGACCGCAATCGGTTTCGCTTACCGAGGGAATCCGATCCGAGCCTCGCCGCAAGCACATCGACCAACTCGTCGACCGCCGGTTCACCAAGATCGGGCGCCGCGGACACCCCCACCCACGGCACATCGGCGTACCGCGGATCGTATTCCGCCAGCTGCACCCGGTCGGCGTCGAGCGTATCGCGCCAGGTGCGGTGCAGATCGACCTTGGACACCGCGGCGATCACCAGATCGGTGTGCGCCGCCGCGGTGTCCAGCAGAGCGCAGTCGGACGAGGCGAGCCGGGCCGCGGCCGATACCACGAAGACCACCCCGAGCGGGGCATCCCCGGGCCGCAGATCGTCGGCTTCGACGAACTCGGTGCCGGGCAACCGGACTCGCAGCGCGTTGGCGACGCTCGTCGAACCCGCCAGCCACGGCCCGATCACCAACACTGCGTGGCGACGCCGGACCGCGGGCGGTCGCAGCGGGACTCCGAGTCCGGTGACGAACTGGTCCGCGGCTTCCTGCCCACCCGTCACGCCGTTTCCCCCGCGACCAGGCGCAGCGACCCCCGGGCGATCTCGGCACCGGCCGCCCGGTGCAGTGCAGCGACCGGACCCGCGGCGTACCGACGCCAGTGCACCGCGCGGCGCAGCTGCGCATCCGCCCCCTCGTCCGCACCGACGTCGATGCCTGCGGCGCGGATCACATCCACCGCGGCGGCCATCTTCGCCGCGGCGAGTTCCGCCGAGCACAGGAATGCGTCGACGTCCGCGTCCCGCGCCGCCAGGGCTTCCAATTCGGCGAGCGCGGACAGCATCCGCCCATACCGCACATCGGCAGCGACCGCGTCGATGCGCTCGCGCACCTCGTCCACCCGACTGACCCGGCGCAACAGACATCGCAGCCGCTCGGCGTCGCATTCCGGCCCGGCACGCAGCGCCAGCAGCGCGTGCGCGATCCCGAACACGTCGAGCCGTTCGGCCATGCGCGCACGCTCAGCACGCGGCAGCCGGTGCGGACCGGCGAGGAAGGCTTCCGGAGAACTGAGATCGGCGGGCTCGCCGGCCAGCACCCTCAAGTTTCGAAGCACGTCCTCGTCGAGGACGGCGTTATCCAGTCCCGCGACGGCCAACAGCGCAACCATCGGCTCGGTGGGCGCCCCGGTACACGCCGCCAGCTCCGTCGCCCGGCTCCGGGCCGCCTGCACCGGACATCCCCCGGCGAAACCGGTCAAGTCGGCCTTGTTCAGGATCAACAGGGTCGGCACGTCCGACGCGGCCAGCGCCGCGTGATCCTCCGGCTTGGCGACCTCGGCGACCACCCTGATCGCCAGGTCGGCGCCGCTTGCACGAACCCGGGTACCCGCGGCTACCAACGCCGCGGTGACGGTGCGGACTCCGACGCCGGGCCGGCCCCCGACGGCGACGGTGACCGGATCGCCCAGCCGCCGGGCCAGCGCGGGCAGCCAGGGCACAGCCGATTGCCCGGCCAGCCGTGCCAGGCCGTCCAGGAAAATCTGGTGGGCTTGTCCGCTCATGTCGTCGTCATCGTGGCACCCATTCGATCCGGGCCGCGACCCGGCGCCGCCACTGCTGTGGACAGCAGAGCTCATTGGCAACTGTTGGATATCAATCTGGCCGTGATGCCGGCGTGCGGACCCCGATGCGCGACGATGGGGGGATGCGTGCGCAATGCGGGACCCAGCCGTCGGAACCCGCCGCCGACCCCGCAGAAACTGCAGCGACCGCAGAGACGGAAGGTGCTGCAGAGGCTTCTGGGTCTGCAGAGGCTGCCGAGGCTGCCCACGCAAATAGGTACCCCCGCGTCACCAGCTTCCGATCCCGCCGGTCCGCCCTCAGCGGCGGTCAGCAACGGACCTGGGACCGGCTGTGGCCGCATATCGGCTCGCCCGCCCACACCGCCGACGGCCCGCCGATCGCCCTGAACACCGCGGCCTGGTTCGGCCGCAGCGCACCCCTGGTGCTGGAGATCGGCTCCGGCACCGGAACCTCCACGTTGGCGATGGCCAAGGCTGAGCCGGCGGTCGACGTGATTGCCGTGGACGTCTATCGGCGCGGGCTTGCGCAGCTGCTCTCGGCCATCGACCGCGAGCAGGTCACCAACATCCGACTTGTCCGCGGCGACGGGGTCGACGTGCTCGAGCACATGTTCGCGTCCGCGTCGCTGACCGGCGTGCGGGTGTTCTTTCCCGACCCGTGGCCCAAGGCCCGCCATCACAAGCGCCGATTGCTGCGGCCGGCCACGGTTGCGTTGATCGCCGACCGGCTGCGACCCGGCGGGATCCTGCACGCCGCGACCGACCACGCCGGCTATGCCGAACAGATCGCCGAAGTAGGTGACGCCGAGCCCCGGCTGCAACGGGCCGCCGCAGGAGCCCGGTTGCCGATTTCGGTGGACCGTCCGGTCACCAAGTACGAAGGCAAAGCCCGGCATGCCGGCAGCGCGGTCACGGAATTGGTCTGGGAACGGCGATGAGTGTGACTGATGTCATACCCGGCGACGCCGCGGAGACTCAGACACCGTCTATCGCATCGGATGTGACCGATCCCCGCCGGCTATTGCTCGTCTGGGACGCCCCCAATCTGGACATGGGTCTGGGTTCGATCCTCGGCGGCCGACCAACCGCGGCCCACCGTCCACGCTTCGATGCACTGGGCCGCTGGCTGCTGGGCCGGACGGCCGAGGTCTCGAAGTCGGCGGACAACGCCTCGGTCACGGTGGAACCCGAGGCCACGGTGTTCACCAACATCGCACCGGGTAGCGCCGACGTGGTCCGGCCATGGGTGGAGGCGTTACGCAACGTCGGGTTCGCCGTCTTCGCCAAGCCGAAGATCGACGAGGACAGCGACGTCGACAGCGACATGCTGGACCACATCGCCCTGCGGCGCGCCGGCGGGTTGGCCGGGCTGCTGGTGGCCTCTGCTGACGGGCAGGCGTTCCGGCAGCCGTTGGAGGAGATCGCCCGCGACGACGGCACCCCGGTGTCGGTCCTCGGATTTCGTGAACATGCAAGCTGGGCGCTAGCGTCGGATAGCTTGGAGTTCGTCGATCTGGAGGACATTCCGGGCGTTTTCCGGGAACCGCTACCGCGGATCGGCCTAGATTCGCTACCAGAGCAGGGCGCTTGGCTGCAGCCGTTCCGGCCGCTGTCCTCGCTGCTGACGTCCCGGACGTGACGTGACCGACGACGATTTCGAAAGACGACGACTTCGAAAGACGAGGACTTCGAAACACGAAGCCACACCATGATGCGGTTGGCCGCGGACAGAACTTGAAGAAGATTAGGAGCCTACGTGTTCGCCTGGTGGGGTCGAACGGTATTTCGGTACCGGTACATCGTGATCGGGGTGATGGTCGCGCTGTGCCTCGGTGGCGGCATCTACGGCATCAGCCTCGGTCAGCACGTCACCCAGAGCGGGTTCTACGACGAGGGCAGCGAGTCGGTGCACGCCTCGCTGGTCGCCGACGCGGCGTACGGCCGTGACACCTCCGGACACATCGTCGCGATCTACACCGCCCCCGACGGCAAGAACGTCGACGACCCCGCGTTCCAGAAGAAGATCCTGGACAATCTGGCCCAGGCCGAGAAAGACCATCCAGACGAGATCCTGCGGTCCGTCGGCTTCTTCAAGAATCCCGAACTGCTGGCCAATATGGCCGATGCGAGCCGCCGGCACGCATTCATGTCGATCCAGCTCCAGGGCGACAACGACGACACCATCCTGAACAATTTCAAGACCGTCAGGGATTCCTTGTCGATCGACGGCGTCAACGTCCAGCTCGCCGGGCTCCAACCACTGGCTGCCGAACTGACGGGGACCATCGGTGAGGATCAGAAACGTGCCGAGGTCGCCGCCATACCGCTGGTGTGCGTGGTGTTGTTCTTCGTCTTCGGCGGCGTGGTGGCCGCCGCCCTTCCGGGGATCATCGGCGGCCTGACCATCGCGGGCGCGCTGGGCATCATGCGCCTGGTAGCCGAATTCGCTCCCGTGCACTTCTTCGCCCAACCCGTGGTGACGCTGATGGGCCTGGGCATCGCCGTCGACTACGGCCTGTTCATGGTGAGCCGGTTCCGTGAGGAGATCGCCGAGGGTTACGACACCGAAGCCGCGGTCCGAAGAACGATGATGACTTCAGGACGCACCGTCATGTTCTCCGCGGTCATCCTGGTGGCGTCCTCGCTGCCGCTGCTGTTGTTCCCGCAGGGCTTCCTGAAGTCGATCACCTACGCGATCATCGCCTCGGTCATGCTCGCGGCGATCCTGTCGATCACCGTGCTGGCGGCGGCATTGGCGATCCTGGGTCCCAACGTCGACGCGCTCGGGGTGCGCGATCTGCTGCGCATCCCGTTCCTGCGCAACTGGAAGCCGATGAACGCCTGGCTGACCTGGCTGGCGGAGAAGACCCAGAAGACCAAGACCCGGGCAGAGGTCGAGCGGGGCTTCTGGGGCGTTCTGGTGAACCGGGTGATGAAACGTCCGGCCGCGTTCGCGGCACCGATCCTGGTCATCATGATCCTGCTGATCATCCCGCTGGGCCAACTGTCGCTCGGCGGGATCAGCGAGAAGTACCTGCCACCCGACAACGCGGTCCGGCTGGCGCAGGAGGAGTTCGACCGCACCTTCCCCGGTTTCCGGACCGAGCCGCTGACGCTGGTGATACAGAGCGACAACGGGGAGCCGATCACCGACCAACAGATCGCGGAGATCCGTAACCGGGCCATGCAGATTCCCGGGTTCACCGATCCCGACAACGATCCCGACACCATGTGGCGGGAACGCCCATTCCTCGACGGGGCGTCCAAGGACGCGTCGGTACGGGTGATCCAGAACGGCCTGGTGATCCGTAACGACGCGGCCAAGAAGATCGCCGAGCTGCGTGCCATTCCGCCGCCGCACGGCATCACCCTGTCAGTGGGCGGCACACCCGCGCTCGAGCAGGACAGCATTCACAGCCTGTTCGCCAAGCTGCCGTTGATGGTGCTGCTGTTGATCACCACGACGACCATCCTGATGTTCCTGGCGTTCGGCTCGCTGGTGCTGCCCATCAAGGCTGCCCTGATGAGTGCGCTCACACTGGGTTCGACGATGGGCATCCTGACCTGGATGTTCGTCGACGGGCATGGATCGGGCCTGTTGAACTTCACGCCGCAGCCACTGATGGCGCCGATGATCGGCCTGATCATCGCGGTGATCTGGGGACTGTCCACCGACTACGAGGTGTTCCTGGTGTCCCGAATGGTGGAAGCGCGCGAACGCGGAATGTCCACGGCGGAGGCGATCCGGATCGGTACCGCCACCACCGGGCGGCTGATCACCGGCGCTGCCCTGGTGCTCGCGGTCGTCGCCGGAGCGTTCGTGTTCTCCGACCTGGTGATGATGCAGTACCTGGCGTTCGGTCTGCTGATCGCGCTGCTGCTGGACGCGACGATCGTCCGGATGTTCCTGGTGCCGGCCATCATGAAGATGCTCGGCGACGACTGCTGGTGGGCGCCGCGCTGGATGAAACGGCTACAGCACCAGATCGGACTGGGCGAGACACACCTGCCCGACGAGCGCAAGATTCCGGCCGCCGCTGCGTCCCAACCCGCCCTGGTCGGCGCCGGCCCATCACTGGTCGAACGGGCGCTGCCGCCGCACGACCCGACCCACCCCCGCCCGCAGGGCGCCGCGCTGCCGCGGCCGGCCGAACGGCTACGGACTCACCAGGATGACAGCACGGCCCGCCTCGCGCCGTCGGGGGAACCGACCGGCAACGACGTCCCCACCACCCGGTTCGCGTCGGCACGTAACGCGTTGCGGGCGGCGGTGAGCAGCGCGGCCGATGCCATCACCAATCGGCTGGCCACGCCCCCGGAAGTCCCCGTCGCGACGACGACGACGACGGCGCCGGCAGCCGGCGGCGAACGCGAGATCGAATCTTGGCTAGGCGAGCTTCGGGACGCCTCGGGGGCTGCCGTACCGCAGCACACGTCTTCGCCGTCGTCGGAACCAACCCTTTCGATGCGTTCGGCGGGTTCGGATCGGGCGGATCCCGAAGCGACGACGGCCATCCCGGCGCAGCGGCCGACCAGCGGCACCGACGCGGGCGGCTCCGAGGACGCCGCAACCCGGGCGATCCCCATCGCCGGGTCCCGTACCGGCGACTCCGAGGTCGCCACCGAGCGGCTCAACGCGCGCGGCGAGGACGCGCGCGGCGCCGATGCGGGTTCGCCGCGCCGCGGCGAGGGCGTCAGCGCGCAGGAACTCCTGCGGCGCGAGGGTCGGTTGTAGGGGCCGCCGACATCCGGCGACGCGCTACCCGGGTGGTGGTTCGTCCGCCAGCGCAGCGATGACGGGCCCGGCGTCGTACCCCTTGAGCAGATCGTCCTGACGTGCCTCTTCGGCAGCAGGGTCGTCGGCGATCAGCACCCGCACCGCGCTGTTGAGGAAGGCGATGACCGGCACCGCGAGCAGTGCGCCGACGATGCCGGCCAGCACACCACCGGACGCGATGCCGAGGACCACCGCCAAGGGGTGGATGGATACGGCCCGTCCCATCACGAGCGGTTGCAGCACGTGGGCCTCTACTTGCTGCACCGCGATGATCAGGCCCAGGGTGATCAACGCGCTGATGAGCCCCTTCGTCAGAAGGGCGACCACGACGGCCAGGAATCCGGTTACGACCGCGCCGACCAGTGGGATGAACGCGCCCAGGAAGACCAGCGAGGCCAGCGGCAGCGCGAGCGGCACCCCCATGATCGCCAATCCGGTCCCGATCCCGACGGCGTCGACGAGCGCGACCAGAAAGGTCGCCCGGACGTAACCGATCAGCGAGTGGAAGCCGGCCACACCGGCGTCCCAGACCCGCCCGCGAACACCCGTCGGGCAGATCTTGGTGACGAACGCCCAGATGTTGCGTCCACCGTGCAGGAAGAAGATCAGTGTGAACAGCACCAGCAGCGCGCCCACCACGATCTCGGTGACCGTCGCCGCGGTCGAAAGCGCCCCGCTGGTCAACTTTGCCTGGTTGTTACGCATCGCGTCGATGGCCGCATCGCCGGCCTGGTCGATCTGCTCCTTGCTCAGGTGCGCCGGACCGTTGATGAGCCAGTCGCGCAGGGAGTTGATGCTCTGGGTGACTTGGTCGGTCAACCCGGGCAGGCCGGTGATGAATTGACTGACGACGAACGTCAACACCCCGCCGAGGACCGCGAGGCCGCTCAACAGCACCAGTACGACGGCGCCGCCGCGCGGCGCGCCGCGGCGGTCCAGCCAGTCCACGGCCGGAAGCAACAGCGCGGCAAGCATGGTGGCCAACGCGACCGGAACCAGGATCACCTCGAGCTTAGCCGCCACCCATACCACGGCGACGGCCGCGGCCAACAGGACCAGCAGGCGCCAGGCCCAGGCCGCCATGTTGCGTACCACCGGGCTGACTGCTTCGTCCGCGAGGTCTGGACGCGAAGGCATGTCGCAAGCGTAACGGTCCGGTCGCATCCCGCTGGTGTGCTGCACACGCGCCATGAACGTCGCACCGGCCCGTTACCCTGAACCACGTGTCACACGACGCGCACACCGGGGATATCGCCGAGTCGCGGCCGATAACCGCACGCGGCAGGTATTGGTGGGTGCGCTGGGCGGTGCTCGGCGTGGTGGGGGTCGTCCTGGCGGTCGAGGCCGCCCTGGTCTGGGATCAGCTCGCCAAGGCCTGGCGCAGCATGCTCACCGCGAACTGGTGGTGGGTGCTCGCCGCGATCGCCGCGGCGATGCTCTCGATGCACAGCTTCGCCCAGATTCAGCGCACTCTGTTGAAGTCCGCGGGCGTGGTGATCCGCCAGTGGCGCTCGGAGGCCGCGTTCTACGCGGGCAATGCCTTGAGCACGACGCTGCCCGGTGGCCCGGTGTTGTCGGCCACCTTCATCTACCGGCAGCAACGAATGTGGGGCGCATCTCCCCTGGTGGCGTCCTGGCAGCTGGTGATGTCCGGCGCACTGCAGGTGGTCGGCCTGGCCCTGCTGGGTCTCGGCGGTGCTTTCCTGCTGGGCGCCAAAGACAACCCGTTCTCGCTGTTGTTCACGGTCGGCGGCTTCGTGGTGCTGCTGCTGCTGGCCCAGGCGGTAGCCTCCCGGCCGGATTTGATCGACGGTATCGGTGTTCGGGTGCTGGGCTGGGTGAACCAGGTGCGGAGCAAACCCGCGGACACCTGGCTGGGCAACTGGCGGGAGATGCTGCAGCAGTTGGAGTCGGTCAGTCTGACCCGCCGGCAGCTCGGCTCCGCGTTCGGCTGGTCGCTGTTCAACTGGTTGGCCGACGTCGCCTGCCTGGCTTTCGCGGCCTTCGCCGCCGGTGGCCATCCGTCATTGGCGGGGCTGACCGTGGCCTATGCGGCGGCCCGCGCGGTGGGGTCGATCCCGTTGATGCCCGGTGGCCTGCTCGTGGTCGAGGCGGTGCTGGTGCCCGGCCTGGTATCCAGCGGCATGACGCTGCCGGCCGCGCTATCGGCGATGCTGATCTACCGGTTGGTCAGCTGGATCTTCATCGCCGCAATCGGCTGGATCATCTTCTTCTGCATGTTCCGGACCGAAAGTCAGATCGACCCGGACGTGCTGGACGGTGATACCGCCGGGCAGTCCGCTCGGACCGCGGCGGCATCGGATCCCGCCGACTCCGCGCTGCAGGGCCCGCTGCCCCCGCCCGAACCCGATCCCGATCCCTCCCGGCGATTCGGCCCCGGCTGGCGGTAGCGCCCGGCGATCCCAAAGGATCCCCCGGTGATCGCCCGCGTGATTGGATCGGCGGTATGCCGACCAGCCCGCCTCCCCGACGTCTGCCCGCCGTCCTCGCCCTGTTGAGCGCGATCCTGCTGCTGGCCGCGTGCTCATCGAAACCTGCGCCCGAGCCGGCCGGCCCGACGTACACGCCGGGCCCGCCGCCGGTGGCGACGCCGTTGATCGGCAGGGCGATCGCCGAGCCGGTCCCGGTGCCCGCAACCGACGGTCGCACGCACCTGGCCTACGAATTGCAGCTGACGAACGCACTGGGCGGCGACGCCACCCTCCACTCGCTGACGGTGTCCGCCGGTGACCGCAAGCTGCTCACCCTCTCCGGCGACAACCTCGAGTACTGGACCCGGGCGCTGGGCGACCGGACGCCCACCACCGTCCTCGGGCCCGGCCAGACCGGGATCGTGTGGCTCGACGTCATCGTCGACGGCGGCGTCGAAATTCCCACCGAACTCACGCATTCGGTACACCTCACGGTAGCCAAACCGCTGCCGGGCCTGGTCGGCGCCGACGTGACCCAGGATGTCGCGCCGGTTCGGGTGTCGACGCGCAAGCCGGTATCCATCTCGTCCCCGTTGGACGGGCCGAACTGGTTGAACGGCGACGGTTGCTGCGACATGTCGGCACACCGGATGGCCGCCAACCCGATCAACGGGCAGATCTTCGTCTCCGAGCGCTTCGCCGTTGACTTCGTGCAGCTGACCGACGACTTCCGGGTGTTCACCGGCGATCCGACGAAGCTGGAAAGCTACGCCTACTTCGATTCGCCCATCCACGCCGCGGGCGCCGGCAAGGTGGTCAACGTTGTGGACAATCTGCCCGAGCAGATCCCGGAAAAATTGCCCGACGGTCTGCCGCTGGACCAGTACGCCGGTAATCACATCGTGCAGGACCTCGGCGACGGTAACTTCGCGCTCTATGCCCACCTGAAGCCGGGCAGCACCACGGTCCAGCCGGGCGATGACCTCACCGCCGGCCAAACCATTGCCGCACTGGGAAATTCGGGCAACTCGAGCGCTCCCCATCTGCACTTCCACGTCATCGACGGTCCTGATCCGTTGGCCGCCAACGGGTTGCCGTTCGTCATCAACGCATTGCGACTCGACCAACGGGTCGCCTCACCGCAGGCCCTGGACCGGTTGTTCACCGGTCAGCCGGCCGCGTTGCAGCCGGGTTTCGCGGCCAGGGACCTCGGTGCGGTCGCTCCGCTGGAACTCGATGTGATGAATTTCTCTGCCGGACAATGACTTCGACTGTCCCGGCGGGAGCCCGCGCCCCCGCGGCGATGACGACCGACGTGCTGTGCGTGTTGCTGTTCTGCGTGATCGGCCGGCGCAGCCACGCGGAGGGGGTGACGCTGGCCGGCGTCACCCAGACCGCGTGGCCGTTCCTGGCCGGCACCGCCGTCGGCTGGCTGATCGCACGCGGCTGGCGCCGACCCACCGCACTGGCCCCGACCGGAGTGGTCGTCTGGGTCGCCACGGTCGGGGTCGGCATGCTGATGCGAATGGTGAGCGGCCAGGGCGTCGCGGTCAGCTTCCTGGTGGTGGCCTCGGCAGTGACGGCGCTGCTGCTGCTCGGGTGGCGTGGGATCATCCGGCTGGCGCGGGCCGGGTAGCAACCGTCAGCGTCGCCCGCAACCCGCCCAGCGGGCTGTCGGACAGTTCGATCAGCCCGCCGTGCAGCGCGGCCTGTTGGGCCACCAGCGCCAGGCCGAGTCCCGAACCTGCCGCCGCGGCGGTGCTGCCGCGGGAGAAGCGACCCACCACCGTGCCGTACTCGTCGGCCGGCAGCCCACACCCGTTGTCGTCGACCACGATCGCCAACCGCCGGTCGTCACGGTGCGCGGTGAGGACGACACGAGTTGCACGGCCGTGCAGGACGGCGTTGCGCACCAGATTGTCCACCGCCAACCGCAACCCCCCGGCCCAGCCCAGCACGGAACCCGCGTCGTCGGCCCGGACCTCGATGACGACCAGGTCCCCGCGGGCGTTCTCCGTGGCCACCCGATCGAGCAGCGCTTCGACATCGATGAGTTCGCGGTCCTCGTCCTGTGCCAGCTGACCCGATGCCAACTGCCCGAGGGCGGTGATGGTCGCCTCGACGCGGCGCTGGGCCCGGGCCAGATCGGCGATGACTTCGTCACGTTCCTCGGGCGGCAGATCGTGGATCCGTAAGGTGTCCAGGTCGGCCCGCATCGCGGTGAGCGGCGTGCGCAGTTCGTGCGCGGCATTGGCGGCGAAGTCCTGTGCGGCCTGCAACGAATTCGTGGTCGTGGTCCGTGCCGCCGCCAACCGGGTCAGCATGCCGACCATCGCTTCGGACAGGTCCTCGGCTTCCTTGACGCCGTGCACCGGCACGATCTGGCCTCCGCCGGCCTCACCCAGCCGCCTGGTCTGCTCGGTCAGCCGGCGCAGCGGCCTGGTGGCCGCACCACCGAGTAACCAGCCCAACCCCGCGGCGATCAACATCGCCGTCACCCCGATGAGCACATAGAGAGGGATCCGCGCGCGACTGAGCAGGATGCTGTCGGCCCGGATTCCGATGGAAACCAGTAGCCCACCACGCTGGTCGACAGTCACCGTGCGCACGCGGTAGCCGACGCCGTTGACGGTGACGGTCTGTGTCCCCGGCGGCAGGCTCGGCAGCTGGAATCCGCGCTGGAACACCACTTGGCCGGTGCTGGCCGACCGGCCGGTCGACAACACCCCGTTGGTCGGATCCCACGGGTCGCTCGTGCTGACGCTGGCGTTGATGATCGCGTCCAGCCGCCGGTCGAGTTGCGCCTCGTCGTTGCTGGCCAGCACCAGCGACGTCAGCACCGCCAGGACACCGACCACCACGGCGGCCGCCAGAGCCGCGGCGATGGCCACCCTGGTTCGCAACGACACGCTGAACCGGGGCCGCCCGGCGGCTGTCACGGATCGGCCCGCAGCACGTATCCGATGCCGCGCACGGTGTGGATCACCCGCGGGCAGCCGTCCCGCTCCAACTTGCGACGCAGGTAGCTGATGAAGACGTCGGCCACGTTGGTGTCGACGTCGAAGTCGTAGCCCCAGACCAGTTCGAGCAACCGCTGCCGGCTCAACACCACGCCCGCATTGTCGGCCAGCACGGCGAGCAGATCGAACTCACGTTTGGTCAGGTCGATTCGCTCACCCTCGACGAACACCAGCCTGCGCGCGGCGTCGATCGTCAGTGGGCCGACCGTCATCGCGTCCGAACGCTCGTCGGAATGCCCGGCACGGCGCAGCAGCGCGTGCAGTCGCGCCACCAGTTCGCCGAGGTCGAAGGGTTTGGTCAGGTAGTCGTCGGCGCCGGCTTCCAGACCGGCGATCCGGTCGTCGACCGTGTCGCGGGCCGACAACACGCAGATCGGGATGTCGTTGCCCAGCGCACGCAGCGCTGTCACCACCGCCACGCCGTCCAGTTCGGGCATCTGCACGTCCAGTACCAGAGCGTCGTGCGCTTCGTTCGACAGCGCTCGAAGCGCTTCCTTGCCGTTGGCGGCGACCCGGACGTCGAAGCCGGAATGGCGCAGACCGCGCGCTACCGAGGTGCGCACGTCCGGATCGTCGTCGACCATGAGCACCTTGTGCCCGGCGTTCTCCCGTACGGACATGTCACCCCGAGCCTAGGCAGTGGAAACGCCCGGCATCCCGTTGCCATCGGTGTCGCCGCAACGGTTCGTGACGTCCTTGACTGGCAGACGGATATCGCGCCGGACAGTGCGCAACATGCTGACTCCTTCAACGACGGGCTGGTTGGCCGGGTCAGGCCGGTTCGCGACACACAGATCATGCGGGGTCCGACAACGAAAGCTTAGCGAGGTTCCGGGCGAGCATCCTGCGCGTTTCGGCCGGCTTCTTCGGGAAGGAGGCAGGATCACCGGCCGGCTGACGTCGCGGACCCGGGCGAGGACAGCGCCTCGGCGGTACCGACCGGACCCGAGACGACCTGCGCCGGGGGCGCCGCCTGGACGGACTGCATCAGGCCGAGCACCTGCGGCAGGCTGATCGGCAAGCTGCACTTCGTCGAAAGGCTTGCCACCGGCCGCTGGATGACCTGCAGATCCGTCACGGTCTGCGGGTTGGCGTCGAAGTAGGTCTTCAGCTTGGCGAAGGTCTGCGGGCCGGCCGGTTGCCCGGCTGCCGCCGTCAGCACCCGGTCGGTCTCCGGATGCGAGTCCAGGTACATGCTCAAGTTGATGGCCACGTTCCCGACTGTCTTGGCCATTTCGCTGGCGGCACACGGATCCGTCGACGCATCGGCCGACGGAGCACCCGGTGCACCCGACAGCACAGTGACGACACCACCGACGGCGACGACTACGGCGGCGCCGGCGACCCGAGTGACTCGGGGTTCGGTCCTAGCCATGAAGAGGAACTCCTTACTGTTCACCGGCCGCGCCCCCGTCTGTTGCCGGCCAAGACTTGGGGGCGAAAGCCCGGCTCACCGACCCGGAAAAGGCCAACAACCGGCCATGGGTCATCCTGTCATCCCCGCTGCCGGGGGCGCCAATCCGGCCCGCTCGAGTGGCGCTCGAGGCGTGGTGTCGTCCCAGCTCAGCGAGCAAACCGGGAGATCGATCACGACGCCCTGCGGTAGGCTCGCGGGCACGGTCACGGGAGAATGCGGAAGATCGCCATCCAGCAATTCATGATGCGCCTCAGCGGCAGCCTGCGCAGACTGCGCTGGCTGGTGTTCGGTGCGTGGTTGCTGGCGCTGGTGCCCGCCGTGTGGCTGGCGTTCACCCACTCCGGTCACCTCACCGGCGGCGGATTCGAGGTCTCCGGATCTCAATCCCTGCACGTGCAGCGCGTACTCGAGGCGCATTTTCCCGAGGAAGGCTCCTCACCGCTGGCGTTGGTGGCCGCTCCCCGCCCGGACGCCGGCTACCCCGACATGAACTCGGCCGTGGAGACCTTGCAGCGCATCGCCGCCGAGGTACCCAGCGTCACCGTCGTCCCGGATCCGCGCCAGCCGGCGCCGCAGCCCGATCGGCCCTACGTGCTGCCACTGCGACTGGACTTCCACAACACCGGCGCCGTCGACGTCGCCCGGCAACTGCGCGAGAAGGTCGGCGTGACGGGTGAACAGCCCGGTCAGACGTCGAACGGGAAGGTCCGGCTGTACGTCATCGGGCAGGGTGCCCTGGGCGCCGCGGCCTCGGAGGCCACCAAGCACGACATCGCCGAGGCCGAGCGGTGGAATCTGCCGATCGTGCTGATGGTGCTGCTGGCGGTGTTCGGCTCACTGGCCGCCGCGGCGATACCCCTGGCGCTGGGCGTCTGCACCGTGGTGGTCACGATGGGCGCCGTCTATCTGCTGTCCACGTTCACCACCATGTCGGTGTTCGCGACGACGACGGTTTCGATGTTCGGCATCGCCCTGGCCATCGATTACTCGCTGTTCATCCTCATGCGGTTCCGCGAGGAGTTGCGCGCCGGCCGTGACCCGGCGCAGGCCACCGACGCCGCGATGGCGACCTCCGGCCTGGCGGTGGTGCTGTCCGGCCTGACGGTGATCGCGTCGGTCACGGCGATCTACCTCATCAACACCCCGGTGCTGTCGTCGATGGCCACGGGCGCGATCCTGGCCGTCGCGGTGGCGGTCCTGACGTCGGTCACCATGACGCCGGCGGTGCTGGCGACATTCGGGCGGTCCGCGGCCAAACGGTCGTCACTGCTGCGCTGGTCTCGGCGCGGGGAAACCACCGAGTCGCGGTTCTGGACCCGCTGGGTGCGGTCGGTGATGAGGCGGCCGTGGGTCTCGGCGATCGTCGCCGCCGCATTCCTGTTGACTCTGGCGGCACCGGCGTTCTCGATGGTGCTGGGCAACAGCATGCAGCGCCAGTTCCCGGCCGCACACGAAATTCGCGGTGGCGTCGGGGCGGCCGCCGAAGCACTCGGCCCGGGCGCGCTCGGACCGGTTCGCGTCCTCGTCACCTTCGCCGAGGAGGACGCCACCACGGCACCGCACGCCGGCGTCGTCGACGCCGTCGCCAAACAACTGGCCAGCGCGGTCAACATCGTGTCGGTAGCACCTCCGGTGTACTCCGACGACAAACGCACGGTCCTGCTCAGCGGCGTGTTGGCCGTCGATCCCGAAGACATGGCGGCCCGTAACACCGTCGCCTGGTTGCGCCGCCAACTGCCGAAGGCGCCCGGCGCCGACGCCGCGACCATCTCGGTGGGTGGACCCACGGCGCTGATCAAGGACTTCGACGACCGCGTCGCGCAGACTCAGCCGCTGGTGTTCGCGGCCGTCGCGCTGATCGCGTTCGTGATGCTGCTGATCGCGATCCGTTCGGTGTTCCTTGCGTTCAAGGGTGTGCTGATGACCGTGCTGTCGGTCGCGGCCGCGTACGGCAGCCTGGTGATGATCTTCCAGTGGGGCTGGCTGGAACGGCTGGGCTTCGACCCGATCTCGTCGATCGACAGCACCATCCCGCCACTGGTGCTGGCGCTGACGTTCGGTCTGTCGATGGACTACGAGATCTTTCTGCTGACCCGAATTCGGGAGCGGTTCCTGCAGTCCGGCGACACCAGGGACGCCGTCGCCTACGGGGTGTCGACCAGTGCGCGCACCATAACCAGCGCGGCGCTGATCATGATCGCGGTGTTCGTCGGATTCGCCTTCGCGGGGATGCCACTGGTCGCCGAGTTGGGGGTGGCGTGCGCGGTGGCAATCGCGGTGGATGCAACGGTTGTGCGACTCGTCCTGGTGCCGGCGCTGATGGCGATGTTCGACCAGTGGAACTGGTGGCTGCCCGGCTGGCTGGCCCGTGCGCTGCCGTCGGTGGACTTCGAGAAGCCGCTGCCCGACGTCGACCTCGGCGATCTGGTGATCATCCCCGACGACATCTCCGCGCTGGCGGCTCCAGGACCCGATCTGCGCATGGTGGTGAAATCGGCGGCCCGGCTCAAGAGCCTCGCGCCGGACGCCGTCACGGTGGCGGATCCGTTGGCGCTGCACGGCTGTGCGGGCCTGAGCGACCTGGCAGGTCGGGTTCGTGGCGGCGACGGCGCATACGCCAACGCCACCGCTTCGACCGTCCGAATCCGCACCCAGACCACAACCGGTCAACCCGCCACCAACGGCGACCGCCGCGTGCCTCGGCGAATGCACCCGGTGACGATGTGGCGTGGAAGGCTGGCACTGGCCCTGGACGCGCTGGACACCGAATCGTCGCCGACGAGCGACGAGCCCGGGCCGGCGCTGCAGCGCCGCGCTCCGGTGGAGACCACGAACGTCCAGCTGCCGACCGGTGATCGACTGCAGATCCCGACCGGCGCCGAGACGCTGCGCCTGGCGGGCTACCTGATCATGTGTCGCAACAGCAGCCGAGACTTCACCGAGCTCGCGAATCTGGTCGACGCGATGGACCCGCACACCGCGGCGGTGGCCCTGACCGACATCGACAGGTACTACTGTGGTCAAGCGTCCGGGCAACAATGGATTGCCACCGAGTTGGTCCGCCGCCTCGCCGACCCCCGGCCCAGTGACGAGGACGTCGAACTGTCCGACTCCGGCACCGAGACGGACTGGGACAAGGTCAGGCGGCGGTGCCTGTCCGTGGCGGTGGCCATGTTGGAGGAATCGAGGTGACGTTGACCGCCGACCCCGGTGCCGCCCGCGGCAATGGCGGCAGTAGCGACGGCCCCGCCGCCGACCGTCCGGTGGAATACTGGCCCACCACGGCCATCAGGTCGGCCCTGGCGACCGGTGACATCTCGGTGTGGCAGCGGATCGTCGTGGCGATCAAGCGGGACCCATACGGCCGCACCGCCCGCCAGGTCGAAGAGGTTCTCGAAACCGTCCCGTCGCAAGGGATCACCCGGGCCTTGTCGGAGGTGCTGATCCGCAGTCGGCAGCACCTCGAGGCCACCGAACGTGCCGAAGCCGCCCGTCACATCCGATCACTGGTCGCCAGGTCGGGGCTGACTCGGCAGGAGTTCGCGTCGCGGATCGGTGTGCCGACCGAGGATCTGGTGCTCTACCTGGAAGGACGGGTGAGTCCGCCGGCATCACTGGTGATCCGGATCCGCCGACTGTCCGACCGGTTCGCCCGACTCCGTGCCCAGCGCGACGAGAGCGGACATGACCAGGGCTGACAAGGCGTTGTCGGATCTGCAGCGGATTCTGCGTGACACCGGGACCATCGCGGTCGTCGGCGCGTCGGCCAACCCGCACCGAGCCGGCCACGAGGTCTTCACCTATCTGAAGAACAGCGGCGACTACACGGTCTACCCGGTGAACCCCACGATCACCGAGATCGACGGCGCACCAACGTATCCGAGCCTGGCCGAGCTCCCGTCGGCGCCCGATCTCGTGGATGTGTTCCGTCGCCGCAGTGAACTGCCCGCCGTGCTCGCCGACGTCCTGGCGCTATCCCGGCGACCGCGAACTCTATGGCTGCAGCTGGGTCTGTACGACGAGCAACTGGCGCACCAAGCCGAAGCCGAAGGAATCGAAGTCGTGATGGACCGCTGCCTCAAGGTCGATCACGCCCGACTGCGCTGACGTTCGTCACCCGCGGGCAGCGTCCGGTATGGCGCGGAGGCGCCCGGCGGCGTCTGGAAGGATGTGGGGGTGACGGTAGGAGCTATCCGCTCGGGCTTGGACCTGAGCCATGTCGACGCCGGAGCGCGCCCGCAGGACGATCTGTTCGGTCACGTCAACGGCCGCTGGCTGGCCGACTACGCGATACCCGCCGACCGGGCCACCGACGGCGCGTTCCGGTCGCTGTTCGACCGCGCCGAGGAACAGGTCCGGGACCTCATCACCGAGGCCGCCGCCGGGAGCGCCGCAGCGGACACCGAGGCGCAGCGGATCGGCGACCTGTACGCGAGCTTCATGGACGAGGACACCGTGGCGCGCCGAGGGGTCTCGGCCCTGCTGGCCGAACTCGCCCTGATCGTCGGCGCCGATGCCGACGGACTCGCCGCGGTAGTCGGTGGGCTGCAGCGCACCGGGGTGGGCGGTGGCGCGGGCGTCTACATCGACACCGACTCGAAGAACTCGTCCCGCTATCTGGTGCACGTCAGTCAGTCCGGCCTCGGGCTGCCCGACGAGTCGTACTACCGCGACCCGCAGCACGCCGAGATCCTGGCGGCCTACCCGGGCCACATCGCACGGATGTTCGCACTCGTCTACGGCGGGACGCCCGACGAGCACGCAGCGAACGCGGCGCGCATCGTCGCGCTGGAAAGCGAACTGGCAGGCGCACACTGGGACGTGGTGAAGCGCCGGGACGCCGAGTTGTCCTACAACCTGCGCACGTTCGCCGACCTGGTCACCGAGGCACCGGGGTTCGACTGGGCCGGATGGATCACGGCACTCGGAGGCTCACCGGAGCAGGCCGCCGAACTCGTGCTGCGACAGCCCGACTACCTCACCGCGTTCGCGGCGCTGTGGTCGAAGGCCGACCTGCAGGACTGGAAGCGCTGGGCCCGCTGGCGGCTGATCCACGCCCGCGCCGCGCTGCTCACCGATGAGCTTGTGGCCGAGGACTTCTCGTTCTACGGCAAGCTGCTGTCCGGCACCGAGGAGATCCGGGAGCGCTGGAAGCGCGGCGTCGCACTGGTCGAGAACCTGATGGGCGACGCGCTGGGCAAGCTCTACGTGCAGCGTCATTTCCCACCCGAGCACAAGGCCCGGATGGACGAGTTGGTGGCCAACCTGCGCGAGGCTTACCGGGTCAGCATCACCGGCCTGGAGTGGATGACACCGCAGACCCGGGCGCGGGCGCTGACCAAGCTCGACAAGTTCACCGCCAAGATCGGCTACCCGAAGACCTGGCGGGACTACTCGGAACTCGTCGTCCGCCGCGATGATCTGTACGGCAACTACCGGCGCGGCTACGCGCTGAGTTACGACCGTGAACTGGCCAAACTCGGTGGCCCGGTGGACCGCGACGAATGGTTCATGACCCCGCAGACCGTCAACGCCTACTACAACCCGGGCATGAACGAGATCGTGTTCCCCGCCGCGATTCTGCAGCCGCCGTTCTTCGACGCCGACGCCGACGAAGCCGCCAATTACGGCGGGATCGGGGCGGTGATCGGACACGAGATCGGACACGGCTTCGACGACCAGGGCGCCAAGTATGACGGCGACGGCAACCTGGTCGATTGGTGGACCGACGCCGACCGTATCGAATTCGGCTCCCGTACAAAGGCGCTCATCGATCAGTACGACGAGTTCGTACCCCGCTCGCTGAGTTCCGATCACCACGTGAACGGCGCCTTCACCGTCGGGGAGAACATCGGCGACCTGGGTGGCCTGTCGATCGCCCTGCTCGCCTACCGGCTTTCGCTGGGCGGAAAGGAGCCTCCGGTCATCGACGGCCTCACGGGTGTGCAGCGCGTCTTCTACGGGTGGGCGCAAGTGTGGCGCACGAAATCCCGTGCCGCCGAGGCGATCCGACGGCTGGCGACCGATCCGCACTCGCCACCGGAGTTCCGCTGCAACGGCGTGATCCGCAACATCGACGACTTCTACGAAGCGTTCGGGGTCAGCTCCGGCGACGCGTTGTACCTGGACCCGCAGCACCGGGTGCGGATCTGGAACTGAGCACCCAGCCGCCCATCCTGCCGAGCAGACGCAGAATCGCCCGAATCCGTTGATTTTCGGGCGACTCTGCGTCTGCTCGTGGCCGCTAGGTGCTAGAACATCTGCCAGTCGGACGCGCCGTCCGGCGTGTTGTACCAGCCGCCGCCGGTGCCCTTGATGACAACCGGGTCACCGCTGCCGAAGTTGTCGTAGAACCACTGGGCGTTGGCGGGGCTGAGGTTGATGCAGCCGTGGCTGACGTTGCGGCTGCCCTGCGCACCCACCGACCACGGTGCGCTGTGCACGAACGCACCGCTGTTGTCGATGCGCACGGCATCCTGCACGGTCAGCTTGTAGCCCTCGGCAGAATTGACCGGGACGCCGTAGGTGGACGAGTCCATGACGATCGACGGGAACTTCTCCAGCACGTAGTAGGTGCCGTTCTTGGTCTCGTGCTTGCCGTCGGGTCTGCCCATCGACACCGGGAAGGTCTTCTCCAGCTTGCCGTTCCGCATGATCTCCATCTGGTGGGACTTGTCGTCGATGGTGGCCACCAGATAGTCACCGGTGCGGAATGTCGACCTGGCGCCCGCTGCGTCGATCGTGACGACCGTGTTGGCCGGCCAGAAGTCCTGCGGCCGCCAGCGCAGCTGAGTGTCGGTGACCCAGTAGAACCGGCCCGGGACCGGCGGCACCGACGAGATGTGGATCGAATCCTCGGCCAGCCTGCGGTTGGCGATCGGCACCGCGAAGTTGATGTAAATCGGCTTGGCCACGCCGACCATCGAGCCATTGACCGGGTTGAAGGTCGGTGGCCGGAACGGCGGGGTGCCTTCGAACGGCAGCGGGTTCTGGCCGGCCGGCGTGCCTGGCGGGATCTGCGCGGGCAGCGGCTGTTCCCACGGCATCACCGGGGGCGGCGGCGCGACCTCGACCGGCTGCGTCCGCGGGTCGCCCGGGGCGAACGGGTAGTTGTTGGGTACCGGCGGTGCCACGGGTTCCGCCGGCGGGGCGCCGGGCGGCGGGGCAATGTCGACCGCCACCGGGTCCGCGGGGGGCAGATTCGGATCGGGATCCGCCCATGCCGCGGGGGCGCCGAGGACCAGTCCTGCGGTCATGGCCGCAGTCGCCAGCGTCGCCCCCAGCGTGCTCCTTGCTCGCCGTTGCATACCTAAACCTCCAATGTCGAACTTCGTCCAGTCTCGCACAGCCGCAGGCCGCCTACCGTCCGCGGCAACACCCACCGGCACCTTCACCGGCTCCAAACACGCTGAGGTTGTGAGGATGATCGCATTGACCTCCCGTTCCGTTACACAAACGCCGCCCGGACCGGATTGCCTGATCCCCACCGGCCGCGTGCTGCCGTGCGGATCAACTCCAAACCGCCGACGTCGTCGAGTTGATCCGATCGCGAACGCCGTTTGCCAGACGCCGGTCACGAACGCACCAGCCGCGCGATCGCCGCGGACGCCTCGGCAAGCTTTCGGTCGGCTTCGTCACCGCCCTGGGCGACCGCGTGGCTGACGCAGTGGCCGAGGTGCTCGTCGAGCAGGCCCAGCGCCACCGACCGCAACGCGCTGTTGACCGCGCTGATCTGGGTGAGCACGTCGATGCAGTACTTGTCCTCGTCGATCATCTTCGCAATGCCGCGCACCTGACCCTCGATGCGGCGGAGTCGTTTGGCGTAATTGTCCTTGGTGGACGAATAGCCGTGAGTAACGTTCACCGGTTCCCCGCCAACATCGTCTTCATCCGATCGATCTCGGCCTGCTGCGCGGTGATGATGTTCTGCGCAAGTTGTTTTGCGTCCACATTCTGGCCGTTGGCGACCTCGGCCTTGGCCATCTCGATGGCCCCTTGATGGTGGCTGACCATCGACTGCAACCACAGCGTTTCGAACTCGGCACCGTTGGCTGCCTGCAGCTTCGCCATGGTGGTCTCGTCCACCATGCCGGCCGTGCCCGGATGGCCGGAATGGTCGGCATGCCCGGTGTCGTCCTGCGGGTTCTCTTTCCACTGCACCAGGAACGCCTTCATGGTGTCGATCTCGGGCTGCTGAGCGGCCGAGATCTGCTGGGCCAGGGTGATCAGTTCGGCGTTGGTCGTACGGTCGGGAACCAGGTCCGAGAGCGCAACGGCCTGCTGGTGGTGCGGAATCATGCCGGTAGCGAACGCGACGTCATCGGCGTCGAAGCCGGCGGGCGTCCCGGTGATCTCGGAGGCGCCATGGCCGTCGTCGGTGTGGCCGTCGTGCGAGGCTGTGTCGGCACTGCTGCAGGCGGACAGGAAGATCGCGGTTGTCAGGGCGGCCAGGAGCGCGAGGATTCGGGTGGACGTCATGGACCCACCGTACCTCATACCCCGGAGGGGTATCGCAAACGATTTGGGTGCGAAAAGCTCGGAGGTCATACTTGAATCCATGCCCTCAGCTCAGCCAGACCCTCCTCGCGCAAGCGGCTCAGCACCGGACATGAAGCCCCGAAGCCGCGATGTCACCGACGGCCTGGAGAAAGCGGCGGCGCGCGGGATGTTGCGCGCGGTCGGCATGGGCGACGAAGACTTCGCCAAGTGTCAGATCGGTGTGGCGTCCTCGTGGAACGAGATCACCCCGTGCAACCTGTCCCTGGACCGCCTCGCCAAGGCCGCCAAGGAAGGTGTGTTCGAGGCCGGCGGCTACCCGATGGAGTTCGGCACCATTTCGGTGTCCGACGGCATCTCGATGGGGCATGAGGGCATGCACTTCTCCCTGGTCTCCCGGGAGATCATCGCCGACAGCGTCGAGACGGTCATGCAGGCCGAGCGCCTCGACGGCTCGGTGCTGCTGGCCGGCTGCGACAAGTCGCTGCCCGGCATGCTGATGGCGGCCGCCCGCCTG
>CAYLWH010000023.1:35906-43896 GCA_964387245.1 uncultured Mycobacterium sp.
TCCGACGGCACCGAGCGCGACGTCACGATCATCGACGCCTTCGAGGCGGTCGGCGCCTGCGCGCGCGGCCTGATGAGCCGCGAGGACGTCGACGCCATCGAGCGTGCGATCTGTCCCGGCGAGGGCGCCTGCGGCGGGATGTACACGGCCAACACCATGGCCTCGGCTGCCGAGGCGATGGGCATGTCGCTGCCGGGCAGCGCGGCTCCGCCGGCCACTGACCGCCGTCGTGACGGCTTCGCCCGCCGCAGCGGAATCGCAGTCGTCGAGCTGCTGCGCCGCGGGATCACCGCCCGCGACATCCTGACGAAGGAGGCGTTCGAGAACGCCATCGCGGTGGTGATGGCCTTCGGCGGGTCGACGAATGCGGTGCTGCACCTGCTGGCCATCGCCTACGAAGCGGATGTGAAGCTGACGCTGGAGGACTTCACCCGGATCGGCGCCAAGGTGCCACACCTGGCCGACGTCAAGCCGTTCGGCAAGCACGTGATGTTCGACGTCGACCACATCGGCGGTGTGCCGGTGGTGATGAAAGCCCTGCTCGACGCGGGGCTGATGTACGGCGACGTGCTGACGGTGACGGGTCGGACGATGGCCGAGAACCTGGCGCACATCGCTCCCCCGGACCCCGACGGCAAGGTGCTGCGCGCCCTGTCCAACCCGATCCACCCAACCGGCGGCATCACCATCCTGCACGGCTCGCTGGCGCCGGAGGGCGCGGTGGTGAAGTCCGCGGGCTTCGATTCCGACGTGTTCGAGGGAACCGCAAGGGTTTTCGAACGGGAACGGGCCGCGCTGGACGCCTTGGAGGACGGCACCATCACCGCCGGTGACGTCGTCGTCATCCGCTACGAGGGCCCCAAGGGCGGGCCGGGCATGCGCGAGATGCTCGCCATCACCGGCGCGATCAAAGGCGCCGGCCTGGGCAAGGACGTGCTGCTGATGACCGACGGCCGGTTCTCCGGCGGCACCACCGGCCTGTGCGTCGGGCACATCGCCCCGGAGGCCGTCGACGCGGGCCCCATCGCATTCCTGCGCGACGGCGACCGCATCCGCCTCGACGTCGGCACCGGCAGCCTGGACGTGCTGGTCGACGAGGCCGAATTCGACGCCCGGCGAAAGGACTTCAAGCCGCTGCCGCCGACCTACACCAAGGGTGTGCTGGCCAAGTACGCCAAGCTGGTGGGCTCGGCCGCGGTCGGCGCGGTGTGCAGCTGAGGCCGTACCCACCCGGCGAGCAGACGCAAACTCCCGTGATCGAGGCCTGATCGGTGGGACTTTGCGTCTGCTCGCCTCGCTAGGATCAGCAGCACCATGACTATGCACGACAACACGCTGCCCGCGCCGACACCTCCACCCGCCGAACCCGCGACCTACCGGCCGGCGTTCGAGTCGTTCACCCGGGTGATCGGTTCCTCGATCTTTGTCAGCCGGTGGCTACAGGCACCGCTGTACCTCGGTCTGATCGTCGCGCAGGCCGTCTACGTGGTGGTGTTCTGGAAGGAACTCGTCCATCTGGTGATGGACTTCGACCACCTGGGCGAAGAGTCGGTCATGCTGATCGTGCTGGGCCTGGTCGACGTGGTGATGATCGCCAACCTGCTGATCATGGTGATCATCGGCGGTTACGAAACCTTCGTCTCCCGCATCCGGATGGACCGTCACCCCGACAAACCGGAATGGCTCTCGCACGTCAACCCGAACGTGCTCAAGGTCAAGCTGGCGATGTCGATCATCGGCATCTCGTCGATCCACCTGCTCAAGTCGTTCATCAACGCCGCCAATATCCCGCCGGAACAACTGAAGTGGCAGACCATCATTCACATGGCCTTCATCCTGTCGGCGATCGGTCTGGCCTTCGTCGACTGGATCTCCGCCAAGGTGGCCGCCATGCCGGCGGCCGCCGATCACTGAGTCCGGTTCAGGAGACCGTCAGTACGTCACCGGCCACGGACACGGCCTTGGACGGCAGCGGTTTGGTAGCCGGACCGCCGACCACCGCACCATCGGTGACGCTGAAGCGGCTGCCGTGACACGGGCAGTCGATGGTGCCGTCAGCGACGTTGTTCACCGTGCACCCCCTGTGAGTGCAGACCGCGCTGAAGGCGTGGAATTGACCGGCCTCCGGTTGGGTGATGACCACCGCGTCGTCCTTGAGAATCAGGCCGCCGCCGACCGGGACGTCGGCAAGCTTGGCCGAGGCGCCAGCCGTCGTCGCGGTGGTGCCGGCATTCGTATCTGACGGCGCATCGGACGGCGCATCGGACGTCTCGGCGGCCGGCGGAGCGTCTGCGGTCTTGCCGCCGCAGGCCACCAGGACTGCCCCCGCCCCCAGCGCACCGGCGCCCAGCAGGACACCGCGCCGGGTGGCTGTCATCGAATCGGGCTGGAGCATCGTGACCGTCCTTCCGGATCCATCTTGACAGAGACGGTGCCGGCACCGTGGCGAAAATCGCTGTGAAAGTCCTGATCAGGCCAGCATGGCGTGGAGTTCCGGTAGAAAACCGGCGAGGTGATTCATCTCCTGCGCGCAGTGCACCAGCAGATCCCGCGGGTCCGGCAGCATCCGCGCGGCGATCGGGCGAACCACCTTGTCCGTCAACCGATTCCCATGCCGCACGGCGACGTGCCAGCCACCCATCCAGAATCGGGATCGCATCTGGGCGCCGGTCGGGGTGGGCCGGACGTGGTGGATCAGCCACCCGACGTCGACGGGCACATCGGGCGAGCCGAGACGGGCGCAGATCGCAACCTCGCTCTCCGACGGACCGAGTCCGAGTTCGGACGGTTCGACGAACCGGATCGTCGCGCGGGTGTACGCAGACCCGAGGTACTCGTGCACCAGGGAAGTCCGGCCCACATAGTGGCCGTCACCGCCGCCGTCGGCCCACTGCGCCGACACGTGCGCCCGCGGGTGCCAGAGTTTGTACCGCCGCGCGTCGCTGCCGTGCCAGCCGAACCACCAAGTCCACATCGCCGGCGTGACCCCGGGCATGTCGGTGCGCACCGACACCTGCATGCCACCCCCGGGCAGCCGGCCGTACCCGTTCTCGGTCTGCTGATAACCGAGATCGAGAAGAGTTGCGGCGCAATCGAAGTCAGGCAGAACCGGGGCGGCCTGCGGGCCGTGCTCGAGCGCACCGACGACGTGGCGCGGCAGGGGAGCCATCTGTGGGTCGAAGAACCGGCCGAACGCGGTGTCGGCGTCGCCACCGCGGTAGCCCAGGTAATTCATCTCACCAGCGCCAACGCGAAGCCGTCCCAGCCCTTGACCCCCACTGTCTGGATCGCGGCGGTGTCGAGTCGGGGGTGCCGCCCCATCATCTCGAGCATGTCGCGCACGGCCCTAGCCTGTTCGTCGTCGGCGGCGGGCGCCAGGACGCGGCCGTCGCGAACCACGTTGTCGACGACGATCACCGTCCCGGTGTGGGCGAGTTCGACGGCCCACCGCACGTAGGCCGAGTTGTTCTCCTTGTCGGCATCGATGAACACGAAGTCGAAAACCCCGCTCACCGTCGGTAGCGTGTCCAGCGCGGCCCCGACGACGATCTCGACCCGGTCGGCCACCCCCGCCCGGCGCAGGTTCGCCGTGGCCACCGCTGCGTGACGCGGTTCGTACTCCAGCGTGACGACACTGCCTTCGGATCCGGCCGCACGCGCGAGGCAGATGGTGCTGAAGCCACCGAGGGTGCCGATCTCCAGGATCCGCCGCGCACCGGCCATCCGGACCAGCAGCCCGAGCAGGTGCGCCGTCTGGGAGGACACCTCGATGGGCGGCAGACCGGCGGCCGCGCTGTCGGCCAGCGCCGCCGCCAAGGCCTCGTCGGTGTCGAGAAGCAAACTGTTCAGCAACTCGTCGACGGCCGTCGGGTTGGGCTCGCTCACCGCCTTACCGTAACCGCACGCCCTCCTTGGCGTATACGACGCGCAGCACGTGGCCGGCCTCGGGTCCCATGACGATCTCGGCGAGTTCACAGAGCGTCGAGACGAACTCGCCGCCGTGCGCCGGTTCGGCGGGGCACAGGTGATGGGCGATCTCGTGCAGTACCACAAGTTCCCGCAACGCCCACCGTGCCGCCCGGTCCGGGACCGCGATGACCGATGTGCCGCCACTGGTTTCGTAGTGCGCAGCCGTGGCGCCACGACGCTCCCGCACGCTCACCGGCAGGACCGGCCAGCGTGCGCGGACCGCCGGCATCGCCAGCACGCGGTCGACGTAGTCGCCGACGGTCTGCACGGAGCCGAACCGGGCCTCCGGCGGCAGGGTGAGCCGGGTGCCGAAGAAGTCGATGCTGCCGGAGTTGTGCTCGGCGGCCCGGTCGAACAGGGTTCGGACGAACCGCTCCGCGGCGTACACCGCGGTGCGTTGCGAGTCCCGTTCGGTCATCGCTGCAGCGGCGCCCGCGCACCGGGCAGTTCCCCCGAGCTGCCGAGCCTTGCCCGCCGCCCGGCGCGATCGCCGGCCCGCCGCGCCGCCGACGAGTACCCTGCCGACGCGCTGGTCGCCCGCCATCTGCCGCGTGCCTTCGAGGCGCTGCGATAGTGGTCACGCAACTCGATCTCCTTGTTCCGCAAGGCAATCGCGGTGCCCGGTGCTCGCGCCTCATCCCGGGCCGCTTCCTGCCGGGCCTCCTCGCGAGCTTCGACGAGGCGCTGGCCGACACGCGCCCCGAACGCCAACTGGAAGTTCAGCCGGGCCGTGATGGTCGGGGTGGGGCGGTGTGCACCGGAGGACAGGTAGGCGTCACACTCCTTCACCATCTGGACCACGAGGCCGGCGTACAGCGCGTGGGTCGCGTCGATGTCCTCGGTGAACCCGTAGGCATACACGAAGGTCGAGTTGGCGGCCACATCGCAGCGCACGTCATTGGCATGTGCGATCACCGAGAACAGTTGGACATAGGTGCGCAGACCGCGCGAACCGGCCTCGCCGATGGTGATCGTGCGTTGTGTGGGAGTCTGTGCCGCCTGGCGTTTCGCCGAATGCGACCTCGCCACCGCGAGGTCGATCGACGTGGCCGTGGCCAGCCGCTGCGCGGCCGCCATGAACGCCTCGGCCTCATGCGCGTTGTCGGTGCCTTCCGCCTGGCGCAGCAGCGCTGCGATACGCGCCAGCATCTTGTCGTCAGCCATGGCGTCAGGCTAGGGCACGGGTACGACCTTTCCGTGCGTGCCCGCCCCATCCGAGCGCGAGCAGACGCAAACTCCCTTGAATCCAGGCCGGATCGTGGGAGTTTGCGTCTGCTCGCCGAAGAGGGTGACTACTTGACGACGAAATGATTCAGTGCCGCGGTCAGCTGCGGTGACAGCGGGTCCTTCCTGGTGTAGTTGGCGACGTTGTCGGTCGGGTCGTCACGCAGCACATGGTTGACGCCCTTGAGTTCCACCAGTGTCAGCGCGGTGTGCGCCAGGGCGCCCGCCAGCGGTTCGAAGTCCGTGCAGCTCGCCTGTGCGTCGGAATCCGAACAGGTCAGCAGTACCGGTAGACCGGCGGCGATCTCCGCGGCCTCGGCCAGCGGGTCGATGCTGTCCGCCTCGACCACGGCCTTGACATTGCCCGCGTTGAGGATGGCGCTCAGGCCGTCGGGCAGAGACCCGCGCGGCACCGTGCCCTCGGTGCGGGCCTGGGCCACCGCGGCGGTCCACGCCCCGAGCACGACGTCGGCTTGCTGCTGGTTCTTGGCGCCGGCCTTGACCGCCGCGGCGGTATCATGCGCGACCCGCGCGGTGATCAGGTCCAGATAGCGGCCCGGCAGCGGCTGCAGCAGTCCCAGCGAGTGCACCCGGGGAGCGTCGGCCGCCGAATCGGTCGTCAGCGCCATCGCGTGGGTGGAGCCCTCACCGAGGCCGTACACCGACATCCGGTCCTTGTCGGCGCCTTCCTGTGCCGCAAGGAAACGGATCGCGGCCTTGGCGCCCGCGGTGAACACCGCGCTGCCGACCTCGGCGGGACGGTCGGCGTAGGGACCCAGTCCGGTCTGCCCGGTGCCGACCTTGTCGTAGCGCAGGCTGACCACACCGTGGTCGGACAAATACTCGGCGAGTTGGCGCATGTTGCCCACCGGGCCGGCCACGGCGTTGTCACCGTTGCGGTCGGTCGTCCCGCTCTCCGAGATCAACAGGGCCGCCGGACCGGGCGCACCGTCGGGTCGGTGCCGGTAGGTGCCGTGGATGGTCAACCCGTCGGCGACGAAGGTCACCTCGTCGTCGACCCACGCCTCGTTGTCCTGCGCGCACCCCGCCAGCAGTGTCAGCACCAGAAGGGCAACGCCGACAAGCGCTTTCACGCGAGTCGTCAGATCCGGGCGCCGATCCAGGCGGCGACGTCGTCGAGAACCCGGTCACGTTCGGGCTCGTTGAACACCTCGTGGTAGAGGCCGGGGTAGATCTTGAGGTGCACGTCGTCGGAGGCGAGGCACTCCACCATGCGTTCACTGCCCTTCGCCGGGATCAGGCTGTCGTCGGAACCGTGCACCACCAGAACGGGCCGGGTGATGGCACGCGCCCGCTGCGGCATCGACGCACCGACCGATAGGAGCGCACGAGCCACCCCGGCCGGCACCTTGCCGTGCCAGACCAACGGATCCTCGTTGTATGCCTTGACCACGGCGGGGTCGCGCGACACCGCGTTGGCGTCCAGCTGTTGCATCGGGACGCCCGGCAGGACCGCACCAAGAGCCTTTCCGACGATCACCAGCATCGGCTTGACGTCCTCCTGCGCGGCGACCGTGGGACCGGACAACACCATGAGGTCGTAGTCGGTAGGCCGGTCCGAACCGTAGGCGAACACGATGCCGCCGCCCATGCTGTGCCCGAGCACGATCTTGGGCACCCCCGGGTACTCGCGGCCGGCGATCCCGACCAGGGTGGCGAAATCGCCGGTGTACTCGGAGACATCCTTTACGCGGACCCGCTTGCCACCGGAGCGGCCGTGTCCGCGGTGATCCAGGACGTAGGTGACCAGCCCGGCGGCACCGAACCGCCGCGCGACGTGGTCGTAGCGGCGGGCGTGCTCACCGAAGCCGTGGGACAGGATCACCACGCCCTTGGGATCGGCGCCCGCGAGTTCCGGCGTCCAGGTGTCATAGACGATGCGGACGCCGCCGACGCCGTCGAAGGTGCGCTCCGAGCGAGTGATCCGGGTCTCAACCATCTGAGCAGCGTAACGACCGGCCGCCGACGGCCCGGCGTAAGGTCGAGGAGGTGAGCGTGCCGGCACGGGGTCTGGATGACGACCCGGACGCATTTCTCGCCGACGCCCAGCGGTACCGCCGCGAACTGCTGGCGCACTGCTATCGCATGACCGGATCCCTGCACGACGCCGAGGATCTGGTCCAGGAAACCTACCTGCGCGCGTGGAAGGCCTATCCCCGGTTCGAGGGCAAGTCGTCGGTGCGCACCTGGCTGCACCGCATCGCCACCAATGCCTGTCTGACCGCCTTGGCGGGTCGGCAGCGCCGGCCACTCCCGACGGGGCTGGGCGGGCCCGATTCCGATCCCACCGCCGAGCTGGAGGCGCGCGCCGATGTGCCGTGGCTGGAACCGCTGCCCGACGACGCCGCCGACCCGTCGAACATCGTCGGTTCGCGGGAGTCCGTTCGGCTGGCGTTCATCGCCGCGCTGCAGCACCTGTCCCCGCGCCAGCGCGCGGTTCTGGTACTCCGAGATGTCCTGCAGTGGAAGGCCGCCGAGGTGGCCGATGCCATCGGTGCCAGCACGGCGGCGGTCAACAGCTTGCTCCAGCGGGCCCGTGCCCAACTCGAAAGCGCCGACCCCAGCGAGGACGACACCGTCGGGGCGCCGGATTCACCGGGGGCCCGCGCCCTGCTCGGCCGCTACGTCGCCGCATTCGAGGACTACGACATCGACACCCTGGTGACGATGTTCACACAGGAGGCCGTCTGGGAGATGCCGCCGTTCACCGGGTGGTATCGCGGCGGGCCCGCCATCGGCACGCTCATCCACCACAACTGCCCGGCGGAGAAGGCGG